>MEGM01000081.1:0-18635 GCA_001725505.1 Rubrivivax sp. SCN 70-15 | reverse complement strand
CCCGGCGCGGGGGACATGAGCGGAGCAGCGCGCCCCGGCGGCTCGATCTCCCGCCTATGTAGGCAGGCAGAACGAACGGCCGCACGGGGCGGCGGATTCAACTGATCAACGCAACGATCGATCGCGAACTGGTCTCAGCTGCGCGCGAGTTCCTCGATCGCCGCGAGCACGCGCTCGGCCTGTGCCGCGACGCTCAGGCCCTGCTCGGCGGCCAGGCGTTGCAGCCGCTGCCAGGCGTCCGCGCGCGCCAGCGAATGGCGGTGCATCAGCGCGCCGACGGCGATGGCCACCGGATCCGCCAACGGATCGGGGGCGACTGGCGCCGGCGCCACGGCCGGTGCCGCGGCGCCGCGCAGCCGCTGCAGCGCGGCCTCGACGGTGGGAACGATGCGGTTCACCTCGAGCGGCTTGACCAGGTAGGCGACCGCGCCGAGTTCCTGCACGCGCGTCTTCGTCGCGTCGTCGGCGAAGGCGGACAGGAACATGAACGGGATCCGGTACTTGTCGCGCAGCACCTCGGCGACGTCGAAGCCGCTCTTGCCTTCCATCCGGATGTCGAGCAGCGCCAGGTCGGGCCGGTGCTCGCGCGCGAGCAGGATCGCCTCGCTGCCGTTGTCGGCGTCGATGACCTCGAAGCCGGCCTCGGTCAGCCCATGCGTCACCGTCGCCAGCACGAGCCGGTCGTCGTCGACCACGAGAATCTTGCCCTGGACTGCCATCGAGCGCCGCCTGTGTTGCTGGGTCCCGGCCGGTCCGGGTCAGGCCCCATTCTCGCCGATGGCCCCGGGCTCGGCGCCTTCTCGCCGGACGCTGGGCGGGCGCAGCACGATGCGCGCGCGCACGCCGTCGTCGCCGGCCGGCTCGAGGCCGAGGGTCGCGCTGCGCCGTGGCAGCAGCGCGCGCACCAGTCCGAGCCCGGAAACGCCGCTGCGCACCTGCGCGAGGTCGAAGCCCGGCGGCAGCCGGCCGCGGTTGACGATCTCGATCGATACGCCGTCGCCTTCGGCGGCAACCGAGCATTCGACCTCGCCTTCGCTCGAATGCTTGATCGCGTTCGTCAGCAGCTCGTTGACGATGAGCGCGATCGGGATCGCCTCGGCCTCCGGCAGCAGCAGCGCGGCGGTCGCCTCGCTGCCGGCGAACGCGATCGTGCGGCCGAAGGTGCGCTGCACCGACTGCGCGATCGCCTCGATCACCGGCCCGACGCGCAGCGGCCCGCTCGCGCCGACCTGCAGCCCGTAGACCTGCGCGATCGCCTGCACCTGGCCGACCGCCTCGGACAGCGCCGGCGCCAGCTCCGGGTGGCGCGCCGCGTTGTGCTGCAGCAGTCCGGCCACGCCCTGCAGGTTGTTCTTGATCCGGTGATGCACCTCGCGCACCAGCACCTCGCGCTGCGCGATCGCCGCCTGCAGCCGCGCCTGCTCGGCGGCGCGCTGTTCGGTCACGTCGCTGGCGACGAGCAGCAGCTGCGCGGCGTCGCCGCCGGCGGCGGCGAGCGGCACCAGCCGCGTGTCCCAGACGCGGGGCGCGGCGTCGGCGCGCTCGGCCGCGTCCTCGCGCAATTCGTGGCGCTGCAGCTCGCTGCCGGTGGCCGCGGCGAGCAGCCAGCCGCGCAGCGCGTCGGCCTTCGCCGGCGCACAGCATTCGTCCAGCGTGCGGCCGAGCACCGAATCGAGCGCGCGCGCGAAGAAGGTCGCCGCCATCTGGTTGAGCTGGACCACGCGCAGGCTCTTCGCGTCGAACAGCGCGATCGCCAGCGGCGCGGTCTCGATCACGCGCTGCAGCGAAGCCTGCGCCTGGACGATGTTGATCTCGGCCTGGCGCCGGCGCTCGATGTCGAGCAGCGCGAAGGTCAGCTGGTCCGGCCCGTCGGCGGCCCCGGTCGCGACGACGTTGCCGACGACCCAGAACTCGCGTCCGTCGCGGCCGCGCAGCCGGCACTCGAAGGTCTCGGCCTGGCCCTCGACGAGGCGCTGCAGCCAGTCGGCGCGGCGCAGCGGGTGGTCGGGCACGTCGGGCGGCGCGACGATCGCGATCGGCTCGCCGCTGAAACGGCCCTGCTGGCGCAGCCCCTGCGCGATCTGCGCGCCGATGAAGTCGTCCAGCTCGCCGGCGAACATGCGCCGCGCCGAGCGGTTCATCCACTCGATGCCGTGGCTCGAGACGGTGACGATGCCGACCAGCACCGAGTTCAGGATCGCGCGCGTGCGCTCGGCCTGGACCGCGAGCGACTCGCGCGCGCGCCGGCGCTCGTCGATGTCGACGAACGAGCAGATCACGTCGGCCTCGGGCGCATCGGGGTCGACCGGCCGCACCGCGACCTGGACCCAGATCAGGCTGCCGTCACGCCGGCGCAGCCGGCGCTCGCCGCTGAAACGGCCCTGCTGGCGCAGCCCCTGCGCGATCTGCGCCTCGAAGGCGACGCATTCGCGCGCGCTCTCGTAGAGCTCGGCGCCGTCGAGCGTCGTCAGCTCGGGCGGCGCGTACCCGGTCAGCCGCGCCATCGCCTGGTTCGCGCGCTCGATGCGCGAGCCGCGCAGGTAGCAGATGCCGACGTCGGACAGGCTGAACATCAGCTCGCGCTCGCGCAGCAGGCGCTCGAGCTCGGCCTGCTGCGACTTCAGGCGCGAGATGTCGGTCAGCACCGCGACCGCCTCGGGCGTGTCCTGCGCCAGCTCGGCGCGGCGCACCGACAGCGAATACCAGACCGGCTGGCCGGCGCTCTCGCCGACCTCGATTTCGGCCTCGAACGGACGCCCGGCGGCGAGCGCCGCCTCGGCCTCGTCGGCGATGCGCAGGCTCTGCCCGCGCTGGCCGAAGACCTCGGCCAGCGAGGCGCCGGCGGCCGCCCCCGGCGCGAAGCCGAGCATGCGTTCGAAGCGCCGGTTGCAGCGCACCAGCACCGGCCCGCGCAGGTAGGCGATGCCGGCGGTCGAGCCGTCGAGGATCGTCGTCAGCTCGCGCAGCAGCTGCTCGTTGCGGCGCTGCGCACCCTCCTGCTCGGTGACGTCGAGCGTGACGACCGAGGTCGTCGGCCGTCCGCCGGCGAGCGCGCCGGGCTCGACGCGCGTGAGCAGCCAGCGCTGGCCGAGCTCGGGGTGGCGCACCGCGTAGCGGACCTCGGTGCGCTCGCCCCGGCGCAGCGCGCGCTGCAGCCGCTCGTACTCGGGCAGCGACGCGGGCTCGACGAGGTCGCGGCCTATGCCCTGCAGCCCGCCGCCGCGCGGCGTCTTCGCGGCGCGGGCATCGCCGGCGCCGCGGCCGGCGGCCGGTGCCGGCACGAGCCAGCCGCGCGCCGGGTCGTAGGTCGCGACGCCGATGCTCGCGGTGTCCATCAGCATGCCGATCTCGAGCTGCGCGAGGTCGCGCTCGTCCTCGGCGCTGCGGTCCTCGACGACCGCCATCACGCGGCGCTGCCCGGCCTCGCCGGCGATGCCGCACAGGCGCGCGGCCAGGCGCCGGCGGCGCCCGCTCGCGAGCGGCAGCGTGGCCTGGAATTCGAGCGCCGGCGCGCCCGGCAGCAGCGTCGCGCGCGGCGCACCGCGCTCCCAGCCGAGCAGCGCCTGCAGCTCGGGCCCGGCCTCGGACAGCAGCACCGGCACGCGCTCGACGAGGGCCTCGAACGCCGGGTTCGAGCGCACGATCAGGCCGCTGTCGTCGTAGACCAGCATGCCGTTGCGCGCGAGCTCGAACCACTGCACCAGCTCGTCCTGCGCGCGCCGCGCCAGCTCGCGCGCCTGCTGCTCGGCGCTGCGGTCCTGCAGCAGCGTCAGCCATGCCGGCGGCCGGCCGGGCGCGGCGAGGTTCTGCACCGTGGCCGAGACCCAGCGCTCGCGCCCGGCGGCGTCGATGAGCCGGTGCTGATGCGTCGGCAACGGCTGGCCCGCCGGCGCGGCGCCGAGGATCTCGCCGCGCGCGGCGAGGTCGCTCTCGCGGTCCTCGGGCGGGTGCAGCTCGATCGGGTCGCGCCCGAGCAGCGCGGCACGCGGCCGGCCGACGAGGCCGAGGTAGGCGTCGTTGACGTCGACGAGCCGGAAGCCCGCATCCTGCAGCGTCGCCGGCTGCGGCGCGGCCCAGAGCAGCGCCAGCAACTCGCGCGCGCCGGCGGCCAGCTCGGACGTCACGTCAATCGAGCTGGCGCGCCGCGGCCAGCGCGGTGAGCAGCGCGCGGTTCACCTCGGCCGGCGTCATGAACAGGCGCTCGGCGCATTCGCGGATGTCGAACAGCGACTCCTGTTCGATCGCGCGCACCAGCGCCAGGTAGGGCTGGAACGGCCCGGCGTCCTCGAGCAGGGCCTGCTGCACGCGGTCGGGCACCGGCACGCTCTTGAGCAGCTCGTCGAAGGGCTGGCGCAGCAACCGGTCGAGGAGCGAGAACACGCCACAGATGAACATCTCGCCGCGCATCTCGGCGTCGCCGTTGCTGCGCACCAGCTCTTCCATCATCAGTCCGCGCCGCACCGCGGCGAACATGATCGGCTTGGCGTGGCTGTCCTTGGCCGAGGACGCGAGCAGCAGCGCGAGCCAGCGCTTCAGGCGCTGGTAGCCGAGCATCATCAATGCGTGGCCGAACGAGTTGATCTCGACGGTGAGCCCGAACGCGGGCGAGTTCAGGTAGCGCAGCAGCCGGAACGCGAGCGTCGGGTCCTTCTTCAGCACCGCCTCGAGGCGCGGCACCGGCAGCTCGCGGTCGACGCCGCTGATCAGCTCGAGAACGACCTGCACGTCCTGCGGCACGCTCTTGCGCGCGTTCGGCGGCGGCGGCGGGTCCTCGATCGGCCAGCCCAGCGTCGCGACCGCGCCGGCCTGGAACGCGGCGTCCATCGCCGCCAGGCTGCGCACGCCGGCGACGACGGTGCCGATCGCGCGCGCGCCGGGCGCAGCGGCCGCGGCGCTGCGCCGGTCCTCGCCGGCGTCGACGATCGAACGGGCGAAGCAGGGCAGCAGCTCGCGCGGCAGTTCGGCCAGCGGGCGCCCCTTGATCAGCAGCGTGCTGCCGGCCGCGGCGAGCGCCTTCAGCGCCGGCGCATGGCGCGCGTCGGCGGCCATGAAGGCCGGCACCTCGATCATCAGGTGCGGCCCGGGCGCGGCGTCCATCAGCGCGGCTGGCGATGTTCAGCGCCACCGGTGGCAGCGCCGCCTTCGGCCCGGCGCCGGCGCTCGCGGCGACGTTGGCCGGGTCGAGCGGGCGCAGGTTCAGCGACAGTTCGGTCGGCACGGCGTCTTCGGCCGGCGCCGGGGGCCAGACCTCGGCCAGCGCGGCGAGCAGCGCGCCGATGTCGGGCACCGCGTCCGGGCGCTCGGGGAAGATCGTGAGCCGGGTCGCGACCACCGAGCGCTGGCGGTCGATCATCGGGCTGTAGCCCAGCGTCAGCTGGGCCAGGACGGGATGCTCTTGCATAGATCGGTCAGGACGGCTCGGCGCGCGCCGGACGGGCCGGGCGGGCGCCGCGCCCCCTGCGGGGCTCCATTCAAACGCTGATGTACTGGAACAGCGACAGTTTCTGCAGCGACCCGTAGGTCTTCAGCGCCGCATCGTAGCCCGTTTGCTGGTTCTGGAAGTCCGAAATCGCCTGCACCATGTCCAGATCGGTCGCGTTCGACTGCGCCGTCTGCGCCGCGAGCTTGTTCGCCGAGATCTGGTTCGTCATCGTGTCCATCCGGTTCAGCACCGCACCGGCCGCCGAACGCGCCGCGAGCAGGTTGCCGGCGACCGCGTCGATGCCGTTCAGCGCCGTCGTCACCGACTGCTGGATCTGGCTGCTGCTCTGGCCCGGCGTCTTCAGCGCAGTGATCGCCTTGTCGAGCACGTCGAAGGCCGACAGCGCCGGCTGTCCCGAGACCGGGTTCGGCGCCTGCAGCCAGATGCTCTTGCCGTCGGTCGAGGTCGGCAGCGACTGCGTCGACGGCACGCTGTTGTTGCCCGCGGTGCCGACGTAGCCGACGCCGCCGGCGCCGTCGACGAAAGGCGCGACGTTGCTGCCCTGGCCGCCGAACAGGTAGGTGCCGGCGCCGTCGGTGCTGTTGGCGACCGTCAGCATCTGGTCGCGCAGCGCCTGCAGCTGCTGCGCGAGCGCGGCGCGGTCGCTGTCGCTGTAGCTGCCGTTGCCGGCGTTGACGACCAGGCTGCGCGCCTGCTGCATCAGGTCGCCGGCGTTGCCGAGCGCGGCCTCGGTCTGCGTCATCACGTTCTGGCTCACGTCGAGCGCGCGCTGGTCGGATTCGCTCTTCCTCATCGCAGCGAGCGCGCGCTCGGCCTGCGCGGCGGCGACCGGGTCGTCGCTCGCGACCTGGACGCGCTTGCCGCTGGTGAGGCGGTTCTGCGCGTCGGACAGGTCCTGCTGGCGCTTCTGCAGGTTGTCGACCGAGGTCTGGAAGGAGTTCAGCGTGGTGATGCGCATCATGGCGGCTTACCTCAGGGGCCCATCGTCGTGAGCACGGTCTGGAACAGGCTCTGCGCGATCTGCAGCACCTTCGCCGCGGCCTGGTAGCTCTGCTGGTACTGGATCAGGCGCGCGGCTTCCTCGTCGAGGTTGACGCCCGAGGTCGAGCTCGCGGCCTGGCTGGCCTGGGTCGCGACCGCGCTCGAGATCGAAGCGGCCGACTTCGCGCTCTGCACGCGCACGCCGATGTTCGCGATCGCCGACGCGTAGGCGTCGGTCGCGGTCGAGCCGCCGCTGAGCGTGCCGTCGCTGGCCTGGTTCTGCCCGACCAGCGTCGCATCGCGCAGCGACGCGAGCGCGCGCGCGTTGCCGTTGTTGCTGGACAGCGCGCTCGCCGGCGTCGGCTGGACCGTGATCACGTCGCCGCTCTTGGGCACGCCGGCGAGCTGGAGCGCGAAGCCGTTGATGTCGGTCGGCGGCGTCGGGATCGCCTGGCCGGCCTGCCAGGTGCCGGTGCCCGACGCCAGCACGGTGTTGCTCGCGTCGGTGAGCGACCAGGTGTAGGCGCCGCTGTCGTTGGTGAAGGTCACGGTCGCGGTGGCCGCCGGCTGCGGCGGCTGGGTCAGCATCGTCAGCGACCCGACGCTCGCGGTGCCGGTGTTCGCGGCCGCAGTGCTGGCGATCAGCGGCGACGCCGCCGCGACGCCCATCGGGTCCTGCAGCGTCACGCCCATGCCGGCCGCGGCCTGGCCGACCGGCTGCAGCAGGAAGCGGTCGGTCGCGCTCGGTGCGGGCACGCCGATGTCGATGCGCATCCCGTCGACGATGTCGCCGCTGGCGATCGTGCGCACCTGCGGCGGGTTCGACAGCCGCGTCAGCTGGTACTGGCCGGCCACGCCGCTCGGGTCGGCGCGCAGCTCGTAGTCGCTCGCCTGCAGCGCCGACGGGTCGGTGACGGTGAGCGAGACCTTGGCCAGGTACTTGCCGCTCGCGTCCTTGGCGTTGTTCGTGTTCGGCACGACCTGCGGCGCGCCGATCGCGAAGATCGGCTGCGACGGCACCGTGCCGGCCGGCGGCTGCAGGTTCGCGCCGAGCAGCTGCTGGTGGTTCACCGCACCGGCGACCGCCGCCGCCATCTGGCCGACGAGGTTGCGCGCGTCGACGAGGTCGTGGTTCTGGAACTGCAGCAGACCGGCGATGTCGCCGCCGCCGAGCGAGTTCGGGTCCAGCGCCGGCGTCTTGCCGCCGCTCGCGATCGACAGCGCCGAGCGCGACGGGTCCTGCGCGTCGGGCGTGATCTGCAGCGACGCGGACTGTCCGCCGAGCACCAGGTTCTGGCCGCCGGCGATGAACACCGACATCGTGTTGTCGTCGGCCATCACGGTGCTGACCTGGACATGCCGGCTCAGCTGGGCGACGAGCTGGTCGCGCTGGTCGAGCAGGTCGTTCGGCGGCTGGCCCAGGCCCTTCGCGGCCGAGATCTGCTGGTTCACCTTCGCGATGCTCTGTGCCAGCCCGTTGACCTCGGAAACGATGGACTTCAGGTCCTGCGTCACGCCGGCCTGCAGCGAATCGAACTGGCTCGACGCGTTGTTGAACTGGCTCGACAGGTTCTGCGCCTGCGACAGCACGGTCTGCCGGGTCGCGCTGTCGCCGGGCTGCGAGGCCAGGTCGGACATCGCCGCCATGAACTGGCTCGTCGCGTCGCCGAGGCCGCCGGTGCCGAGCGGGAACGCCTGCTGCAGCTGCGTGAGCCGGTCCTGCAGCGCGCTGTCCCTGGCCGCGAGCGAGGTCGCGGTCGCCGCCTGGTGGGTCAGGAAGTCGTCGTGCGCGCGCGTCACCGACGCGACGTCGACGCCGGTGCCGATGAAGCCCGAGCCGCTGTACTGGCTGGGCGAGGTCGCGAGCATCACCTGCTGGCGCGAGTAGCCGGCGACGTTCGCGTTCGCGATGTTGTGGCTGGTGGTCTGGATCGCGGTGTAGTTCGCGGTCATCGCCCGCAGGCCGACCGACAGCAGTGAGGCAGACATGCGTCGGGCGCCTTCAGGCCAGGCTGCGCTGCAGGCGCAGCGTGGTGTTGATCACCCGCGTCAGCTTGTCGGCATAGGCGGGGTCGGTGGCGTAGCCGGCGCGCTGCAGCCCCTGGGCGAAGCCGCTCGCGTCCTGCGCCTGGGCAACGACGCCCTGGTAGCGCGGGCTGTTCTTCATCAGCCGTGCGTAGTCGGCGAAGGACTCGGCGTAACTGCCATAGGCGCGGAACTTCGCGCTCACCTTGTGCGGCTGGCCGGCCACGTACTCGGTCGTCGTGACCTCGGCGACCGGGCCCTTCCAGCCCGGACCGGCCTTGATGCCGAACAGGTTGTACGAGGGCGTGCCGTCGGCGTTGAGGATCTCCTTGCGCCCCCAGCCGGTCTCGTGCGCGGCCTGCGCGACCATGAACGCCGCCGGGATGCCGGTCTCTGCGGCCGCGGCCTGCGCCTCGGCGCTGTGCTGCTGCACGAAGCCGGCGGCGCCGGCCTGCGGGATCGCGGTCGGCACCGGCTTCGCGCTCAGCGGCGCGGGCGTGTCGTTCGCCGAGCCGGTGGCCGGGATCGGCCCCGGCGCCAGCCCCATGTTGCGCTCGAGCTGCCTGGCGATCAGGTCCGACAGCCCGCCGGGCAGGCCCGACATCTGGGTCGCGAACTGCTGGTCGAGCATCTGCGTGCCCATCTTCGTGCCGGCGTCGTCGAGCAGGCCGGTCGACAGCGTCGTCGCGCGCATGCTCTTGAGCACCTCGTTCATGAACAGCGCCTCGAACTGCTTGGCCGCCTCGCGCACCGCGGCCTTGGGGTCGCGGCCCGCGCGCGCCTGCAGCGCGACGAGCGAGCTGCCGTCGAGGTTGAGACTGGCGGGCGAGCTGCTCATCGCGCTAGATCACCTCGATCTCGGCGTTCAGCGCGCCGGCGCTCTTCATCGCCTGCAGGATCGCGAGCAGGTCCATCGGCGTCGCGCCGAGCGCGTTCAGCGCCTTGACGACATCGGCGAGCTTGGTGCCGGCGGCCATCTGGATCAGCGAGCCGCCCTGCTGCGTGATCGAGATGTCGGACTTGTCGGCCTGCACGGTCTGCCCCTGCGACAGCGGGCCGGGCTGGCTCACGCCGGGCGTGGTGCTGATCGTCACCGACAGGCTGCCGTGCGCGACCGCGCAGGCGCCGATCGTCACGGCGTCGTTCATCACGACCGAGCCGGTGCGCGCGTTGAGCACCACGCGCGCGGCCGGCCGCGACAGCGTGACCGGCAGGTTCTCGATGTCGGCGAGGAAGGCGACGCGCGCGTCGCTTCCGGGCGGCACCTGCATCCGGACGGTGCGGCCGTCGACCGCGGCCGCGGTGCCCGCGCCCTTGGCCGCGTTGATCGCCTCGGCGACCGCGTGCGCGGTGGCGAAGTCGGCCGAATCGAGGTCGAGCTGCAGGGTGTTGCCGAGCGCGAGCGGCGTCGCCACCGAGCGCTCGACGCTGGCGCCGGCCGGGATGCGCCCGGCCGCGAGGTGGTTAATCTGGACCTTCGAGCCGTTCGCCGACGCGCCGGCGCCGCCGACGAGCAGGTTGCCCTGGGCGAGCGCGTAGATGTTGCCGTCGGCGCCCTTCAGCGGCGTCGAGATCAGCGTGCCGCCGCGCAGGCTCTTCGCGTTGCCGATCGACGAGACCGTGACGTCGATCGGCTGGCCCGGGCGCGCGAACGCGGGCAGCTCGGCGGTGACCATCACCGCGGCGACGTTGCGCAGCTGCGCCGCCGCGCCGGCCGGCACGGTGACGCCCATCTGCTGCAGCATCGCGTTCAGGCTCTGCGTCGTGAACGGGGTCTGCGTCGTCTGGTCGCCGGTGCCGTCGAGGCCGACGACGAGGCCGTAGCCGACGAGCGCGTTGCTGCGCATCCCCTGCACCGACGCGATCTCCTTGATGCGCGCGGCGCGCGCGTCGACCGGCCACCAGACGGCGGCGCTGGCGACGACGAAGGCCAGGCTCACGGCCCAGCGGAGCAGACGGTCGAGGCTCGGGTTCATATCGGCAGGAAGCTGAAGAAGACGCGTGCCAGCCAGCCGACCGCCTGCGCGTCGGCCTGCGCGCCGCGACCGCGGTGCTCGAGGCGGACGTTGGCGATCTGCGCGCTCGCGACGATGTTGCCGGGCTGGATCGAATGCGGGTCGACGAGGCCGGAGAAGCGCAGAACGTCGACGTTGGCGTTGACGCCGATCTGCTTCTCGCCCGCGATCACGAGGTTGCCGTTGGGCAGCACCTGGCGCACGACGACGGTGATGGTGCCGGTGAAGTCGTTCTCGTTCGTCGTCGCACCCTTGCCGGCGAAGGTGTTGCTCGAGCTGCCGCCGACGCCGGCGCGCGCGAACGAGTTCGGCGCGATGCCCGGCAGCGCGGTGATGCCCGCGGTGACCGAGCCGCTCTTGTCGATCGAGCTCGTCGAGCTCTGGCTCGCGCTGACCTTCTCGACGATCTGCACCGTCAGCGTGTCGCCGACCAGGCGCGCGCGATGGTCCTCGAACAGCGGCCGGTAGCTCGCGGCCTGGAACAGCGAGCCGTCGGCGGGCGGCGGCGGCGCGGGCGCGGTCATCGGCACCGGCGGCGGGTCGTCGACCTCGACGCGCGGGTAGAGCGACGCGCAGCCGCCGAGCAGCAGCGCGGCAAGCGTCATGAGCAGGCGGTTCAACATGCGGGCCCCGCGGCTCAGAGCTGGCTCAGCCGCTGCAGCATCTGGTCCGAAGTCGTGATCGCCTTCGAGTTCAGTTCGTAGGCGCGCTGGGTCGAGATCATCGACACCAGCTCCTCGACGACGTTGACGTTGCTGCCCTCGACGAAGCCCTGCTGCAGAGCGCCCAGCCCGTTGCTGTTGGGCGTGCCGGCATTCGGGCTGCCCGACGCGGCGGTCTCGACGAACAGGTTCTGCCCGCGCGCCTCGAGCCCGGCCGGGTTCGTGAAGCTCGCGAGCTGCAGCTGGCCCACCGTCTGCGGCGCGGCGGTGCTGCCCGGCGTCGTGACCTGGACCGTGCCGTCCTGCGCGATCGTCACGCTGAGCGCGTTCGCCGGAATCGTGATGCCCGGCTGGACGACGTAGCCCTGGTTCGTGACGAGCTGGCCGTTCGCGTCGACCTGGAAGCTGCCGTCGCGCGTGTAGCCGGTGCTGCCGTCGGGCATCTGGACCTGGAAGAAGCCGTTGCCCTTGATCGCGAGGTCGTAGTTGTTGCCGGTCTGCTGCAGGTTGCCCTGCGCGAAGTTGCGCGTCGTGCCGGCGGCGCGCACGCCCAGCCCGACCTGCAGCCCGATCGGCAGCGCGGTCTGGCCCGAGCTCGCCGCGCCGGCCTGGCGCAGGTTCTGGTACATCAGGTCCTCGAACACGACGCCGCTGCTCTTGAACCCGTTGGTGCCGGTGTTGGCCAGGTTGTTGGCGATCGAGTCGAGCTTGGTCTGCTGACCCTCCATGCCGGTCTTGGCGATCCACAGCGAACGCATCATGGGTGGGCCCCTTTTTTCGATGAACGCGCCGATCTTGGCGTGGACTGAAGGGGTGCGAGGCGCTGAATAGCGGGCGCTTGGGCCGCTTTCTCCGCCAGCGCCGCGTGCGCGTCGACTACGATGCGCGCGCCGCGACCACCGCCGACGCCATGCCGCCGACGATCTCCACCACCGAGCTGTTCCTGCTCGCGATGACGATCATCTTCGCCGCGCCCTACCTCGTCTGGCGGCTCGCGCGCACCGAGTACTGGGCGCCGCTGGTCGTCGTCCAGATCATCGCCGGCATCGTGCTCGGCCCCGGGCTGCTCGGCCGGGCCTTCCCGGCCTTCTACGCACGCGTCTTCGACCCCGTCGTCGTACAGGCGCTGAACGGCATCGCCGCCTGGGCGGTGATGCTGTTCGTCTGGATCGCCGGCATCGAGCTCGACCTGAAGGCCGCGTGGCGCGAGCGGCGCGACGTCGCGACCACCGCCGCGCTCGCGCTCGGCACGCCACTGGCCTTCGGCTGTGCGGCGGCGCTGCTCATCGTCGGCCGGCCGGGCTGGGCCGGGCCGGCGGCAGCGCCGTGGCAGTTCGTGCTCGGCGTGGGCATGTCGTGCGCGGTGACGGCGCTGCCGATCCTGATCCTGTTCATGGAAAAGCTCGAGATCCTGCGCCAGCCGATCGGCCAGCGCATCCTGCGCTACGCGAGCCTGGACGACGTCGCGATCTGGGGCGTGCTCGCGCTGATCCTGCTCGACTGGGAGCGCGTCGGCCGCCAGGCCACCTTCCTGCTCGCGTTCGCGCTCGCCGCCTGGGCGCTGCGCCGGCTGATGCGCCGGCTGCCCGAGCGCGACCGCTGGTTCGTCGGCGTGATCTGGCTCGCGCTGTGCGGCTTCGGCGCCGACTGGTCGGGGCTGCATTTCATGGTCGGTGCCTTCCTCGCCGGCGCGGTGCTCGACGCCGAATGGTTCGGCCAGGAGGCGATGGACCGGCTGCGCCAGCACGTGCTGCTCGTGCTGATGCCGGTGTTCTTCCTGAGCACCGGGCTGAAGACCGCCTGGACGCTGGGCGGCACGAGCGTGCTGCTGGTCGCCGCGCTGCTGCTCGGCGCGTCGGTCGCCGGCAAGCTCGCCGGGGTCGGCATCGCCGGCCGGCTGCTCGGCTGGCGCGCCGGCGAGAGTCTGCTCGTCGGCTGGCTGCTGCAGACCAAGGCGCTGATCATGATCGTGTTCTCGAACATCCTGCTCGACAAGCGGATCATCAGCGCGGGCAGCTTCACCGCGCTGCTGCTGATGGCGGTGGCCAGCACGATGCTGACGGTGCCGATGGTGGCGCCGCGGCTGCGCCGCCGGACCGACGCCGACGCCGACGCCGACGCTAGGGCGCGAGCAGCTTCGCCGCCGTCTGTTCCTGCGTCTGCGCGTTCTGCAGCAGCTTCATCTGCTGCTCGAACTGACGCGCCGCGCTGATCATCGCGACCATCGATTCGACCGGACTCACGTTCGAGCCTTCGAGCGCGCCGCTCTGCACGCGCGCGTTCGGGTCGGCGCTCAGGTCGCCGCCGGACGCGCGGAACAGGCCGTCGGTGCCGCGCGTCAGCGGCGCGTCGGGCGTGACGAGCTTGAGCCGGCCGACCTGCTGCGGCTTGTTCGTGCCGACCTGCGCGGTGATCGTGCCGTCGGCGGCGATCTCGACCGCGGCGTTCGCCGGCAGCGTGATCGGGCCTCCGTCGCCCAGCACCGGCAGCCCGGCGTTGGTGACGAGCTGGCCGTCGGCGTCGGTCTGCAGCGCGCCGGCGCGGGTGTAGGCCTCGGTGCCGTCGAGCGACTGCACCGCGAGCCAGGCGTTGCCCTGCATCGCGACGTCGAGCGGCCGGCCGGTGCTGGACACCGGGCCCGACTGCGCGTCGTAGCCGACCGACGACTCGAGCGCATAGACGCGTGTGCTCGCGCCGCTGCCCTGCACCGGCACCGCGCGAAAGGCCTGGATCTGGGCGCGAAAGCCGTTCGTCGAGACGTTCGCGAGGTTGTTCGCGAGCACGTCCTGGCGCTGCATCGCGGCCGTCGCGCCGCTCATCGCGAGGTAGATCAGGCGGTCCATTCAGCGCTCCGCGTCAGCGCAGGTTGACCAGCGTCTGCATGACCTGGTCCTGGGTCTTGATCGTCTGCGCGTTCGCCTGGTAGGTGCGCTGCGCGGTGATCATCTTGACCAGCTCGCCGGTCAGGTCGACGTTCGATTCCTCGAGCGCACCGGCCTGCAGCACGCCCATGTTGCCGGCGCCGGGCACGCCGACCACCGGGTCGCCCGAAGCGTGCGTGCTGCTCCAGGCGTTTCCGCCCATCGCCTGCAGCCCCTGCGGGTTGCGGAAGTTGGCCAGCTCGAGCTGCGCGGCGGGCTTGCTCTGGCCGTTGCTGTAGCTCGCCATCACGGTGCCGTCGCCGGAGATCGCGATGCTCGAGAGCTGGCCCGGCGCATAGCCGTCCTGCGTCATGTTGGTGACGCCGAAGCTCGAGCCGTACTGCGTCGCGCCGGCGAGCGAGAGGTCGAAGGTCATCGGCGTGACGATGGTCGCGCCGGTCGCGCTCGTCAGCGTACCCGACAGCGTGATCGGCAGCGCCGAGACGCTGCTGCTCGGCGCGCTGCCGTCGGCGAGGAAGCTGATCGGCGTCGTGGTCAGCGGCAGCGGCGCCGCCGCGGTGCCGTTCACCGGCAGGCCGTTCGCGGTCGCGTAGACGTTCCACTGGTCGACGCCGGCCTTCTGGAAGTAGTAGCTCAGCGCGATGTTCTGGCCCTTCGCGTCGTAGACGGTCAGCGAGGTCGCGTTGTTGTAGGTGCTCGGATTGGTGAAGTCGATCTGCGGCACGACGCCGGCGGCCGGAGCGGTCACCGCCGAGCGCGAATCGAGGTTCATCTCGACGCTGACCTTGCTCGTCGGGTTCGGCGCGATGCCGGCGGTCGGCAGCTGGATCGCCTGCGCGGTGCCGGGCAGGATCTTGCCGGTGCTGTCGGCCGGGTAGCCCATCAGCTGCTGCGCCTGGTCGTTGACGATGTAGCCCTTGCTGTCGACGTGGAACTGGCCGTTGCGCGTGTACAGCGGCGGGCCCGAGCCGTTGCTGACCTGGAAGAAGCCGGCGCCGTTGATCGCCAGGTCCATCGCGTTGCCGGTCGACGTGATGTTGCCCTGCGTGAACTGCTGCGCCACCGCGGCCAGCGTCGTGCCGATGCCGATGCTGCTCGTGCCGCCGCCGCTGAGCGCGTTGGCGTACATGTCGGCGAACTCGGCGCGCGAGGATTTCGCGCCGTAGGTGTTCGCGTTCGCGATGTTGTTGCCGATCACGTCCAGATCCTTGCTGGAGGCGTTCAGGCCCGAGAGGGCTTGTTGGAAGCTCATGGGGGATCCTTCAGTTGAACGCCACGACGGCGCTGTAGGGCACGCTGCCCGATTGGTCGAGTTCGAGGTTCAGCGTGTTGCCGCTGGTGCTGACCGCGTCGACGCGGTCGCGCATCAGGGCGGTGCTGGTGACCGCGGCGGCGCCGGCGCTGGCGTTGACGCGGAAGGTGTAGGCGCTGCCGTCGGCGACGCTGCCCGCCGGCCAGGCGAAGCTGTGCTTGCCGCTGGACAGCGCGCCGAACTGCAGCGTGTCGGCGACGCGGCCCGACGCGTCGAGCACGTCGACGCTGACCTTGTCGGCGGCGCTCGCGAGGTCGAAGCCGCCGACGCCGCTGCCGTTCGCGATCGCCAGCTTGTTGCCCTGCACCGTGACGTCGTGGCCGACCAGCGACGCGCCCTGCAGCGCCTGCATCTGGACGAACTGCGTGTTCAGCCCCTGCACCGTCGTGTTCAGCGTGTTGATGCCGGTGACGGTGTTGATCTGCGCGAGCTGGCTCGTGATCTGCGCGTTGTCCATCGGGTTGAGCGGATCCTGGTTCTGCATCTGCGTGACCAGCATCGTCAGGAAGTTCTGCGCGCTGCCGGCCGTGCCGGCGCCGGCCGCGGCCGCGCTCGACGAGCTGCTGCTCGCGCTCAGCGCGGCGAGGGGATCGATGGTGCTGCTCATGGGGGCCTCGGGGTCAGCTGCCGAGCTGCAGCGTCTTCTGCAGCAGGCTCTTGGCGGTGTTCATCACTTCGATGTTGTCCTGGTACGAACGCGAGGCCGAGATCATGTTGACCATCTCCTCGACCGGGTTCACGTTGCTGTAGGTCACGTAGCCGTCGGCGTCCGCGGCCGGGTTCTTCGGGTCGAGCAGGCGCCGGCCCGGCGTCTGGTCCTCGGTGATCGTCGAGACGCGCACGCCGGCGTCGGCCGCGCTCGCGCCGCCCGCTCCGCCCGCGCCCATCAGCACGGTCTGGAACACGACCTCGCGCGCCTTGTAGGCCTTGCCGTCCGGGCCGGCCACCGTGTCGGCATTGGCCAGGTTCGACGCGACGACGTTGAGGCGCTGGCTCTGCGCGCTGACCGCGCTGCCCGAGACGTCGAAGATGCTGAGCATGCCCATGGCGGTTCCTTAGTCGTGTCAGCCCTGGCTCGGGCTCTTCATTGCGTCGACCATCCAGCGCACGCCTGAATTGATGAAGGTCAGCGTGGATTCGTACTTCAGCGCGTTGTCGGCGAACGCGGCGCGCTCGCGGTCCATGTCGACCGTGTTGCGGTCGAGGTTGGTCTGGCTCGGCGTCGCGTACTGCAGTCGCGGCGCGGCGGCGTCGCCGGCCGGGCTGTCGGCGAGCAGGTCGCCGGCGATCGGCGCACCCAGCGCATTCGAATCGGCGCCGCCGCCCGGTGCCGGGCTGCCGGCGGTGGCGCTGCGCAGGGCCTGCGCGAAATCGAAGTCGCGCGAGACGTAGCCCGGCGTGTCCGCGTTCGCGATGTTGCTCGCGATCAGCCGCTGACGCTCGGCCCGCAGGACGAGCGCCTTGGCCTGGAAGTCCAGTGCTGAGGTCAGGCGTTCGATCATGGCGCCGATTCTGGGCAGCGCCGGCGCGAACTTAAGCGCAGAACAGCGGGTGTCCGGCGGTCCATTTCCGACCCCCGCGGTGCTGACCGACCGTTACATTGACGGTCGTGAACCTCCGTCCTCGAACCCTCTGCTCATGGCTCGCCGGCCTGGCGCTGGCCGGCGCGTCGGCCGCTGCCAGCAGCGCGCTGCCGGCAGACCCGGCCGCCGCCGCGAGCGGATCGGCGCAGGCGATCGCCGCCGTGAACGGATTGCCGGCGTCCGCTCGCGCGCCAGGCCGCGCTGGCGACGGCGCCGGCCGGCGCGCGTATCGCGGTCACGCCGGGCCAACTCGACCCGCGCCTGCACCTGGCCGCCTGCGCGCGCATCGAGCCCTACCTGCCGCCGGCCGTGCCGGCCTGGGGCCGCACGCGCATTGGGCTGCGCTGCAGCGGCGGGCCGGTGGCCTGGAACATCTTCTTCCCACTCACCGTGCACGTGTTCGCGCCCGGGCTGGTCGCCGCCGCGCCGCTGCCGGCCGGCACCGTGCTCGAGGCAGGCCAGCTGCGCCCGGCCGAGATCGACTGGGCCGAGGAGACCTCGCCGCCGCAGGTGCAGGCCGCCGCGCTGGTCGGCCGCACGCTCGCGCGTCCGCTCGCTGCCGGCGAGGCGCTGCGCCTGTCCAACCTGCGCCCGCGCCAGTGGTTCGCCGCCGGCGACACGGTGCGCGTCGTCGCGCAGGGGCGCGGCTTCTCGGTCGTCGGCGAAGGCCAGGCGCTAAGCAACGGCATCGAGGGCCAGGTCGCGCGCGTGCGCACCGACACTGGCCGCATCGTCGCCGGCCAGCCCATCGGAGAGCGCCGCATCGAGGTCGCGCTGTGAAGGCCGCGGCGCCGACCCCCCGCGGTTCGGGGGGCTGCGCGAAAATGTCCCGCGCGGGCCTAAAGTTCCCTCCGCCCTCGTCCGATACAGCGTACATGTCAAAGGGGATGGTTCACCCGTGCCGTCCCGGCAGGAGCCCAACATGAAGATCGGTTCTCTCGAGTCCCAGCCCGTCGCGACGCCCGTCGCGAGCGAGCGCAAGGCGGCCGCCCCGGGCGCCGCGGCGAGCGAGCCGAGCGCGCAGGTCGCGCTGTCGTCGGCCGCGGCCGGCGTCTCGACGAAGGGCGCCGACGGCCCGTTCGACAGCGAGAAGGTGCAGCGCATCGCGCAGGCGATCCGCGACGGCAAGTTCGAGGTTCACCCGGAAGCGATCGCCGACAAGCTGATCGCGAACGCACAGGAACTGCTCGGCAAGACCAGCGGTTGAGATCCTGCCGCAGTCCATGCTGAACACCGCTGCCGAACTGCAGGCGCTGCGCTGCGCCGCCGAACTGGAACCCCCGCTCGCCGCCGTCGAGGACCGCCTCGTCGCGCTCGGCGCCGCGCTCGCGCGCAACGACGCGAGCGGCATCGAGTCCGAGGCCGGTGAGCTGCACCGCGCGCTCGCCGCCGCGATCGACCACTTCAGCCGCGCCGCGCGCAACGGCGGCGTGCCGCCCTCGCTGCGCCAGCGCCTGGCCGTGGCCAGCGGCCAGGTCGCGGCGCAGCGCGAGGCCCTCGCGCGCGCGACCGCGTCGCTCGACCGCGCGATCGACGTGCTGCTGCCCGGCCTGTCCGGCGGCGTCTACGCGGCCAGTGGCGCAGCCGAGCGCAGCGGCCGCGGCGGCGGCCTGCTGGCGTGAGGAATGCGCATTTCCACCCTGCCGACCTGCGCTGAAAGCGCGAGACAATCCGCGCCAAATTGAAACCGGATGCGCGCCGCGGCACGCTCCGGCGCGGTTCAGCCAGGCTG
>MEGM01000080.1 GCA_001725505.1 Rubrivivax sp. SCN 70-15 | reverse complement strand
AAGAACCTGCGTGCTGTCCAGTTGCTACTGGGTCACTACAAGCTAGAGTCGACCGTCAGGTACCTCGGTATCGAGGTGGATGACGCTCTGGAGATCTCCGAGCAGACTGAGATCTGACAACCAGACCACTGACCACCCGGCTCGCTAGGCGGGGTGGCCAAAGCGGAGGTCAGCTTTCGGGTGCTGGGTCCAACTGGCAGTCTCGGCCATCAGCTGACCTTGGCCGGGCACGGCCCACTACCTTGCTCAAGACGGGGTACTGTCCCTCAAGCTTGGCGGACAAGCGACAGCCGCGACCGGAACCGGCCCTTTGAGGGCCTGAAGGTCGGATGGCAGCTCCACTGTCCTCACCGGCCACTCGAGCCCGTGGATCAGCCGGAGACCGCGCGATTCGATACGCGCAGGGCAGCACGGCCTGCAAACCGGGCCTGCAGTCCCAGCGCCGCTTCGATGAGCAGCAGGCGGTTGTACTTGGCGGTCCGGTCCGCGCGGCACAGTGAACCGGTCTTGATCTGCGTGGCCGTCGTGCAGACGCTCAGGTCCGCGATCGTCGTGTCCTCCGTCTCCCCTGACCGGTGCGAGACGACGGCGGCGAAGCCTGCGGTCTCGGCCATGTCGATCGCCGCAACGGTCTCGCTGAGCGTGCCGATCTGGTTGGGCTTGATCAGGATGGCATTTCCGGCACCCTGGTCGACGCCGCGGCGCAGGAGGGTCGTGTTCGTGACGAATAGATCGTCGCCGACGAGCTGCACCTGATCGCCCAGCCGCTTGGTGAGCAACCGCCACCCCTCCCAGTCGTCCTCGGCCATGCCGTCCTCGATACTGAGGATGGGGTAGTCGCGGACCCAGCGCGCCAGGTAGTCGACAAACTGGCCGCGGTCGAACCGGCGGCCCTCGGAGGCCAGCGTGTAGACCCCCTTGTCGTGGAACTCCGAGCTGGCAACATCGACCGCCAGCGCGATGTCGCGTCCGGCCTCGAAGCCCGCGCCCGCAATGGCCTCGAGGATCAGCTCGATCGCCGCATCGTTCGACGGCAGGTCCGGCGCGAAGCCGCCCTCGTCGCCCACGCTGGTCGCGAGCCCCTTGGCCTTGAGCAAAGCCTTCAGCGCGTGGAACACCTCGACGCCCCAGCGCAGGCACTCGGCAAAGCTCGGCGCCCCCAGCGGCACGATCATGAACTCCTGGACATCGACGCTGTTGTCGGCATGGGCGCCACCGTTGAGAATGTTCATCATCGGCAGGGGCAGCCGCGGCGCGCGGCCCGCGGCCAGATGCGCGTACAGCGGGAGCCCGGCCGCGTTGGCGCTCGCCTTGGCCGCCGCCAGCGAGACGGCCAGGATGGCGTTGGCGCCCAGGCGGGCCTTGCTCGGCGTCCCGTCGAGCTCGATCATCGTGCTGTCCAGCGCCGCCTGGTCGCCGGCGTCCCGGCCCACCAGCGCCTTGGCGATTTCGCCGCTGACGTGACCGACAGCGCGAGTCACACCCTTGCCCCCGTAGCGACCGGCATCGCCGTCGCGCAACTCGATCGCCTCGCGGGCGCCGGTCGACGCGCCCGACGGCGCGGCGGCGAAGCCACTCGATCCGTCGGCGAGCGTGACTTCCGCAGCAACCGTCGGGTTGCCGCGCGAGTCCAGGATCTCGAACCCCTTCACTTGGCTGATGGTCGACATCGCCAGCCCCTCAATGGATCTGCGCGATGCGCAGCAGGTTGGTCGTGCCGGACACGCCGAAGGGCATGCCGGCCGAAACGAGGATCGTCTCCCCAGGTGCGCCAAATCCGCCGCGCCGTGCGGTGACGCTGGCCAGGTCCGAGATTTCGGTGACGCTGTCGACGTCGTGGCACAGCACGGCGTGCACACCCCAGACCAGCGACAGTCGGCGCGCGACGGCCAGCCGCGGCGTCATGCCGATGATCGGTGCGGCCGGCCGCTCGCGCGCCATGCGCAGCGCCGAGTAGCCCGAGCTCGTGTAGGCCACGTTGGCCGCGGCCTTCAGCAGGTCGGTGACGTGACGCATCGCGAAGCCGATCGCGTCGGCGGCGTTGGACGACGGATTCGAGCGCGACGCGTCGATGCCGGCCCGGTAGTGCGGATCTTGTTCGGTGTGGCGGATGATGCGGCCCATCATGCGCACCGCCTCCACCGGGTAACGGCCCGAGGCCGACTCCGCCGACAGCATCACCGCATCCGCGCCTTCGTAGACGGCGGTCGCCACATCGGAAGCCTCGGCGCGCGTGGGTACGGGCGCGCCGACCATCGACTCGAGCATCTGTGTGGCGACGATGACCGGCTTGCCGGCACGCCGGCATGCGTTGACGATGCGCTTCTGGATCGCCGGCACCTGCTCGGCCGGCATCTCGACGCCCAGGTCGCCTCGCGCAACCATCACGGCGTCGGTCTCGGCGACGATCGCGTCGAGCGCGGCGATCGCGGCCGGCTTCTCTAGCTTGGCGACGATGCTCGCCTGACCATCGACCATACCGCGGAGCTCGACGATGTCCTCCGGGCGCTGCACGAACGACAGCGCCACCCAGTCGACGCCCAGCTTCAGTCCGAAGGCCAGGTCGCGGCGGTCCTTCTCGGTCAGCGCCGACATCGGCAGCACGGCATCCGGCACGCTGACGCCTTTGCGGTCCGACAACGCGCCGCCGTCGATCACCCGCGTCTCGGCGAAATCGGGGCCGCAGGCTTCAACGCGAAGCCGCACACGGCCGTCGTCGAGCAGCAGGTCGATCCCCGCTTCGAGTGCCTTGAAGATCTCCGGGTGGGGCAGCAGCACGCGCTGCGCGCTGCCGGGCTGGCTCTCGTCCAGATCGAGCCGGAACACCGCGCCGGGCTCGAGCTGCACCGGACCACCGGCAAAGGCGCCAATGCGCAGCTTCGGTCCCTGCAGGTCGAGCAGCACGCCGATGGGGTGATCGAGCTCGCGCTCGATCTCGCGGATCAGCGTCAGCCGCTTCGCATGGTCCTCGTGCGTCCCGTGACTGAAGTTCAGCCGGAACACGTTGGCGCCGGCCTCGAAGAGGGCCTGGATGGTCGCCCGGTCGGTGCTCGACGGGCCCAGCGTGGCCACGATCTTGGTTTGCTTGTTGGGAGGCATCTCTTGGATCCTGTGAGTCTTGCGATAGCGGACCGTCTAGCCGGACTCTCCGGTGACGAGGATGGCGCGGAAGTCGTTCACGTTGGTCAGCGTCGGACCGGTCACTACCGAGTCGCCTAAGGCCTCGAAGAAGCCGTGCCCGTCGTTGTCGTCCAGGCACCGGCGCGGGTTCAGGCCGCGCGCCCAGGCGCGCGACAGCGTGTCGGGAGTTGCTACCGCACCGGCGATTTCCTCCTGGCCGTCGACGCCGTCGGTGTCGGCTGCCAGCGCATGCACGCCCGGCTCGCCGCGCAGCGCGATGGCCAGCGACAGCAGGAACTCGACATTGCGCCCGCCACGCCCCTGGCCACGCACCGTCACCGTCGTCTCGCCACCGGAGAGCAGCACGCATGGGGGCGAGAACGGTTGCGCCCGGCGGGCAATCTGCAAGGTGATGCCGGCCAGGGTCCGGCCGACGTCCCGCGCCTCGCCTTCGATGGCGTCGCCGAGCAGGTGCACGGCCAGGCCTGCGTCGCGGGCCACGCGGGCGGCGGCCTCCAGGGCCATCTGCGGCGTGGCGATGAAGCGGGTCTCGATCGGCGGCAGGCGCGGGTCGCCGGGCTTGAGCGACTCGCTCTCGCCGGTCCGGAGCAGCTCGAGCGCGCGCGGTGACACCTCGACTCCGTAGCGCTGCAGGATTTCCAGTGCATCGGCGCAGGTGGTCGGGTCCGGCACCGTTGGCCCGGAGGCGATATCGATCGGATCGTCGCCCGGGACGTCGGACAGCAGCAGGTTGATCACGCGCGCCGGGTGGCAGGCCGCGGCGAGCCGCCCGCCCTTGATGGCCGACAGGTGCCGGCGCACGCAGTTCATCTCGCCGATGCTGGCGCCGCTGGCCAGCAGGGCGCGGCTCAGGGCCTGCTTGTCGGGCAGCGTCAGGCCGGGCTGGGCCAGCGGGAGCAGCGAGGATCCGCCGCCCGAGATCAGGCACAGCACCACGTCGTCGGCCGTCAGCCCGCTGACGAACTGCAGCATGCGCCGGGCCGCATCCTCGCCGGCCCGGTCGGGCACCGGGTGCGCCGCCTCGACGATCTCGATGCGCTCGCAGGGCACCGCGTACCCGTATCGCGTGACCACCAGGCCGGTCAACGGACCCGGCCAGTGGTCCTCGACCGCCTTGGCCATCGCCGCCGAGGCCTTGCCGGCGCCGATCACCACCAGGCGACCCTTTGGCGGTTCGGGCAGGTGCGGCGGCAGGCACAGTGTGGGCTGGGCCGCCGCGATCGCTGCGTCCAGCATGGCGCGCAGCAGCCGGCGGATCTCGAAGGCGTTCATGATCGCGCTTCCGGACTCACAGCACGCCCAGCATCTTCGGCAGCCACAGCGACAGCGGCGGCCAGTAGGTGACGATGACGAGGAAGAGCAGCATCGTCAGCAGCCACGGCCAGACCGCCACCGTCAGCTCGGTGATGCCCATCTTGGTGATACCGGAGGACACGTACAGGTTGATGCCCACCGGCGGGTGGCACATCCCGACCTCCATGTTCACGACCATCAGGATGCCGAAGTGCACCGGATCGATGCCCAGCTTGGTCGCGATGGGGAACAGGATCGGCGCCAGGATCAGCGTGATCGCCGACGGCTCCATGAAGTTGCCCGCCAGCAGCAGCAGCACGTTGGCGATCAGCAGGAAGCCGACGACGCCGACACCGGTGCCGATCATGCCGTCGGCCATTGCCTGCGGGATGTTCTCGCTCGTCATCAGGAACGAGAACAGCACCGCGTTCGTGATGATGTAGAGCAGCATCGCGCTCATGTTGGCCGAGGACAGCAGCACGCGCGGGACATCCTTCAGACCCAGGTCGCGGTAGATGAACACGGCGGCGATGAAGGCCCACACGGCGCTGACCGCGGCGGCCTCCGTGGGCGTGAAGACGCCCGAATAGATGCCGCCCATCACGATGACGATCAGCATCAGCCCCCAGAACGACTCCCGCAGCGCCTGCCAGCGTTCGGCCCAACTAGCCCTGGGCTGGCGGGGGAAGTTGCCCTTGCGGGCGCGGTACCAGGTCGTCAGACCCAGCATCAGCGCCAGCACGATGCCCGGCACCACGCCGGCCATGAACAGCGCGCCGACCGAAGTATTGGTCGACACGGAGTACATCACCATCACGATCGAAGGCGGGATCAGGATGCCCAGCGCGCCCGAGGTGGTGATGACGCCGGCGCCGAAGCGCTTCGGAAAGCCGGCCTTGACCATCGCCGGCATCAGGATCGACCCGATCGCCACCACCGTGGCCGGG
This sequence comes from Rubrivivax sp. SCN 70-15, assembly GCA_001725505.1. Classification (GTDB taxonomy): domain Bacteria; phylum Pseudomonadota; class Gammaproteobacteria; order Burkholderiales; family Burkholderiaceae_C; genus Rubrivivax. Next base: position 6,632 of record MEGM01000080.1, on the reverse strand, counting down.
CTGGAGCCCGAGACGGCGGCGAACAGCGCGCAGGCGACGACGCCGCCCAGCCCGAGGCCCCCGTACCAGTGCCCGACCATCGAGGTGGCGAAGCGGATCATCCGCTTGGCCACCCCGCCGTGGGTGAGGAAGTTGCCGGCCAGGATGAAGAACGGGATAGCCATGATCTCGAACTTCTCGATACCGGTGAACAGCTTCAGCGCCACCGACTCGATCGGCACCTGGGTCAGGAAGAACAGGAACGACAGGACCGTGAGACCCAGCGAGATGGAGATCGGCATGCCGGTGAGCATCAGCACCACCAGCAGCACGAAGATGATGATGGCGCTCATGGCCGGTCCTCCTCGTCGTCACCCTGTTTGGGGTGCAGGTTGTCGTCCATGCGATAGACCTTGTCCTCGTTGCCGGGCGCATCGAATTCGCCCGTGGACTGTTCGTCGAGCCCGTCGACGTGACCGTGATCGTGATGCGGCAACTGGCCGGTCCGCACGAAGGCCCAGGCCACCTGCAGGAAGCGCAGGCACATCAGCGACGAGCCGAGCGGGATGGCCGAATAGACGGCCCAGGTCGGCCATTCCAGGTCGGGTGTGATCGGACCTTCGGGCAGGTCGCCGGTGTGCAGGTGCAGCGCGTGGAAGATCGCGTAGTGCGCGCCGTTCTCCCACACGAAGGTGCCGCCGAGCACCGCCACGATGCCGGTGAACAGCGCGCCGGCGAGCAGCCCGAACACCACGAACTTGCCGCGCCGGCGTTCGTCGAACATGTTGATCAGCACGTCGACGCCGACGTGGATGCCGGTGCGGACGCCGTAGGCGGCCCCGAACTTGGCCATCCAGACGAACATGATGATGCACAGCTCCTGCGCCCAGCCGAAGTTCAGGCCGAGCAGCCAGTCCTGCACGACGGGGATCGGCAGGCCGGCGCCGTAGCGGTGGATCACGGCCGCGAAGATGATCAGCGTGGCGGCCCCGATGAGGAAGGTGATGAGCCATTCCTCGAGGTGGTCTAGGAACCTGAGCACCGCTTGTCTCCTTGGGATGGTCGGCATGCGGCAGCTCGCCGGGACCGTTCAGGCCCCGGATGGGCGCAGCATGTCGTGTGGTTGCGGGGCCCGAGCCGTCAGAGTTTGGACGGGTCGAAGCCGGTTTCCTTGTAGATGGCTTCGATCGTCGACTTGCCGACGCGGTCGGCCATCTCCGCGTGCACCTTCACCATCGCCTTCTTCCAGGCGCGGCGCTGCTCGGGCGTCAGCGTGATGATCTCGGTGCGGCCGGACTTGCGGATCGCCTCGAGACCCTCCTGGTTCTCCTTCTCGGCCGCCTCGTTGAAGTGCTTGGACGCATCGGCCAGCGCCTGCTCCAGCATCGCTCGCGTGTCCGGCGGCAGGCCTTCCCAGAACTTCTTGTTGGTGATCACCGCGTAGCCGTGGTAGGCGTGGTTCGAGACTGTCAGGTATTTCTGCGCCTCGTACAGCTTGGACGGGTAGATCACGTTCGGCGGGTTCTCCTGGCCGTCGACGACGCCGGTTTGCAGTGCCGTGTAGAGCTCGGAGAAGGCCATCACCTGCGGCAGCGCGCCGACCGAGCGCATCTGCGCCTCGATGACCTTGGACGACTGGATACGGATCTTCTGGCCGCGGAAGTCGGTGACCTCGCGCAGCGGCTTGTTGCTGGTGAAGTCCTTGAAGCCGTTGTCCCAGAACGCGAGACCCAGGATGCCCTTGGGCTCCAGCTTCTTCAGCAGCGCCTTGCCGACCGGCCCCTGCGTGACCCGATGCTCCTCTTCGAGGTTGTCGAACAGGAAGGGCAGGTCCAGCACCTCGAATTCGCGCACGCCCAGCGGGCCGAACTTGCCGGGCGTGGGCGCCAGCATCTGCACGGCGCCGAGCTGCAGCGCCTCCATCTCTTCCTTGTCCTTGTACAGCGTCGAGTTGTGATAGACCTCGACCTTGACCGCGCCCTTGCTGCGCTCCTCGACGATCTGCTTGAAGTACTCGGCGGTCTTGCCCTTGTTGGTGTCGGCGGCGACGACGTGGCTGAACTTGATGACGATCGGCTCGGCGGCGAATGCCGAAGCGGCCCAGAGGCATGACGCCAGGGTCAGGGTGGCGGAGGTGAACAGCGTCTTCATGGATGTCTCCTGGTCAGAAATGGGTGAACGCGGGCAGCCCGAGCGGGCGACCCAGCCACGGCGGGCACGGTCAGCGGCACGCCGAAGCGGTGATGGGTACCGGCCGACGGCTTTGGCCGTCGGCGTCGAGGGCGGGGTCTAGACGGCCACGACGGTATGCGGCACCGGCGCGGCAGCTGCCTCCGGCGCCGCCAGCAGGCGGCACACGGCGGCGGTGGTCTGCGCGGTGGTCGACTTGCCGCCCAGGTCGCCGGTGTGCAGCGATGGGTCGGCCGTCGCCTGTTCGATCGCGTGCATCACGCGAGCGGCGGCCTCGGCCTCGCCGATGTGCTCGAGCAGCATCACGACCGACCAGAAGGTGCCGATCGGGTTGGCGACACCCTTGCCCATGATGTCGAAGGCCGAGCCGTGGATCGGCTCGAACATCGACGGGTAGCGGTGCTCGGGATCGATGTTGCCGGTCGGCGCGATGCCCAGGCTGCCGGCCAGCGCCGCGGCCAGGTCGCTGAGGATGTCGGCGTGCAGGTTGGTCGCGACGATCGTGTCCAGCGTCGCGGGCTTGTTGACCATGCGCGCGGTCATTGCGTCGACGAGTTCCTGATCCCAGTGGACATCGGGGAACTCGGCTGCGATCTCGTGCGCGATCTGGTCCCACATCACCATCGCGTGGCGCTGGGCGTTGCTCTTGGTGACGACGGTGAGCTGCTTGCGGGGACGCGATTGCGCCAGGCGGAACGCGAAGCGCAGGATGCGCTCAACACCGACGCGGGTCATGATCGACACGTCGGTGGCGGCCTCGATCGGATGTCCCTGGTGGACCCGGCCGCCGACGCCGGAGTATTCACCTTCGGTGTTCTCGCGCACGATGACCCAGTTCAGGTCGGCCGGCTTGCAGCGCTTCAGTGGACCATCGATGCCGGGCAGGATACGCGTCGGGCGTACGTTGGCGTACTGGTCGAAGCCCTGGCAGATCTTAAGGCGCAGACCCCACAACGTGATGTGGTCGGGGATGTCGGGGTCGCCGGCCGAGCCGAACAGGATCGCGTCCTTGTCGCGCAGCGCGTCCAGGCCGTCAGCCGGCATCATCACGCCGTGCTGGCGGTAGTAGTCGCCGCCCCAGTCGAAGTTCTCGAACTCGAACTTGAACGCCTTGGTGGCGGCGGCGATGGCCTCGAGCACCTGCTGGCCGGCGGGCACGACTTCCTTGCCGATGCCGTCCCCCGGGACGGTGGCGATGCGGTAGGTCTTCACGTCGGATCTCCTTGTGACGGTGAGTGGATGCCGTCACTGTAGGAATGCGACGGGGTCGCTGAACGTCGCTAGAGTCAAGGCATTGTCAACCTCAGTTCAACAATCTCGGCATGGCGAATGACATCCAACCGGCGGACCTCGGCTTCTTCTCGGTGCTGGCCTCGGCCGGCAGCCTCAGCGCGGCGGGCCGGGAACTGCGCATCAGCACTGCGGCCGTCAGCAAGCGGCTGGCGCTGATGGAATCCCGGCTCGGCATTGCGCTGGTGGTCCGCACGACGCGGCGCATGAGCCTGACGCCCGAGGGCGAGCTCTACCTGGAGCATGCGCGCCGGATCCTGGGCGCGATCGACGACATGGCGCAGCTGCTCGGTACGTCGAAGGACGTGCCGAAGGGGTTGCTGCGCGTCAACGCGACGCTGGGCTTCGGGCGCAGCCACGTCGCGCCGCTGCTCTCGCGCTTCGCACGCAAGTACCCGGATGTCGAGGTACGACTTCAGCTCTCGGTCAACCCGCCAGCGCTGACCGAGGACCTTTTCGACGTGTGCATCCGATTCGGGGCGCCGCCAGACAGTCGGGTGATCGCCCGTCGGCTGGCGTCGAACCGAAGATTGCTGTGCGCGACGCCCGGCTACCTCGCCAAGCACGGCACGCCGAAGTTACCCAACGACCTGAAGCGGCACAACTGCATCGGCATCCGCCAGGGCGAAGAGGCGTACGGCGTTTGGCGGCTCACGGGTGGCCGTGGCCGCAAAGCTGATGAGGAGTCGGTGCGGATCCACGGCAACCTGACCACCAACGATGGTGAGATCGCGGTCGTATGGGCGCTGGACGGCCACGGCATTCTTCTGCGCGCCGAGTGGGACATCGCCCGCTACCTGCAGACCGGGCGGCTTGTGCAGGTACTGCCGCAGTACAGCACGCCGGATGCGGACATCTACGCGGTCTATCCGCAGCGACACCAGATGGCCACGCGCGTGCGGGCTTTCGTGGACTTTGCGGCGGCGAGCTTTGCTCAGTTCTCTGCGACAGGTCCGTCCAAGAGACCGTCAGCGTGATCACCGTACCGCGTATGCCGCGAGGCCAAGGAAGGTCCACAAACCGTCCTGGGGCGGACGTACGGGCCGGCGGTGCGACGGGGCCGGACGGACCGCACAGTGAAGCTGACTGTGCATCGAGGCCGCGCTCGCGAAGGACAGCAACTTCCGCACGGCTGGCATTGACCGCACCAGCGGTCACTTCCGCTAGGGGTCGGCAGTGCCGGTTCGCGGGCGGTCACACCGGTCGTTCGGCTGCCACAGCGACCGCGACGTCGTACCGCTGACCGGTCACGAAGCCGGAGCGGTCATCGGAGGAGCCGATCCGCGCATGACTGCTTCGGGCCAGAGCCGCCGCTCAAGCGCCGAGCCCGAGCGGCCGCAACCAGTCTTGAAGGGCCCTACGCCCGACGAGCCCGAACGGCGGCGTAGCGGCTGGCAGATGTCTGCTGCCTCTGACGCACGGAACCAAGTTACTGGCCGACAACCGCACATGTGCCAGCCCGCCGATGCCCTTTCTGCCCGAGGCTCAGCTTCGCAATCAAGCGCCTGAACCGGGCGCCCTGGCTAGTTCTACGCCCCGAGATCTACAGCACCAGCAAGCCGCACTTCACAGCAACCGTGGCCGCGGCGCGCCGGGTGCGGACACCCAGCCTGACGATGATTCGTTGAAATCGCGAGTTCACCGCGTCGCAGCTTACGTTCAACTCGGCGGCGATTTGCTTGCTGCTGAGTCCTGCGCAATGGCGCTCGAGCAGTTCCAGGTCCTGCGCGGACAGGCGCGTGGACTGGGTCAGGCGCTCGCGCTCGTTCCGCGCCCACCACTCATGCATCTCGTTGGCGATGCTTCGCGCGCCCACCCGCACCGCGTCGAAGGTCGGAGCATCGAAGAACCCGGGCGTCGAGTGGCCGAGACAGAAGACGCTAAAACGTTGTTCGAGTGTTCCCGAATGGGCTGGAACGACAAGCCCCGAAGCGAATCCTGCGGCCGCGGCAGCTTGCGCGAAGAGAGCGTTCTGCCGAGCGTTGGGTTTGAGTTCGCTCGTCAGCACCGGCGCTGCATGGCGCAGGGCGTAGCCTAGCCAGGGGTCATCGTGCAACGATGAACCAGCGCGGTAGCGATGCCACCATGCCGGATCGCAATCGAGGATGACCACGCACGCGGAATTGGCGCCGTCACCGCTCACGCTCGCAAAGTACGAACGCTCCGCGCCAAGGGCCAACGTGCCCGCGTGAAGGAGTGTCTGGAACTCGGCGACGCTCGCTGCCGTCGAGATGCTGTCGGCGACTTCAGCGAGCCGGCGACGCTCGACGAGCTGGTGAGGTGCCGGCACGGGCGTTGTCACAAGGCCTGGCACCAGGCTGCCTCGGCCTCGCGCCTCAGTTGCTGATATACCAGCGGGTGTTCGAACCGCGTCGGATCATCAGCGCACCATGCTTCGAAGGATGGTCGGTGCGAGAACGACGCAATGACCAAGCTGCGGCGACCAAGCTCATCGACTTCGTGGCACTGCAGCAACAAGCTGTTCGCGTGGCGCTCAACGCGCACGCCCACCGGCTTAATGCTGCGCGCATGGGTTCGGCGCGTAGCCCGATCCCGATCCTTTATTCGTGGTGCACCACTGAGTGTCATGGGGCGTCATGGGGAGGCAAGGTTGTCCCATGATGGCCAGCGGCTTCCCGTCCAGCAATGTGCAGTTGCTCACCGCTTGATCGCCCAACTTCACGAGGTCTGGGCCAGAAACGTGCCGTGAAGTCCGAGCGGTAGCGCGTAGGGGAGTCGCGCGCTGGCGACCGGGCCAGAGGCGATGTCGTCGAGGTCGTACACCGCCACCACCGTTGCCCTCCGGCGGCAATCCAGAGCTGTGCCGACCGCCCACTTTGCCTTCCTGGCATCCTGGCCGGCGACCACCAGGTGCTCCTCGAGCATCCAGTCGTCGCCAAAAGCATAGGAGGTTTGCTCCATGCTCTCAGTGTCGATGAGCGCCAATCGAGGTTGTCCAGCACGGTGGGGCGGGTGCCCCTTCGCAAGGAAACGGTCGCCGCGCTGGTGGATGACGAGGCCCTGGCACGCCAGCGTCACGTCGTCCCACGCTCTCCGGCGCTGCCACTCTGACCCTTGACCCTGTCCCAGGTTTCCGAACCGTTCGGTAACAGAACGACCGGCATGATGGAGGCCCGCATCCGGGCCAGGAGAGCATGCCGTGAGGAAGAGCA
>MEGM01000079.1:1437-13464 GCA_001725505.1 Rubrivivax sp. SCN 70-15 | reverse complement strand
ACGGCCACAGATACCAGGTCTTGTCGTAGCCCTTGATCAGATCGCTTGGCGCCTGATGCGGCGCATGGCACGCCCCGAAAGCCAGCCATGTCAGCCACGGCAGATCGGGACGATCCGCCATGTGATCGGCGATGAAGCGGATCGATTGATCGACCAGATCCGACGTCAGGTGATAGCCGCTGGCATAGTCGCCGGGCGGGGCGATGTGCGTGTTGTCGGATACCAGCTCCGGCGCATATTGATCGGTCTCGGCGTCAAGGAATCCGTAGAAGCGGTCGAAGCCGCGCCCGAGCGGCCAGCCGTCGAACGGTCCCGTCGCGCCGCTTTCGGTCAGCGGCGTGACGTGCCACTTGCCGACCATGTAGTTGCGCCAGCCGTGCGGGCGCAGCATCTCGGCCAGCGTGCCCGCCGCCGGGCTGATCTTGCCGCGGTAGCCGGGGAAGCCGCTGTCGAAGTTGGCCAGGCAGCCCACGCCCACCGCGTGGTGGTTGCGCCCGGTGAGCAGTGCGGCGCGCGTGGTCGAGCACATTGCGGTGGTGTGGAAGCCGGTGTAGCGCAGGCCCCGTGCGGCCAGCGCGTCGATGTTCGGCGTGCGGATGGCCGAGCCGTAGCAGCCGAAGTCCGAGAACCCGACGTCGTCGAACAGCACGAGCAGGATGTTCGGTGCGCCGCTCGGGCGGCGCGGCGGCGCCGGCCAGTGCGGCGTGGACTCGGCGACGGTGCGGCCGATGTGCGGCGCGGCGGGGGCCTCGGGGTTCGGCATCGCTCGGGTCCTCAGGCTCGGGCGCCGGTGCGGATCAGGTCCGCCGCTTTCTCGGCGATCATGATCGTCGGCGCATTGGTGTTGCCGCCCACCAGCGTGGGCATCACGCTGGCGTCGACGACGCGCAGAGCGCGCACGCCGCGCACGCGCAGCTGCGGGTCGAGCACGGCGTCGTCGTCGCTGCCCATCCGGCAGCTGCCCACCGGGTGGTAGATCGTGTCGCAGCGCGCGCGCACGAAGCGCTCGACCGCCGCGTCGTCGTCGGGCGCGGGCTCGCCGTGCAAAGGCCGTCCGGCGTGCGGCGCCAGCGCCTGGGTGTCGAGCAGCGCGCGCGTGGCACGGTAGGCGCGCATCAGCGTGGCGACGTCGTCGAGGTGGCTCAGGAAGCCGGGGTCGATGAGCGGTGCGGCGAGAGGGTCGGGCGAGGCCAGGCGCACCGTGCCGCGCGAGCGCGGCCGCAGCACGCAGGCGTGCAGGCTGAAGCCGTGGCCGCGGTGGCGGCGGCGGCCGTGGTCGTCGACCATCGCGATCACGAAGTGCCATTGCACGTCGGGGCGCGGCAGCGAGGGCCGGGTGCGCAGGAAGCCGCCGCTCTCGGCGAAGTTGGTCGTCAGCAGGCCGCGCCTTTCGCGCTGGTACAGCCGCCATGCCTGCCACAGCTGCCACAGGCCGGGCAGGCTGTTGCCGAACAGGCGCAGGTCGCTCTCGCGCCGCGCGATCAGGCAGTCCGGGTGATCCTGCAGGTTCGCACCCACCGCCGGCCGGTGCACGCGCGTGGCGATCCCCAGCGCCTGCAGCGCCGCGCCGTCGCCGATGCCCGACAGCATCAGCAGCTGCGGGCTGCCGAAGGCACCGGCCGCGACGACGACCTCTGCGCGTGCCGCCAGCGTGCGCACGCTGCCGGCCTGCTCGATCTCGACGCCGCAGGCGCGGTCGCCGTCGAAGACGATGCGGCGCGCCTGCGCCGAGGTGAGCACCTGCAGGTTCGGCCGCTGGCGTGCCGGCGCGAGGTAGGCGCGTGCCGCGTTGCAGCGCTCGCCGCCCTGCTGGGTCAGGTGGAACAGGCCGACGCCGTCCTGCTCGGCGCCGTTGAAGTCGGGGTTGAGCCGGTGCCCGCACTCGACCGCGGCGTCGAGGAAGTGGCGATTGAAGTTGCTCGGCGAGACCGGCGCCGAGACCTTCAGCGGCCCGTCCAGGCCGTGCCAGCGCGCGTCCAGCCCCGGAACCAGGCAGCCCTCGGAGCGCTTGAAGCACGGCAGCACGTCGTCGAAGGCCCAGCCCGGGCAGCCGGCGGTGGCCCAGTCGTCGTAGTCGCTCGCATGGCCGCGGATGTAGACCATCGCGTTGATCGACGAGCTGCCGCCCAGCACCTTGCCGCGCGGCTGGTAGCCGCGCCGGCCGCCCAGGCCGGGCTGGGGCTCGGTCTCGAAGGCCCAGTTCAGGCGCTTCGTCGCGACCGTGCCGACCAGGCCCGCGGGCACCGTGACCCAGCGCGTCGCGTCGCTCGGGCCGGCCTCGACCAGTGCCACGCGCAGCGCCGGGTCCTCGCTCAGCCGGCCGGCGAGCGCGCAGCCGGCGGAGCCGCCGCCGACGATGACGATGTCGAAGGCCTGCGCGTCCATGTCGGCCTTCACAGCGGCCAGGGCGCGGCGTCGACGACCGGGAAGCTGCCGGCGAAGCGGTCGAGCAGTGCGAAGAACCGGGCCAGCAGTTCGGCCCGCCCCTGCAGGCGCAGCCGGCCCTCGGCCAGCGCCTGTGGCGGCGCCAGGCGCTGCTGCAGGATCGCGTCCAGCGTCGCGCGGTCGGTGCCGACGTGCAGGTCGGCGGCCGGCGCCGCGGGCACGGCCAGGCTGCTCAGCGAGCCATTGGACAGCGTGCACAGCCAGTGCTCGCCGCTGTCGCCGAAGTGCCAGGCGATCTCGAACGCGAGCCCGGCGGCCTTGGCGGCGTTCACGCGCACCGCGAGCGCGTCGAAGAGCAGCTCGTTGCCGAGCGCGCCCAGCAGCGCCTGACCGGCAACGCCGGGCGCCGGCGGCGGGCCTTCGCGGTACTCGCGCGCGCCGAGCAGATAGGCGTTGCGCCAGGTGGCCGATTCGGCCTGGAAGCCCATCTGCTCGAGCGCCTGCGCCGCGAGCTCGCGCGCGTCGGCGTTGCCTGGCTCGGCGTAGACGAGCTGCTTCATCACCTCGGCGACCCAGCGGAACTCGCCGCGCTCGAAGTCGGCGCGCGCGCGCGCCAGCACCGCCGCGGCGCCGCCCATGTACTCGACGGTCTTGCGCGCCGCCGGCACCGGCGGCAGCGCGTGCAGGTTCGCCGGGTGCGCGTCGTACCAGCTCAGGTAATGCTGGACGATGGCCTTCACGTTGTGCGAGACGGTGCCGTAGTAGCCGCGGCCGTGCCAGCGCTGCGTCAGTGCCTCGGGCAGCTCCAGACCCTCGGCGATCTCGGCCGCCTTCAGGCCGTGGCTCATCAGGCGCACCGTCTGGTCGTGCAGCACGCGGTACAGGTCGCGCTGCTCGGCGAGGAAGCGGCGGGCGCGCTCGCGTCCCCAGGTCGGCCAGTGGTGCTGGGCGAGGACGACGTCGGTGCGCTCGCCGTAGCGGTGCAAGGCCTTGTGCAGGTATTTCGACCACGCGAGCGCGTCGCGCACCTTGGCGCCGCGCAGCGGACACAAGTTGTGCAGCGTGTGGGTCGCGTTCTCGGCCAGGTTCAGCGCCCGCTCGGCGGGGATGTACAGGTGCATCTCGGCCGGCGCCTCGGTCTCGGGCGTGAGCTGGAATTCGATCTCCAGGCCGTCGATCACGTGCACTTCGTGCTCGGCCTCGATGTGGCGCGTCGGCGCGATCAGCCCGGGCCGGCCCAGCGGCAGCGTCTTGCCCAGGCCGGCGTCGACCTGGCCGTCCACGCCCTTGGGCAGCGTGTGGCCGAACTGGAACTGCGCGCGCCGCGCCATCGCGACGCCGCCGATCACGTTCTCGGCCACCGCGTGGTGCATGAAGCCTGCCGGCGCGATGATCTGCACGCGGCCGGTGCGCACGTCGTCCTCGCTCACCAGGCCGTGCACGCCGCCGAAATGGTCGGCATGGCTGTGGCTGTAGATCACGGTGTGCAGCGCGCGCTCGCCGCGGTGGCGGCGGTACAGCGCGAGCGCGGCGGCCGCGGTCTCGGCGCAGGTCAGCGCGTCGAGCGCGATCACGCCGCCGTCGGTCTCGATGAAGGTGATGTTGGCGATGTCCAGCCCGCGCACCTGGTAGATGCGCTCGGTGACGCGGAACAGGCCGTGCTCGCGGTTCAGCCGCGCCTGACGCCACAGGCTGGGGTTGACCGTGTCGGGGGCCGCGTCGTCGTCCAGGAAACCGTAGGCGCGCAGGCTCCACACCGGGCCGCCGTCGGCGCGCCGCACCTCGGCGTCGGGCAGGCTGGCGATGAAGCCGCGACGTGCGTCGTCGAAGTCCTCGCCGTCCTCGGGCGGCAGCGACTGCGCCACCAGGCGCTGGAAGTCGATCGTGGCCGGGTGCGCGCAGCGCGGGGTCGGGGTGTTCATCGTCGGTGTCCCTACTGCCAGCGCAGCAGCCAGCGCTCGAGCCGCGCCATGCCCTTGGTCACCAGCATGCCCAGGCCGGCGAGCAGGAACAGCAGCGCCATCACGCCGTCCATGTTGAAGTTCGACTGCAGGTAGGCCAGCGTCTGCCCCAGGCCGTGCTCGGCGGCGATGATCTCGGCGCCCACGACGCCCAGCATCGAGAAGATCAGGCCCAGGCGCAGTCCGGAGAAGATCACCGGCACCGCCGAAGGCAGCGTGACCTTGAAGAACAGCTGGCCCGGCGTCGCACCGAGCGAGCGGCTCAGCGTGAGGAAGTCCTGCGGCACGCCACGGATGCCGGCCACGGTGTTGCCGAGCACGATGAAGAAGCTCGGGCTGGGGCCCATCGCGATCTTCGAGCCGATCCCGAGGCCGAACCAGAGCAGGAACAGCGGTGCGAGGGCGAAGCGCGGCATCGCGTTGACGACCGTCAGGTAGGGGTCCATCGCGCGCTCCAGCGGCGGCCACTGGGTGAAGGCCAGCCCGAGCGCGACCGCGGCGATGCTGCCGAGCGCGAACGAGATCAGCGTGCCGGCGACGGTGTAGCCCAGGTCCGGCCACAGATGGCCTTCGACGAAGAAGCCGCGCCACAGATAGAGCAGGATCTGCGAGGGCTGGCCGAACAGCGTGCGGTCGAGCCAGCCGGCGCGGCTGCCCCATTCCCAGGTGCCGAAGAACAGCACCAGGAAGACCAGGTGCTTCAATCCGCGCTGCGCACGCGGGCTCATCGGACGACGCTCCGCGCGGCGTGCTCCGGGGTGGGTGCCCGGGAGCGCACCCGCGCGCTCATGCGGGAGCTCCTTCGGACATCCGGATGCCGCGCTCGAGCTGTTCCCAGACCTGCGAGTACAGCGCGAGGAAGGCCGGGTCGCGCTGCAGCTCGCGCACGTGGCGCGGGCGCGGTAGCGCGATCGGCATGTCGGCGACGATGCGCCCGGGGCGCGCGCTCATCACCACCACGCGGTCGGCCAGCGCGACGGCCTCGGCCAGATCGTGCGTGATGAAGACCACCGTGCGGCGGGTGCGCTCCCAGAGCTCGAGCAGCAGGTCCTCGAGCTGGATCTTGGTCTGTGCGTCGAGCGCGCCGAAGGGCTCGTCCATCAGCAGAGCCTGCGCGTCCAGGCAGAAGCCGCGCGCCAGGGCGCAGCGCTGGCGCATGCCGTGCGACAAGGCCTTGGGGTAGGCGTCGGCGAAGCGCTCGAGCCCGACCTGGGCCAGCGCCTGGCGCGCGCGCTCGCGCCGCTCGGCCGGGGGGACGCCGCGCAGTTCCATGCCGAAGCAGACGTTCTCGAGCGCGGTGCGCCACGGGAACAGGCAGTCGCGCGCCATCGTGTAGGTCACGCGCGGGCTGCCGGCGCGCGGCGGCTCGCCGCCGATCGTGATGCGCCCGCGCTGCACCGGCAGCAGGCCGGTCAGGTGGTTCAGGATCGTCGTCTTGCCGCAGCCGCTCGGGCCGACGATGGCGACGAACTGCCCCGTCCCGATCTCGAGGTCGACGTCGTCGACCGCCAGCACCTGGCCGCCGAAGTCGACGCTCAGGTTGCGGATCGAGATGGCGGCCATCGCAGAGGCCTACTCGTTCGGCGCCTGGTCCCAGACGAGATCGGCGACCGTGGGGAGCGCGGCGAGCTGCCTGGTGTCCTTCAGATACTCGAGCGTGGCCTCGACGGCGCTGCGCCGGACCATCGTCTTGAAGGTGCCGGACTCGATGCCGATCTCCAGAGTGCGGCGCGCGATCAGATCGCCTTGCGGCATGTCGAACTTGAAGTAGTCGGACGAGATGCGCAGCACCTCGGCCTCGTTCGCCGGGTCATTGACGAAGGCCGCCGCCTGCTGCGAAACCTTGACCACCGCGCGCGCGATCTCCGGGTGCGTGGCGATCTCGTCGGCGCGCATCACGAGGCCGGTGCCGGCGCCGTACATGGCCTTGAGCAGAGCCGGCCGGGTTGCGGTCGCGCCGCGGAACAGCGCCTTGCACATCCTGGACAGCTCGCACATCGTGCCCGAGGGCTCCCAGCTGACGATGGCGTCGACCTGGCCCGCGCGCAGCGCGGCGAATGCGGTGTTCGGCGCGCCGACGGCAACGTAGGTCACGTCGTCGGCCTTCAGCCCCGCCTGCTGCATCAGGAACGAGAAGAACGACTCGGTGGCCGAGCCGCGCGCGACGACGCCGACCTTGAGGCCCTTGAGGTCCTGCATCTCGGCCGGGTAGCCCTGGGCCTGGTTTGGCAGCGCGAGCTTGCTCGAGACGTCGATCTGGAAGATGTTCGAGACCGCCGAGCCGACGACGGTGCGCAGCCTGGCGCCGCGCTGCACGGCCGCGGCGACGACCTCGATCGGCGTCTGCGCGACGTCGATCGAGCCGCCGATCAGCGCCTGCAGCCCGAGCGGCGCGGCCGGGATCATGCGCAGCTCGCAATCGATGCCGGCGGCCTGGCACCAGCCCTTGCTGCGCGCGACGCGGATGAGCAGGTTGCCGTGGCCGGGGTAGTCCTGGAAGCGCACGGTCCGGCCCTCGGCCCGTGCCGCCGGCGGCAGCACCAGGCTGGCGGCCAGGGCCAGAGCGACGCAGAGCCTGTTGATCGAGCGTCGGTTCATCGTTCGTCTCCTTCGTGGTTGCGCAGCCGGGCCCGGCGCGGCCGCGGCGTGGCCTGTTCGTGCAGGCCCAGATAGCCGCACAGCGCGGCGACGAGCTGGTGCTCGAGCGCCGGGTCGTCCAGATGCAGCGGCCCGGGGTCGGTGAGCACGGCGTTGATCAGCACGCCTTGCAGCATCTGGTGCGCGAAGTGCAGCCGCGCGCGCGCCACCGCGCCGCGCCAGCCGGGCCGGCGCGCCATCGCCTCGACGAGCTGCTCGCGGCTGCGGTCGCGCATGCGAACCAGCGGCGTCGCGGCCGCGGCTTCGGGCGCCAGGCGGCGCAGGTCCAGGACCGCGGCCGCGTAGAGACCGCGGTGGACGCTGAACGAGTGCAGCACGAGCCCGACCCACGCGGCGACGAATTCCGTTGCGGTCTCGGTCCTGCGCTCGGGGGCGGCGTAGAAGGCATCGGCGCGCTGCTGCATCAGCTCGGCGACCAGGCCGAGCAGCACGTCGAAGTAGGCGTCCTTGGTGTGGAAGCGCGTGTAGAAGGTGCCGGTCGAGCAGCCGATCGCCGTCGCGATGTCGCCGACGGTCACGTCGGCCCAGTTGCGGGTGGCGGTCAGCCGCAATCCGGCTTCGAGCAGCGCTTGCTGCCGGTCGCGCCCGCGTTGCTGGCGCGGGGGCGCGGCGAGGCGTTCGGGCAGGTCGGCCGCGGCGAGCGCATGCAGCTGCGGGTTGTTCATGCCGCTCCCGCCCGTCGGCGCCGGTTCGCGATCGACAAAACTGAACATGAGTTCATGTTCACAGTCTAGGCGCCGCGACCGGAACGATGACTGGGGAAAACGAGGATCGGCGGGTGCGCTTGCCCGCTACAGCCACTGCTGCAGCAGCTCGCGCAGCTGTTCGCGCGTGTAGGGCTTGGCCAGATGGGCGTCCATGCCGGCGGCGAGCGACTGCGTGGCGTCCTCCTCGAACGCGTTCGCGGTCAGCGCGACGATCGGCACGCGCGGCAGGCGCAGCCGCGATTCGCGTGCGCGCACCTGCTGCGTCGTCGCGTAGCCGTCGAGCACCGGCATCTGGATGTCCATCAGCACGAGGTCGAAGTGCTGCTGGTCGATCAGCGCCAGCGCCTGCGCGCCATGCTCGGCTTCGACCACCTTGACGCCCAGCGAGCGCAGCATCTCGACGCCGATCATCCGGTTCACGAGGTTGTCCTCGACCAGGAGCACGACGCCGGAGAGTGGCGTGCCGGTGTCCAGCGGCGTGAATCCCGAATCGACCCTCGGCGGCAGAAGATGCGCCGGCGCGAGCGGCAGCGTGAGCGTGAAGCCGAAGCGCGACCCGTGGCCGAGGCGGCTTTTGAAGTCGATCCGGCTGCCCATCGCCTCGACGATGCGCTGGCTGATCGCCAGCCCCAGGCCGGTGCCGCCGCGCAGCCGGCTGCGCGTGCCGTCGACCTGGTGGAAAGGCTGGAAGAGGTGCCGTTGCGCCGCATCCGGGATGCCGATGCCGGTGTCTTCGACCTCGAAGCGCACGCAGCAGTGGCCCTCGGGCGCGGGCAGCGCCGACAGGCGCAGCGTGACGCCCCCGCGCTCGGTGAACTTGACGCCGTTGCCGACGAGGTTGAGCAGCACCTGCTTCAGACGCGGCGCGTCGCCGATCACGCCGTCGGCGACGCCTTCGCCGATCTGCAGCGCGATCGTCAGGCCGCGGCTCTCGGCGTTGGCGCGGAACAGCGCCGCCGCAGACGCGGCGACGGAGTGCAGCGACATCGGCGTCGCGGCGAGCTGCAGCTTGCCGGCCTCGATCTTCGAATGGTCGAGCACGTCGTCGAGGATGCCCATCAGCGACTCGCCCGACGCCGCAGCGGTGTTGACGAGGCGGCGCTGGCGCAGATCGAGCGGGGTCGTGCGCAGCAGCTCGAGCGCGCCGAGCACGCCGTTCATCGGCGTGCGGATCTCGTGGCTCATCGTCGCGAGGAACTGAGACTTGGCCAGGTTGGCCGACTCGGCAGCTTCCTTCGCGCGCAGCAGCGACGCGTTCGCCGCATCGGCCTCGAGGCCGTGCCGGATCGCCGCGACCGCGGTCTGGCGGAACTCGCGCGTCGCGAGCCACATCGTGATGCCGAAGATCGTCGCCAGCACGGCGAGCGGGATCGAGCGCACGCCGTCGTCGAACAGGCTCACGACGGCGAGCGCACCGAGCTGCAGCACGCTCAGCAGCAGAAAGGAGTGACCGGCCATCGAGAGGAAGAACGCCGCCGTCGCGACCGAGCCGCAGACGATGACGACGTAGACCGTGCTCGTCGAGTCGGTCAGCGAAGGGTAGATGCCGAAGGTGGCCACGGCCCACATCGCGCCGGCGAGCAGCGCGTTGCCCTCGAGCTGGCGCACGACGCCGCGCAGCTGCGCGGCGCTGAGCGCTGCGGTGTCGGGATGGCGGCGCGTGATGGCCCAGCGCCAGACCGAGACCAGCAAGCCGAGCAGCGCGGTCGCGGCCGCCGCGCCGCGGTGGCCATGGACCCACCCCAGCCAGGCGACGAAGGCCACCGCCACCGACAGCAGCCCCACGCTGCGCACGGAATTGCGCAACGCCACCTGGAGCAGTGCGCGCTGGACGGCGGTCTCGATGGCGGGGGCGGCGTTCATCGCTGGGGGCAGCATAGCGTGCAGCCCCGATAATCGATACCCGTGGAATATTTGAGCTTCGTGATCGGCTTCATCCTGCATATCGATCTGCACCTGGCGCAGTTCGTGCAGGCCTACGGCACCTGGGTGTACGCGCTGCTGTTCGCGATCATCTTCGTCGAGACCGGCGTCGTCGTGATGCCCTTCCTGCCCGGGGACTCGATGCTCTTCGTCGTCGGCGCGCTCTGCGGGCTGGGCCTGATGAGCCTGCCGCTGACGCTGGCGCTGCTGATCGCGGCCGCGGTGCTGGGCAACCAGACCAATTACGCGATCGGCCGGCGCATCGGGCCGCGCGTCTTCCACTGGGAGCAGTCGCGCTGGTTCAACCGGCAGGCCTTCGACCGCACGCATGCGTTCTACGAGAAGTACGGCGGCTTCACGCTGATCGCCGGGCGCTTCATCCCGTTCGTGCGCACCTTCGCGCCCTTCGTCGCCGGCGTCGCGCAGATGACGCGGCGCAAGTTCACGCTCTACGACGTCACCGGCGGCGTGCTCTGGGTCGGCAGCATCACGCTGGCGGGCTATCTGTTCGGCAACATCCCCTGGGTGCGCGAGCACCTGGGAGCGATCATCCTCGCGATGATCCTGATCCCCGGCGTGCTGGTGCTCGTCGGCGCCTGGCGCGCGCGCAGCGTGCGCGCCGAGATCAACTGAGCCCCGGCGCCGCGCCGCGTCACAGCGTGCGCTGGCGCGCGAGCGGCGGGTTCTTCGCGAAGTAGCGCCGGATGCCGCTGGCCAGCGCGTCGACCAGCCTGGCCTGGTAGGCGGGGTCGCGCAGCTGGGTCTCTTCCTCGGGGTTCGAGATGAACGCGGTCTCGACCAGGATGCTCGGGATGTCGGGCGCCTTCAGCACCGCGAAGCCGGCCTGTTCGACGACGCCCTTGTGCAGCGGCCCGACGCGGCCGATGCGGCCGAGCACCTCGCGGCCGAGGAGCAGGCTGTCCTTGATTTGCGCGGTGGTGCTCATGTCGAGCATCGCGCGCATCACCTGGGCGTCCTTGACCGCGCCTACGTTGACGCCGCCGACGAGGTCGGCCGCGTTCTCGCGGTTGGCCATCCAGCGCGCCGCGGCGCTCGAAGCGCCGTGGGTCGAGAGCGCGAACACGCTCGCGCCGCGCGCCTGCGGGCGCAGGAACGCGTCGGCATGGATCGAGACGAACAGGTCCGCCTGCACACGGCGCGCCTTGACGACGCGCTCGCCCAGCGGCACGAAGAAGTCGGCGTCGCGCGTCATCATCACGCGCATGCCGCGCACGGCGTCGAGCTTGTCGCGCAGCTGCAGGCCGATGGACAGCACGACGTCCTTCTCGTGCAGCCCGGTCGGGCCGGTGGCGCCCGGGTCCTCGCCGCCATGGCCGGGGTCGAGCGCGACGATGACGAGCCGGTCCACGCGGTCCTGCTCGGCTTCGGACGGCGGCGCCGGCGCGCGCGCGGGCGCCGGGGTGTGCAGCCCCGGCGCCGCCGGTGGGCGCGCCGGCACTTCGTCGCGCGGCTGTGCCACGCGCGCCATCAGTTCGCCGAGCGCGTCCTGCACCGCCCGGGCGGCCTGCTGCTCGGCGCCTTCCTTGTCGCGGATCAGCGCCAGCAGCGGATCGGGCGCGGTGGTCGGGTAGAGGTCGAACACGAGCCGTTGCTGGTAGGCCGCCACCGGGGCCAGCGTGAACTGCTGCGGCGCCACCGGCTGCTTCAGGTCGAACACGAGGCGCACGACGCTGGGCTGGAACTGGCCGACGCGCACGCCGGCGATGTAGGGGTCGTCGGGCCGGACCTTGCCGACCAGCTCGCGCAGCTTCGCGTCGAGCTGCAGCCCGGTGATGTCGACGACCAGGCGCTCCGGCCCGTCGGCGGTGAGGAAGTGGCTCGCCTGCAGCGGCTGGTCGGACTCGATCGTGACGCGCGTGTAGTCCTCGGCCGGCCAGACGCGCACCGCGACGATGCTCGCGCCGAACGCGATCCGCGGCGCGCCGATGAGCAGCACCAGGCTGCCCATGCGCGTGAGGGCGCTGCGCCGCTTCATGCGGCTCCTGCGAGCAACGCGACGCCGCGCGGCGTCAGCGCTTCGGCGACGACGGCGCGCGCGTCGTCTTCGAGAGGTTCGATGTGCAGGCGCAGGTCGGGCGTGGGCAGCACCGTTGCGGCGCGCTCGGGCCACTCGGCGAGCTTGAGGCCGGGTGCGGCGAACAGGTCGCGAAAGCCGGCGTCGACCCACTCGCGCTGATCCTCGAAGCGGTAGAAGTCGAAATGCGAGATCGCGAGTCCGGGCAGGTCGTGCGGCTCGACGACCGCGTAGGTCGGGCTCTTGATGTTGCCCCGCACGCCCAGCGCGCGCAGCAGGTGGCGCACGAAGGTGGTCTTGCCGGCCCCGAGCGGGCCGTGCAGCTCGATGTATGCGTCGCGCAGCTCGGCATGGCGGG
>MEGM01000079.1:0-1397 GCA_001725505.1 Rubrivivax sp. SCN 70-15 | reverse complement strand
CGAGCGCGCCGGCCGAGGCGGCGCACGCGGCCTCGTCGGGCCAGCGCAGCGAGCGGGTTTCTAGAATCGGCGCATGCGACAGCAGCATCACCTCGACGGGCAGTCGCTGTTGCAGCGATTGCGGGAGTGGGCGCATGGGCTGGGATTCTCCCAGATCGGCGTGGCCGATGTGAAGCTCGACGCTGCCGAAGCCGGTTTGCAGGCCTGGCTGGACGCGGGCTTCCACGGCAGCATGAACTACATGGCCGCCCATGGCGCCAAGCGCGCGCGGCCGGCGGCGCTGTTGCCCGGCACGCTGCGCGTGATCACGGCACGCATGGACTACCTGCCGCGCGACACGCCGGTCGGCTGGGCGGACCGAGAACGGCGCGCGCTCGCCGACCCGGCGCGCGCGGTGGTCTCGGTCTATGCGCGCGGGCGGGACTATCACAAGGTGCTGCGCGCGCGGCTGCAGCAGCTCGCCGACCGCCTGGCCGCCGAGGTCGGGCCCTTCGGCCACCGCGTGTTCACCGATTCGGCGCCGGTGCTCGAGGTCGAGCTCGCCGCGAACGCGGGGCTGGGCTGGCGCGGCAAGCACACGCTGGCGCTGCGGCGCGACGCCGGTTCGATGTTCTTCCTGGGCGAGATCTTCGTCGACCTGGACCTGCCGCTGACCGGGCCGACGAGTGCGCATTGCGGCAGCTGCAGCGCCTGCCTGGACGAATGCCCGACGCGCGCCATCGTCGCACCGTACCGGCTCGACGCGCGGCGCTGCATCAGCTACCTGACGATCGAGCACGCGGGGCCGATTCCGCTCGAGCTGCGTCCGCTCATCGGCAACCGCGTCTACGGTTGCGACGACTGCCAGCTCGCCTGCCCATGGAACAAGTACGCGCAGCGCGCGACGCTGCCCGACTTCGACGCGCGCGCGCCGCTCGCCGCGCCGACGCTGCTGGAGCTCTGGGCCTGGAGCGAGAGCGAGTTCCTGCGCCGCACCGAGGGCAGTGCGATCCGGCGCATCGGCTGGCAGCGCTGGCGGCGCAACCTCGCCGTCGCGCTCGGCAATGCGCTGCACGCGCGCGAGGACGCCGAGCTGCGTGCCGCGCTGCAGGCGGCCCTGGCGGACGCCGACGCGCTGGTCGGCGAACACGTCGGCTGGGCGCTGGCGGAGGTCGAGGCGGACGGCTAATAAAAAGCCCTGTGTGGGCTCGCGGCCCGTTGCGGGAGTTCGGAGTCTGTGTCCGCGAGCGCGGCTGCGGCAGGTCGCCGGCGGCACCCGCGTTCTCCGGGCCTCGCTCGCGGGGCAGCACCAAGGCAGGCCTGTCCCGGTGGCTTCAACACCGCCGTCTTCTTGCCCGCGCCCTGGCGACCGCGAATGGGCCCTGCGCCCGCGGGTACCCCCACCGCCCTGCGAGTCC
>MEGM01000078.1:4083-16113 GCA_001725505.1 Rubrivivax sp. SCN 70-15 | reverse complement strand
CTCGAACATCTCGAGAACGGCCTCGAACACGGGCCCGTCGAGCCGGGCCGGGTGCAGCATGCCGCGCGCCCATTGGCGCGCCATCGCGCGCATGCCCTCGCGCCGCGCCAGGTCGAGCAGCGCCAGGCGCCCGGCACGCTCGGCCTCGCCCGCGGCACCGGCGGCGAGCGGCTGGCAACCGGTGTCCAGCAGCGCCAGGCGCTCGACGCGCCCGGGCGCGAGCCGGTGCAGCTCGAACGCGACCCGGCCGCCCATCGAATGGCCGGCGACGGCGAAGCGGCCGGGGGGCGCGACCGCGAGCGCCTGCTCGGCCATCGCGGTGAGCGAGCGCGCGCCTGCGTAGTGGACGACGGTGGCACTGCGGCCCAGCGCCGCCATCTGCGGCGCCCAGACCGCGGCGTCGCACACCAGGCCGGGCAGGAGCAGCAGCGGCGTCATCGGTGCAAGGTCCTCACATGCCGAGCAGGCGCGGCAGGAACAGCGAGATCGACGGGATGTAGGTGATCAGCCCGAGGAAGACCAGCATCGTCAGCAGCCAGGGCCAGACCGCGATCGTCAGCTCGGTGATGCCCATCTTCGTGATGCCCGAGGCCACGTACAGGTTCAGCCCGACCGGCGGGTGGCACATGCCGACCTCCATGTTCACCGTCATCAGGATGCCGAAGTGCACCGGATCGACGCCGAGCTGCATCGCCACCGGGAACAGGATCGGCGCCATGATGAGGATGATCGACGACGGCTCCATCACGTTGCCGGCGAGCAGCAGCATCACGTTGACGACGAGCAGGAAGCCGATCGGCCCCAGCCCCTGCGCGACCATCCAGCCCGCCATCGCCTGCGGGATCTGCTCGCTCGTCATCAGGAACGAGAACAGCACCGCGTTCGTGATGATGTAGAGCAGCATCGCGCTCATGTTGGCGGACGCGAGCAGCACGCGCGGCACGTCCGCGAGGCGCAGGTCCTTGTAGACGAAGACCGCGATGACGAAGGCGTAGACCGCGCTCACCGCGGCCGCCTCGGTCGGCGTGAAGACGCCGGTGTAGATGCCGCCGATCACGATCACGATCAGCATCAGGCCCCAGAACGAATCGCGCCCGGCCTTCGCCCGCTCGGACCAGCTCGCGCGCGGCATGCGCGGGTAGCCGCCGCGCCAGGCGCGGTAGGCGGTC
Organism: Rubrivivax sp. SCN 70-15; assembly: GCA_001725505.1. Lineage (GTDB taxonomy): Bacteria > Pseudomonadota > Gammaproteobacteria > Burkholderiales > Burkholderiaceae_C > Rubrivivax. The sequence goes on along the minus strand of MEGM01000078.1, from coordinate 14,944 downwards.
GTCAGCCCGAGCATCGTCGCCAGCATGATGCCGGGCACGACGCCGGCGATGAACAGCTTGCCGACCGAGGTGTTGGTCGACACCGAATAGAGCACCATCGCGATCGACGGCGGGATCAGGATGCCCAGAGCGCCCGCAGTCGTCACGACACCGGCGCCGAAGCGCGGCGGGAAGCCCTGCGCGAGCATCGCCGGGATCATCACCGAACCGATCGCCACCACGCTCGCCGGCGACGAGCCCGAGACCGCGGCGAACAAGGCGCAGGCGACCACCGCCGACAGGCCGAGGCCCCCGTGCCAGTGGCCGACCATCGAGGTCGCGAAGTTGATCATCCGGCGCGCGACGCCGCCGTGGGTGAGGAAGTTGCCGGCGAGGATGAAGAACGGGATCGCCATGATCTCGAAGTTCTCTATCCCCGTGAACAGCTTCATCGCCACCGAGTCCAGCGGCACGTCGGACAGCGTGTACATGAAGCTCAGCACGGTCAGGCCGAGCGAGATCGAGATCGGCATGCCGGTCAGCATCAGCGAGATCAGCAAGCCGAAGACGAGGGCCGCGCGCACCCCGCCACCGGCCGGGATCATGCCGTGCTTGGCCATCAGGCCCAGGCCGAGGATCAGGAAGGGCAGCAGGATGAGCGCGAAGCTCAGCGGCCGGCCGCTGCTCGGCGCCGGAGCGCGCTTGGCCAGCGGGTCGGCCACCGGCGGCCTGGCGTCGTCGTCCATGCCCTCGACATGCGCCACCTCGTGGTGCGGCAGCGAGCCGGTCTTCGCGTACTGCCAGGCCACCTGCAGAAAGCGCAAACACATCAGCGACGAGCCGAGCGGGATCGCCATGTAGACGATCCACATCCGGATCTCGAGGTCGTTCGAGCGCGTGCCCGACTCGAACACGCTCCAGGTGAAGTGGGCGCCAAAGTTGGCGATGATCGCGGTGAACAGCGCGCCGCTGAGCAGGCCGAAGAGGATCACCTTCTTCGCCTGCGCCGGTGGCAGCCGCATCACGAGCACGTCGACCCCGACGTGGATGCCGGTGCGCACGCCGTAGGCGGCGCCGAACTTGGCCATCCAGATGAACAGGTAGATCGTCAGTTCCTGGGCCCAGGAGAGATCCAGGCTCGCCAGCCACTTGAAGATGGCCCGGAACGGCGCCGAAGCGAACGCCATCCCGTGCGCTTCGAGCCACTTGGCGAAGTCGATCGAGTTCGACGTGCCGTAGCGGTGCAGCACCGCCACGAACACGAGCGAGGTCGCTGCCGCGATGAGGACGGCGATGAGCCACTCCTCGAGGTGGTCCAGCACCGAATTCAGCGTCTTCAGCAAGGCTCTCTCTCCGGGCGCAGGTTCGGCGTCGCGTCAGACCGTCATGCCCGCAGACTTCAGCAGGTCGTCGACGATCTGCTTGCCCACGCGCCCCTCGGCCTCCTTGTAGACCGGCTTGAACGCCGCCTTCCAGGCCGTGACCTGGGCCGGCGTCAGGTAGTGCAGCGTCGTCTTGCCCGAGGCCTTGATCTTCTCGAGCGCGTCGACGTTCTCCTGCTTGGCGATCGAGTTCGCGTAGTCGCTGGCCTCGTTCATCGCCTTCTCGAGCTGGGCGCGGATGTCCGGCGGCAGGCCGTTCCAGAACTTGGTGTTGGTGATCACCGCGTACTGCAGGTGCGCGTGGTTCGACACCGTGATGTGCTTCTGCACCTCGTAGAACTTCTGCGTGTAGTAGTTCGACGGCGTGTTCTCGCAGCCGTCGACGACGCCGGTCTGCAGCGCCTGGTAGACCTCGGAGAAGGCCAGGATCTGCGGCAGCGCGCCGAGCGTGCGGAAGTACAGGTCGGCGATCTTCGAGCCCGAGATCCGGATCTTCAGGCCCTGGAAGTCGGCCGGCATGAGCAGCGGAACGTTCGCCGACACCATATGGAAGCCGTTGTCCCAGAACGCCAGGCCGGTGATGCCCTTGGCCTCGAGCTTCTTCAGCAGGCCCTTGCCGATCGGGCCGTTGACGACCTTGTCGTAGCCGGCATCGCCGTTGAACACGTAAGGCAGGTCCAGCGCCTCGAACTCGGGCACGCCGATCGGCCGGAACTTCGCCGTCGACGGCGCCAGGAACTGCACCGCGCCGCTGTTCAGCGCGTCCATCTCCTCCTTGTCCTTGTACAGGGTCGAGTTCGGATAGACCTCGACCTTGACCTTGCCGCCGGTGTACTTCTCGGCCAGCTCCTTGAACTTCAGCGCGCCCTTGCCCTTGGGCGTGTCGTTCGTGACGACGTGGCTGAACTTGACGACGATGGGCTGCTGCGCGAAGGCGCTCTGCGTCCCGGCGAGCGCGAGCGCGCCGACGGCGGTCATTGCGGTACGACGATCCATGTTTCTGTCTCCCTGTGAATCAAGAAAGGTTCACCGACGCACATCGCGGTGGCTTCGACGCCGGATCACGCGGGATTGTGCGTAGCTCCGGCCCTCGAAGTTCTCGGGGTAATCTCGCAAGCCGTCACGGGCGCCGCCGGCACCGCCCCGGACCGGAACCCGGCTCGGGACGTTCACACCGCCATCGGCGCGCGACGCAGTGGCCGCATCGCAGAGCGATGATCGACGGCCGCCCCGCTTCCGTGAATTGCATGTTTGAGATCGATTGATCGAAAATGCGCATGAGTCACCCGCTCCGGCGCACCCGGCCATGGCCATCAACTTCGACCTCAACGACCTGCTCGCCTTCCGCGCAGTGGCCGAGATGGGCAGCTTCGGCCGCGCCGCCGAGTCGGTGCACATCTCGCAGCCGGCGTTCAGCCGGCGCATCGACAAGCTCGAGCAGGCGCTGGGCGTGCGCCTGCTCGACCGGACCACGCGCCGCGTCGGCCTGACCGCCGTCGGGCGCGAGTTCGACCGCAAGGTCCGGCTGCTTCTCGACGACCTCGACGCCACGCTGCTGGGCATCCGCGGCGTCGCGGCGACGCGCATGGGCGAGGTCTCGGTCGCCTGCGTGCCGTCGACCGCCTGCCACTTCCTCGCGCACGTGATCGCGCGCTACCACGCGCAATGCCCGAAGGTGCGCGTCAGGATCGTCGACGCGGACGCGAACGACGTGCTCTCGGCGGTCGCCGGCGGCGAGGCCGACTTCGGCATCAACTTCATCGGCGCCCAGGAAGGCGAGGTCGAATTCGAGCCGCTGCTCGAGGAGCGCTTCGTCGCCGCGTGCCGGCGCGACCATCCCCTCGCGCACAGGAAGCAGCTGAGCTGGCGCGAGCTGGCCGGCCACGACTACATCTCGGTCGGCAAGAGCTCGGGCAACCGCCTGCTGCTCGACCAGGCGCTGGCCGGCATGACCGGGCAGCCGCAGGGCATCTACGAGACCCGGCACGTGACGACCGCGCTCGGCCTCGTCGAGGCCGGTCTGGGCGTCGCGGCGGTGCCCGCGATGGCGATGCCCGGCGCCGACCATCCGCTGCTCGTCGGCGTGCCGCTGGTGGAGCCGGTGGTGACGCGCAAGCTCGGCCTGATCCATCGCCGCGGCCGTTCGCTGTCACGGGCCGCGCAGCAGCTCTATGCGCTGTGCATCGAGATGCGCAAGACCTACGGCACGCGGCGCGCGCCGCGGCGGGCAAAAACGGCGGCGTAACGCCGGCCACGGCACGCCGGCGGCGGCGGCAGCGGCTTCAGGTGTCGGGCTCGTTGCGCGCCTGCCAGAGGTCGACCAGCATCATCGCGACGCCGATCAGCACGACGGCGATCATCGCCGGCTCGCGCACCTTGACGACGAAGCTGGCGAGGAACGCGATCACCATCGCGGCGCCGACCAGACCGAACAGCAGCTTCATTCCCGTCTCCTCGTCATCGGCCCGGGCCGGCCGCGGATTGCACCGAGCGCACGAGCCAGCGCGCGGTGCGCAGCAGTCGCGCGTCGTCGCCGCGGCGGCCGACAAGCTGCACGCCGATCGGCAGCCCGTTCGCGCCGTGCAGCAGCGGCAGGCTCAGCGCCGGCATGCCGAGCAGCGTCCACAGCGTGCACATCACCGGGTCGCCGGTGCTCGCCAGCCCTTCGGGCGCGGTGCCCAGCGTGGCCGGCGTCAGCAGCGCGTCGTAATGGTCGAACAGCGTCTCCAGCCCGTCCAGCAGCACCGGCACGCGCGCCAGCGCCTGCCGGTAGGCGACCGCGCTGACCGTTCGCCCGCGCTCGATCTGCGCGCGCAGCGAGGCCGAGAGCCGGTCGCGGCCGTGCTCGTACTCGTGCTCGAACGAGCCGGCGATGTCGGCCTCCATGATCGTGCGGTGCCAATCGAGCGCCTGCACCGCCCCGGCCGGCAACTCGAACGGCGCGATGCGGCCGGCGAGTGCGTCGACGAGTTCGCCGAACGCGGCCTGCGCGTCGGACGCGACGCGGTCCCAGAACGGTGTCGCGACCCAGGCCAGCGTCGGCGGCAGCGGCGCGTCGGCGGCGGCGAACCGGGCCAGCGGTGGTGTCGCGCGCAGCCGCGTCAACGGGTCCTCCGAGTCGTGGCCGGCGAGCACTTCGGCGAGCAAGGCCACGTCGTCCAGCGTGCGGCCGAAGACGCCGATCGCATCCAGCGCCGGCGACTGCGTGAGCACGCCGGTGCGCGGGATCAGCCCGGCGCTGGGCTTGAAGCCGTAGACGCCGCAGAAGGACGCCGGCCGGATCACCGAGCCGTTGGTCTGGGTGCCGATCGCCAGCGGCACCATGCCGGCCGCGACCGCGGCGGCCGAGCCGCTGGACGAGCCGCCGGGCGTGTGCCCCGGGTGGTGCGGATTGCGCGTGACGCCCGGCGCGTAGGTCGCCAGCTCGGTGGTCACCGTCTTGCCCATCAGCAGGCCGCCCGCCGCGCGCAGCCGGCGCACGACGAAGGCGTCGGCGCGCGGCTGGCGCCCGGCGTGCAGCACGGTGCCGTCCTCGGTGGGCAGGTCGGCGCTGTCGATGATGTCCTTCACGCCCACCGGCAGGCCGAACAGCGGCCCGTCGGCGTCGCCGCGCGCATGCGCCTCGTCCGCGGCGCACGCCTGCGCGAGCAGGTAGGGGCGGTCCAGGTGCGCCCAGGCCCGGACCTGGGGCTCGACCGCGTCGACGCGCTCGAGCAGCGAGCGCGCGTAGTCGGTGGCCGAGATCTCGCCGGCGACCAGGCGCGCGCGGGCATCGGTGGCGCTCAGGCCAGCAAGCGGGGACGGGGAGACGGTCATCGGTTCAACGCCTGTAGAGGACCTCGGGCAGCCAGTTGACCAGACCCGGCACGACGTAGATCGCGGCCATCGCGATGAACACCATGCCGACGAAAGGCAGGCAGCCCTTGAAGATGGTCACCAACTGTACCGAGGGTGGCGCGACGCCCTTCAGGTAGTACGCCGACATCGCCATCGGCGGGGTCAGGAACGAGGTCTGCAGGTTCAGCGCGACCAGGATGCCGAAGAACAGCGGGTCGACACCGAAGTGCGGCAGCAGCGGCAGGAAGATCGGCACGAAGATGATGATGATCTCGCTCCACTCGAGCGGCCAGCCGAGCGCGAAGATGATCAGCTGCGTGAGGAGCAGGAAGGTCACCGGGTTCAGGTCCAGCCCGAGCACGAAGTCCTTCACGATCCCCTCGCCACCGAGGTAGCTGAAGATCGACGAGAAGGTCCACGAGCCGACGAACAGGTAGCAGACCATCGCCGAGGTGCGCGCCGTCAGGTAGACCGCCTCGCGCAGCTTGCCCCAGCTCATCGCGCGGTAGGCCAGCGCCAGGATCACCGAGCCGAGCGCGCCGATCGCCGCCGCCTCGCTGGGCGTGGCCAGACCGAACAGGATCGCGCCGAGCACCGACATGATCAGCAGCGCCAGCGGCAGGAAGGCCTTGACGAGCAGCAGCACGACGTCGACGAAGCCCAGCGCCGCCTGGTCCTTGGGCAGGCGCGGCATCAGGCCCGGGCTCGTCACCGCGCGGATCACGACGTAGCCCATGTACAGGCCGGCGAGCAGGAAGCCCGGGACCAAGGCCGCCGCGTAGAGCTTGACCACCGAGACGCCGGCCGTCGCGCCGTAGACGATGAGCATGATCGACGGCGGGATCAGGATGCCGAGCGTGCCGCCGGCGCAGATGACGCCGGCCGAGATGCCCTGGTCGTAGCGTGCCTTGAGCATCGCCGGAAACGCGAGCAGCCCCATCAGCGTGACGACCGCGCCGACGATGCCGGTCGCGGTGGCGAACAGCGCGCAGGTCACGAGCGCGGCGATCGCCATCGCGCCGGGCACGCGCCTGAACGCCACCTGCAGGCTCAGGAAGAGCTTGTCGAGGATGTTCGAGCGCTCGATCATGTAGCCCATGAACAGGAACAGCGGAATCGCGACCAGGATGTCGCTGTTCATCACGCTGAACGTGTTCTGCGTGAACAGGTAGAAGACGCGGTTGTCGAAGAAGGCCTGGTCGGGCTGCCAGTAGGCGTAGAAGCCGAACGCGATGCCCATCGCCATCAGCGTGAAGGCGATCGGGAAGCCGAGCATGATGATGAAGATGAACAGGCCCAGCATCAGCAGCGCGAGTTGCGGGTTGCTCATGACCGGGCTCCCGTCGCGGCGTCGGTCGAATGGCCGTGCAGCAGCTGGTCCTCGAGCTCCTCGACGTCGTGCAGCCGCGGTGGCCAGACGCCCTCGCGCAGGCAGAGCAGGCAGCGCAGCACTTCGGCCACGCCCTGCAGCGTCAGCAGCACGCCGGCGGCCGGGATCAGCATCTTCAGCGGCCAGATCGGCACGCCGACCGGGCTGTTCACGCTGACCTCCTTGATCGCGTAGGCATCGTGGCCGTAGCCCCAGCCGGCGATCACCAGCGCGAGCACGCCGGGGAAGAAGAACAGGAAGTACAGCACCAGTTCGACCGCCGCCTGGGTGCGCGGGCGCCAGCGGCGCGAGAACACGTCGGCGCGCACGTGGCCGCCGCGCGACAGCGTGTAGGCGCCCGACATCAGGAACAGCGCGCCGTAGAGGATGTAGCTGAGGTCGAAGGCCCAGCTCGTCGGGTCGCGCAGCACGTAGCGCACGAAGACCTCGTAGCTGACGCCGAGCGTCAGGATCACGATGCACCACGCGAACGCGTGGCCCACCGACTTGTTCAGCAGATCGATGGTCTTGATGACGCTGCGGATCATCTCGGCTCCTCAAACAATGAGGGAGGCCGGCGGGCCTCCCTGCGTGGCGACTTCCGCGGCGTTCAGGCCAGGCCCGGGATCTTGCCGTGGATGTGCTCGTAGCCGAGCTGGTAGTCGGCCTCGTTGAGGAACATGTACTTGGCGACCCGCTTGGACCAGGCGCGCTGGCTGTCGACGACCTGCTTGAAGAACGGGTCCTCGTCGGAGAGCTTCTTCGTGACCACGTCCCAGGCCTTCATCTGCGCGTCGAACACCGACTTCGGCGTGCGCTGCACGGTGACCTTGTCCTTCGCGACCAGCTCGTCGAGGTCGCGCGAATAGTTGTCCATCGCGGTCCACCAGTTCGACGACGACGACGCCTCGGCCGAGTAGCGCAGGATCGCCTGCAGGTCCTTCGGCAGCGCGTCGTGCTTCTTCTTGTTGAAGATGATCTCGAAGAACTCCATCGCCTGGTGGAAGCTGCCCATCATGTAGTACTTGGCGACGTCCTGGGCACCGAAGCGGCGGTCCGAGGTCGGGTTGTTGAACTCGAAGGCCTCGATCACGCCGCGGTCCATCGCCGGGACGATCTCGCCGCCGGGCAGCTGGGTGACCTTGCAGCCCACCTCCTGCATCAGGTCGGCGGCCAGGCCCACGGTGCGGTACTTCAGGCCCTTCAGGTCGTCGGCGCTCCTGACCGGCTTCTTGAACCAGCCCAGCGGCTGGGTCGGCATCGGCATCGCGAAGTAGCCGACGACGTCGAGGTTGAGCTTCTTGAGCAGCTGGTTGTAGAGCTCGATGCCGCCGCCGCGGTAGATCCAGGCCAGCGTCTGCGGCGCGTCGCAGCCGTTGATCGGGCCGGAGCCGAACAGCGACGCGACCTTGCTCTTGCCGTACCAGTACACCGGCACGTGGTGGCCGGCGTCGAGCACGCCCTTGTTCACCGCGTCCATGACCTCGAAAGGCTTGACCACCGCGCCGGCGACGAGGTAGTCGATGCGCAGCCGGCCGCCCGACATCTCGTTGACGCGCTTGACGTATTCCTCGGCCATCTCGTTGAAGATGTCCTTCGCGCCCCAGGCGCCCTGCATCTTCAGCACCACCGGCGACTGCGCCACCGCGATCATCGGCGCGGCCATCGCCGCGGCGCCGGCCAGACCCGACGCGGCGCTGCCCAGGAAGCGCCGGCGCGCGGGCGGCGCGGCATCGTGCGCCTCGGGCTTGTTCACATCCAGAGTGCTCATTTCTGTCTCCTGAAGTGTTTTCTGACGACAGAGCGCACTGTGAGAGCAGGCGAACGCTTGGGCAAGCCGGTGTTTCCCCGCAAGCCGGGGCCGCGCCCGGGCCAGCGGACCGACGAGCGGACCCACAAGCGGACCCACAAGCGGACCGATAGCCCCACGCAATGTGAGTGCAGAGCGACGCCCGCACCCGCTTCACCGGATGCCGGCGCGGGATCGACGGCTCAGCGCGCCGGCATGCGCGCCAGCACGCGGTCGACCATCACGCCCGACTGGCCCAGGTAGTTGGCCGGGTCGCACAGCCGCGCCAGCGTCGCGTGGTCGACGTGCCGGTTGATCTCGGGATGCTCGGCGAGCAGATCGAGCAGCGGGCGCTGCTGCTTCACCGCTTCGCGGCAGATGTCGTAGACCAGGTCGTGCGCGTACTCGCGGCCGATGTACGGGCCCAGCCCCATCATCACCGCCTCGCTCATCACGAGGCCATGGGTCAGGTCGATGTTGCGCCGCATCGCGACCGCGTCGACCTCCAGCCCTTCGACGATGGCGCGCGACTGCTTGAGCGCACCGGCCATCAGGCAGAAGGCCTCGGGCAGCACGATCCACTCGATCTCCCAGGGCCCGGTGCTGCGCTCGTGGTCGGCGACCATCGCGTCCATCAGCGCGGCGGCGTGCTGGCGCACGACGCTGATCGCGGCGTGGATGTAGCAGCTGCCGATCGGGTTGCGCTTCTGCGGCATCGTGCTGCTGCTGCCGCGGCCGTGGTGGAAGGGCTCGAAGACCTCGCCGACCTCGGTCTGCATCATCAGCTTGACGTCCATGCTGAGCTTGCCCAGCGTGCCGCCGACGAGGCCGAGGAAGGCGCCGACCTCGGCGATGTTGTCGCGGATCGTGTGCCAGGCGATCACCGGCTGCGCCAGGCCGAGCTCGGCGCACAGTCCGGCCTGCGTCTGCATCGCGCCGCGCTCCAGCGACGCCAGCGTGCCTGCCGCGCCGGCGAACTCGCCGACGAGCACGCGCTCGCGCAGCTGCGCGAGCCGCTCGCGGTGGCGCAGCACCGCCGACAGCAGCCCCGCCATCTTGTAGCCGAAGGTCACCGGTATCGCCTGCTGCAGGTTGCTGCGGCCGATCATCGGCGTGTCGCGGTGCTCCTTCGCGAGCCTGGCCAGCGCGTCGGCGATCGCCGCGAGCTCGGCATCGACGAGCACCAGCGCCTCGCGGATCTGGAGCACGGTGGCGGTGTCGGTGATGTCCTGCGTCGTCGCGCCCCAGTGGCAGTATTCGCCGAGCTTGTCGCGGCACAGCGCATTGAGCTGCGAGACCACGCCCAGGATCGGGTAGCCGATGCGCTCGGTCTGCTCGCGCAGCCTGGCCATGTCGATCTGCTCGAGCCGGCAGTGGCTGACGATCTCGTCGGCCGCTTCCTGCGGGATCAGCCCGATCCGGCCCTGCACGCGGGCGAGCGCGGCCTCGATGTCCAGGTACTTCTGCGTCCGGTTCTCGTCGGACCAGACCCGGCGCATCGGGTCGCTGGAGAAGATGCCCTGGAAGATGGCGGAGTCGATGATCGTCGATGGCATGGCGAGGCTTTCTCGGTTCGGGTTCAGTGGTGGACGCGCGCGAGCAGCCGCTGCGCGCGCAGCAACACGGGCTTGTCGACCATGCGGCCATCGACGCGCACGGCCCCGGCAGCGCCTTCGGTCGCGGCGACGACGCGGCGCGCCCAATCCAGTTCGGCCGCGCTCGGCGCGAGCGCGCGGTGCAGCGGCGCGACCTGCTTCGGGTGGATGCACAGCTTGGCGCCGAAGCCGTGCGCGCGGGCGCGCGCCAGATCGGCGAGCAGCAGCGCCTCGTCGTCGATCGCCGCGGTGACGCCGGCCACCGGCGCGGCGATGCCGGCGGCGCGCGAGGCCAGCGCGAGCAGGCCGGCCGCGGTGTCGAAGCCGGCCGGGTCGCCCGACAGGTCGAGGTCGAGCGCGAAGTCGATCGTGCCGAAGACCAGCCGCTGGACACCCGGCGCTTCGGCCAGCGCGGCCGCGCCCAGCACGCCGCGCGCCGTCTCCACCAGCGCCAGCACCGTGACGTCCGGCCTTGCCGCGACGACGCGCGCGACCTGGGCCCCGGTCTCGGCCTTGGGCAGCATCACGGTGCGGGCCGCGCCGAGCAGCGCCAGATCCTCTTCGAACCAGGGTGTCGCCGCGTCGTTGATGCGCACGACCCAGCGCGCGTCACCGTCCGCGAGCGCGGCGCGCACCGCGGCGCGTGCCTCGGCCTTGCGCTCGGGCGCGACCGCGTCCTCGAGGTCGAGCACCACCGCGTCGGCGCCCGACGCCAGCGCCTTGGCGAAGCGCTCGGGCCGGTCGCCGGGGACGAACAGGTAGCTGCGCGGCAGCGGTGCGGCGCTCACACCGCCCCCGCCTCGCGCAGCGCAGCGATCTCGTCGGCGCCGACACCGAGCTCGGCGAGGATCGCGTCGGTGTGCGCGCCCAGCGCCGGGATCGGGTCCAGGCGCGGGTCGCCGTCGTCCCA
>MEGM01000078.1:0-4070 GCA_001725505.1 Rubrivivax sp. SCN 70-15 | reverse complement strand
TCCCACGAGCCCGGCGGCAGCAGCGCCGGCAATGGGCCCGCCGGCGAGCCGACCTCGCGCCAGCGGCCGCGCGCGGCCAGCTGCGGGTGCTGCCACAGCTCGTGCAAGGTGTTGACCTGGGCGTTGGCGATCTGTGCCTCGTCCAGCCGCGCCTGCACCTGCTCGGCGCCGAGCGCGGCGAAGGTCTCGTCGATGATCGCGCGCAGTGCCGTGCGTTCGGCGCTGCGCTGCGCGTTGCCGACGAATCGCGGGTCGGTCGCGAGCGCCGGCTGGCGCAGCACCTTGGCGCAGAAGGTGGCCCATTCGCGCTCGTTCTGCAGCCCGAGCATCACCTGGTGGCCGTCGCCGGTGGGAAACGGGCCATAGGGGTAGATCGTCGCGTGGCTGGCACCGCTGCGCGGTGGCGGCTCGGCGCCGTCGAAGGCGTAGTACATCGGGTAGCCCATCCACTCGCCCATCGCCTCGAGCATCGAGACGTCGATGCGCCGGCCGCGGCCGTCGATCGCGCGCTGCAGCAGCGCGGCCAGCACGTTGCTGTAGGCGTACATGCCGGCGGCGACGTCGGCGATCGAGACCCCGGCCTTGCTCGGCTCGTCCGGCGTGCCGGTGATCGAGACGAAGCCCGACTCGCTCTGGATCAGCAGGTCGTAGGCCTTCTTGTCGCGGTACGGGCCGGGCGCCTTCGGGTCGTCGCCGTAGCCCGAGATGTCGCAGACGATGAGCGAAGGCTTGCGCGGCGCCAGCGCCTCGTACGACAGCCCCAGCCGCGCCGCCGCGCCGGGGGCGAGGTTCTGCACCAGCACGTCGGCACGTTCGAGCACCAGGCGCTCGAGCAGCGCCGCCGCGCGCGGGTGCTTGACGTCCAGCGTCAGGCTCTCCTTGCTGCGGTTGACCCAGACGAAGTGCGAGGCCAGACCCTTGACGCGCCGGTCGTAGCCGCGCGCGAAGTCGCCGACGCCGGGGCGCTCGATCTTGATCACGCGCGCGCCCAGGTCGGCGAGCTGGCGCGTCGCGAACGGCGCCGCGATCGCATGCTCGAGCGTGACGACGGTCAGGCCTTTCAGCGGTTGCATCGGGTCAGCCTTTCAGCACGGCGCTGGCATCCATCGTCAGCCAGCCCTCGAAGTCCTGCGCCCAGAGCCTGACCTGGTCGCCGTCGCGGCGGCCGTTGACGTGCATCGGCCGGCCGTCGAAGGTCGGCCGCACGGCCTTGAAGCGGAAGCTCGCGACCTCGGCACCGGGGGCGTGGCGGCGCAGCAGGTCCATCAGCAGCGTCGCGATCAGCGGGCCGTGCACGACCAGCCCCGGGTAGCCCTCGACCCCGGTGACGTAGCGGCGGTCGTAATGGATGCGGTGGCCGTTGAAGGTGAGCGCGCTGTAGCGGAACAGCAGCACGTCGTCGGGCACGAGCTCGCGCTGCCAGTGCGCGCCGTCGGGCGCCGGCTGCGGCGCCGGCTCGGGCTCGCCGGGCTGCTTCGCGTCGCGGTAGACGATGTCGTGCCACTCGACCAGCGCCGGCTCGGCACCCCCGTTGGCGTGAAGTTCGTGGCGCACGGTGACGAACACCAGAGGCCCGCTGCGGCCCTGCTTGCTGGCGACGTTCTCGATCGTCGAGCTGCGCGCGACGCGGTCACCCACGCGCAGCGGCGCGCGGAAGTCGAAGCGGCTGCCGGCCCACATCCGGCGCGGCAGCGGCACCGGCGGCAGGAATCCGCCGCGCCGGGCATGGCCGTCGGGGCCGATCTCGCTCGCCCGGTGCAGCGGCAGGAAGTACAGCCAGTGCCACAGCGGGGGCAGCGGCGTGCCGGTCCCGACCGGCGCGGGGTCGAAATCCAGCGTCGCGGCGAGCGCCTTCACCGGCGTCGCGCCGATCTCGTCGTGCAGCGTCTCGCTGCGGCCGATCCAGTCGCTCAGCGGTTCGGGGTTCGGGTTCATCGCGGTCTCCATGGGTCGGCCGGCGGCCCGGCGAAGGCCGGGCGCGAGGGCACATCGCTCCAGGAAGCGAACGATAGGGCGGCGGCCCGGGCAGGGCAATTGCACCTTGCCGATCGATTGATCGACCGCGTGCATGAATGGCCCGCGGCAGGTTCGATCGACGGCCACGCGGGGCGCTGCGGATTGCCCGGCCCCGGGATCTGTGACAGATTTGGAAACAAGTGAGGAGCGCAACGACGCCGGCGGCCCGGCGCGATGCGGCGATGCGAAGGCGGTCCGCGCATGCCGCGCGGTTCACGACCCTGGAACGACGAGGCGAGCCTGCTCATGCAATGCCCCAGCTGCCATACCGAGAACGCCGACGGCGCCAAGTTCTGCAAGGCCTGCGGCACGCGCCTGGCCCTCGCCGCCCCGGCCGCCGAGCCTGCGCCGCCAACGCTGACCTGCGCACGTTGCGGGCAGCCGAACAAGCCGAGCGCTCGCTTCTGCGCCGCCTGCGGCAGCCCGATGGCCGCCGACGCCGATGCGACCGTGATCGTGCCGCCGACCGCAGCGCCGGCCGTGCGCCCGCTGCCTCCTTCTCCGCCTCCGCCGCCTCCGGCGCCTCTGCCTCCTCCTCCTCCGCCGCCTCCTCCTCCGCCGCCTCCTCCACCCCTTGCGCCGCCGCCGCGGGCGGCGGCTGCGGCCACCGCGCCGGCAGCGGCGGCTTCGCGAAGCGGCCTGTGGATCGGCGTGGCCGCGGTCGCCCTGGCGCTGGCCGGTGGCGGCGCCTACTGGGCCCTGAGCGGGCAGCCGGCGCCGGCGCCACCGGCAACGGCCCCGGCCGCGCCGGAACCCGCCCCTGCGCCGGCACCCGCACCCGCACCGGAACCGGCAGCCCCGGTGCCGAGCGAACCCCAGCCGGCGGCCATCGCGCCGGCGCCAGCGCCGGCGCCTGAACCGGCGCCGCCGCCACCTCCCGTCGCAGCGCCTGCCCCGGCGCCCGTCGCGGCGCCAAAGCCCGCGCATGTCGCGCCGCCGCCGCGTCCGCACCGCATCGAGGCACCGGCGCCGCACCCGCCGGTCCGGATCGTCGAGCCGCCGCCACCGCCGCCCGCCCCGGCGCCCAGGCCCGCCGCCGCGGCACCTGCGCCGGCACCGGCAGTACCTGCGGCACCGGCGGAGCCCGCCTGGTTCGCGGCGCTGAAGGCCGAGCTGGCGCGCTGCGAAGGCAAGAACTTCATCAGCCGCGGGATCTGCATCCAGCACGCCCGGTCGCGCTACTGCGAGCCGGGCAAGCATTGGGGCGAAGTCCCCGAGTGCCCGATGTCGAGCCAGGGCCAGGCGCCGAACTGAGGGAGGAACGCCATGAACACCACCATCGCCGCGAGCCCGAACGACCCCTACACCCTGCTGCGCATCGGCGAGGCCTGGCGCAACCGCCCCGGGCTGACGACGCTGCTCGCCACCTTCGTCTGCGTCGCGGTGCTCTGGGTGCTGGGCATCGCCAGCCATTCGGCGGCGCTGATGGCCTTGCTCGCGCTGGTCTCGTTCGCCGTCTACCTGCTCGGCTTCGCGGCGGCGGGAACGCAGTTCATGGCCCAGGCGGCCGGCAACCCGGTCAGCGGCACGCTGGCGGCGTTGCTGGCCAGCCCGCTGATCGCGCTGCGCATGCTGGGTGCCTTCCTGCTGCTCCTGGCGTTCGAGCTCGCGGTCGCGGTGGTCGCGGCGCTCCTGCTGCTGGTCTGCAAGATCTCCTTCCTGGGCCCGATCCTCTACGTGGTGGTCCTGCCGGGGCTGACCTTCGCCGCCGCGCTGGTCTTCCTCGGGGTCGCGGTGATCACGTCGCTGGCCGCGCCGGCGTTGTGGGAGGGCCTGCCGCTGAAGACCGCGTTCTCGCGCGTCTGGGCCGTCGTCAGCCAGCGTTCGAGCCAGGCCTTGCTGAACCTGATGCTGCTCGTCGTCGTGCAGGGCGCGATCTCGGCCCTGCTGACCTCGGTGATCTTCGCCGGCTTCGGCATCACGGCCGGCCTGTCCGCGGGCATCCTCGGCAACCAGATGGCAGGCGGCTTCGGCAGCCTGTTCGGTTCGATGATGGGCGGCATGGGCGGCATGGGCGGCTATGGCGGCGGCTATGGCGGCGGCTATGGCGGCGG
>MEGM01000077.1 GCA_001725505.1 Rubrivivax sp. SCN 70-15 | reverse complement strand
AGATGTTGCCGCCGCCGATCACCACGCCGATCTGGATACCGGCGCGCTGCACCTCGATGATCTCGTCGGCCAAGCGGCCGATCACCTTCGGATCGATGCCGTAGTCGGCCTCGCCCATCAGCGCCTCACCGGAAAGTTTGAGCAGGATGCGCTGGTGCTTGAAGGGTTCGCTCATGGGGACTCCGGCTGGGTGGGGCAAACCGGCGCATTGTAGCGGAGCAGGGCGCCCTTCGGCCCCGCTGGCGTGTTTTGACGCATGACTTCCTGCCGCGCAGCATGTGGCGCGCCGGCGCTCAGCCTTTGCCGGGCGAGGCGGTTTGCAGCAAGGGTGCGTCGTGCGCCAGCAAGTGGGCTTCGCCGTGCTCGATGATGAAGTAGCGGAACGCCTCGGCTGCCGGCGAGAGTTGTCGCGCCTGCATCCGCACGATGAACCAGGTGCGCATCAGCGGCGTGCCCTCCACCGGCAGAATCCGCAGCAGGCCGCTTTGCAGCTCCAGTCCGATCGTGTGCAGCGAGAGCAGGCTCAGCCCCAGTCCGGCCATCACGGCATGCTTGACCGTCTCGTTGCTGGCCACCTCCATCGCCACCCGCGGCTCCAGCCGGTGCTCCTCGAAGAACGCCTGCATGGCGGCACGCGTGCCCGAGCCCTCCTCGCGGACCACGAAGGGATGCGCCGCGAGGGTGTCCGGTGCGATCGCCTCCATGCGCGCCAGCGGATGATCGGGTGCGGCCACGAACACCAGCGGATGCGCGGCGAACGGCTCGGCGCGGGTCTCGATCTCGCGCGGCGGGCGGCCCATCACCGACAAGTCCACTTCGCCCGCCTGCATTAGCGCCACCAGCTGCCGTCGGTTGTGCGCCACCCGCAGCTTCAGTTCGATGCCCGGATGCTCCTGGTGGAAGCGCGCCAGCAGTTGCGGCACGAAATGCTTGGCGGTGCTGACGATGCCCAGGGTAAGCACGCCACGGTCCAGCTTGAGGAAACGCGACATCGCGTCTTCGGCGTCGCGATAGGCGGCCAGCATGCGGCGGGCGTGCACCAGGAAGTACTCCCCCGCCGTCGACAGGGTCAGCCCGCGGCCCTCGCGGTTGAACAGCGCCAGCTGCAGCTGCGATTCCAGATCCTTGATCTGCATCGACACCGCCGGCGGGGTGATGTGCAGCGCGGCCGCGGCGGCCTGATTGCTGCCCAGTCGGGCCACCTCCACGAAGATGCGCAGCTGGCGGAAGCTCAGATTCAAAGTTAATTAAAACCTGAAGAATTAGAGAATAAAAACTGACTTTTACTGAATTCGCGGCCAACCTACAGTCGACTCCACGCCGCGTCAATCACCCGCGTCGACCAGGAGTCCTGCATGAGCGCCCAAGAGATCCACGCCGAAGCGACCGACATCACCGGCAACGCCAAGAAGCGCTACAGCGCCGGCGTCCTGAAGTACCGCCAGATGGGCTACTGGCAGCCCGACTACGTGCCCAGCGAGACCGACACCGTCTGCCTGTTCCGGATCACCCCGCAGGACGGCGTGGATCCGGTCGAGGCCGCGGCTGCCGTCGCCGGCGAATCCTCCACCGCCACCTGGACGGTGGTCTGGACCGACCGCCTGACCGCCTGCGACAGCTATCGCGCCAAGGCCTTCCGGGTGGATCCGGTGCCGGGCACGCCGGGGCAGTATTTCTGCTGGGTCGCCTACGACATCATCCTGTTCGAGGAAGGCTCGATCGCCAACATCACGGCGAGCCTGATCGGCAACGTGTTCTCGTTCAAGCCGCTCAAGGCGGCGCGCCTCGAGGACATCCGCATGCCCAAGGCGCTGATCAAGACGTTCAAGGGGCCCCCCTGCGGCCTGATCGTCGAGCGCGAGCGGCTGGACAAGTTCGGTCGCCCGCTGCTGGGCGCCACCACCAAGCCCAAGCTCGGCCTCTCCGGCCGCAACTACGGCCGGGTGATCTACGAGGGCCTCAAGGGCGGCCTCGATTTCATGAAGGACGACGAGAACATCAACTCGCAGCCGTTCATGCACTGGCGCGACCGCTTCCTCTACGTGATGGAAGGCGTCAACAAGGCCTCCGCCGCGACCGGCGAGGTGAAGGGCTCCTACCTCAACGTCACCGGCGCCACGATGGAGGACATCTACGAGCGCGCCGAATTCGCCAAGGAACTGGGCTCGGTGGTGATCATGGTCGACCTGATCATCGGCTGGAGCGCGATCCAGAGCATCGGCAATTGGGCGCGCAAGCACGACATGATCGTGCACATGCATCGTGCCGGCCACGGCACCTACACGCGGCAGAAGAACCACGGCGTGAGCTTCCGCGTGATGGCCAAGTGGCTGCGCCTGGCCGGCGTCGACCATCTGCACACCGGCACCGCCGTGGGCAAGCTCGAAGGCGACCCGATGACGGTGCAGGGCTACTACAACGTCTGCCGCGACAGCTACACCAAGCAGGACCTGCCGCGCGGCCTGTTCTTCGACCAGGACTGGTGCGACACCAAGAAGGTGATGCCGGTGGCGTCGGGCGGCATCCACGCCGGCCAGATGCACCAGCTGATCGAGCTGTTCGGCGACGACGTGATCCTGCAGTTCGGCGGCGGCACGATCGGCCATCCGGCCGGTATCCAGGCCGGCGCCGTGGCCAACCGGGTGGCGCTGGAGTGCATGGTCAAGGCGCGCAACGAGGGCAAGGACATCAAGAACGAAGGTCCGGAGATCCTCAAGAAGGCCGCGCAGACCTGCACGCCGCTGAAGCAGGCGCTCGATACCTGGGGCGACATCACCTTCAACTACACCTCGACCGACACCAGCGATTTCGCGGTGACCCCCGGCGTGTCCGCCTGACCCTAGCCGCGAAGGAGATCCGACCATGATGACCAATCCGACCGGCCGCATCACCCAGGGCCAGTTCAGCTTCCTGCCCGACCTGACCGATGCCGAGATCACCCTGCAGATCGAATACGGGCTGCGCAAAGGCTATGCATGGAGCGTCGAGTACACCGACGACCCGCACCCGCGCAACACCTACTGGGAAATGTTCGGCATGCCGATGTTCGACCTCGCCGACGCCGCCGGCGTGCTGCTGGAGGTCAACAACTGCCGCAAGACGTTCCCGCGGCACTACATCCGCCTGATGGCCTTCGACTCCACCCGCAACGTCGAGAGCATCGCGATGAGCTTCATCGTCAATCGGCCGGAGAACGAGCCGGGCTTCAACCTGCAGCGGCAGGAGGTGAACGGGCGCAGCCAGCACTACACGATCCACGGCTATGCCGCCGACAAGCCGGAGGGCGAGCGCTACTGAGCGATGCGCCGCTATCTCCCGGACGACACGCGCTGTCGGCCGGGAGCGTGATCACCGATCCGCTCCGCTTCATCCGCCACGAGGTCGCGCCATGTACCGCATCGCTCCGTCGATCCTTTCCGCCGACTTCGCCCGTCTGGGCGAAGAGGTGCGCGATGTCATCGCCGCCGGCGCCGACTGGATCCATTTCGACGTGATGGACAACCACTACGTGCCCAATCTCACGATCGGGCCGATGGTGGCGCAGGCGATCAAGCCGCATTGCGTGCGCGCGGACGGCGGCAAGGTGCCGCTGGACGTGCACCTGATGGTGCAGCCGGTGGATGCGCTGGCGCAGGCCTTTGCCAGGGCCGGCGCCGACACCGTGAGCTTTCATCCGGAGGCCTCCGCCCACGTCGACCGCACCGTGCAGCTGATCCGTGCCGAGGGCTGCCAAGCCGGCCTGGTGTTCAACCCGGCCACGCCGCTGGACGTGCTCGAGTGGGAGATCGACCACATCGACCTGGTGCTGATCATGAGCGTCAATCCCGGCTTCGGCGGGCAAGGCTTCATCGACAGCGCGCTGCGCAAGATCGAGCAGGCACGCAGGCTCATCGAGGCCAGCGGCCGCGACATCCGGCTGGAGGTCGATGGCGGCATCAAGGTGGACAACATCCGCAGCGTCGCCTCGGCGGGGGCCGACTGCTTCGTCGCCGGCTCGGCGATCTTCGGCCAGCCCGACTATCGCCGGGTGATCGACGCCATGCGCGCCGAACTGGCGCAGGTGCATTGAGATGGGCGCGCCGAACTACAGCATTCCCGGCAGCAGCGCTGCCGCCGTCGCCGTGCCGGCGACGGTGCCAGTAGAGCAATGCGAGGCGACCGCCATGGCCGCCGCCCGCACCGTCAACGAAGTGCTGGCGCTGAGCCACGTCGAGGACGTGCTGGACGAGCTCGATCGCGACCTGGTCGGCCTGCGCCCGGTCAAGCAGCGCATCCGCGACATCGCCGCGCTGCTGGTGATCGACAAGCTGCGCATCAACCTGGGCCTGCAGGCGGAAAACCCCAGCCTGCACATGTGCTTCACCGGCAACCCCGGCACCGGCAAGACCACCGTGGCCATGCGCATGGCCGAGATCCTTCACCGCTTGGGCTACGTGCGCAAGGGACACCTGGTAGCGGTGACCCGCGACGACCTGGTCGGGCAGTACATCGGGCACACCGCACCCAAGACCAAGGAAGTGCTGAAGAAGGCCATGGGCGGCGTGCTGTTCATCGACGAGGCGTACTACCTCTACAAGCCGGAGAACGAGCGCGACTACGGACAGGAGGCGATCGAGATCCTGCTGCAGGTGATGGAGAACCAGCGCGACGACCTGGTGGTGATCCTGGCCGGCTACAAGGACCGGATGGATGCCTTCTTCCAGTCCAACCCGGGCATGAGCTCGCGCATCGCGCATCACCTGGATTTTCCCGACTACTCGGTGGACGAGCTCGCGCAGATTGCCGAACGCATGCTCACGCAGCAGCACTACCGCTTCGGCGAGGGCGCCGCCGAGGTGTTCCACGACTATCTCGAGCGGCGCATCGCCAAGCCGCATTTCGCCAATGCCCGCAGCGTGCGCAACGCGCTCGATCGTGCCCGCCTGCGCCAGGCCAGCCGGCTGTTCGTCGATCGCGACCGGGTGCTCGACGAAGCCGCCCTCACCACCCTCGTTCCAGCCGACCTGCTGGCCAGCCGCGTGTTCCAGAACCCGAGTTCCTGAGGTCGCCATGCCCCTGTCCAACCGCATCACCTTGACCCAGTACCTGATCGAGCAGCGTCGCCGCTTTCCGACCGCCAGCGGCGAATTGAACGCGCTGATCCTGGACGTATCGATCGCCTGCAAGGCGATCGCCCGCACGGTCGCCCTGGGCGCGCTGGCCGAGACGCCGGCGGGCGGCGCGATCAACGTGCAGGGCGAGGAGCAGAAGCCGCTGGACGTGGCCAGCAACGCGATGCTGATCCGCCAGACCGAGTGGTCCGGTCATCTCGCCGGCATGGCGTCGGAAGAAATGGATGCGCCCTACCAGATTCCTGCCAGCTACCCGCGCGGCAAGTACCTGCTGGTGTTCGATCCGCTGGACGGCTCCAGCAACATCGACGTCAACGTCTCGGTGGGCAGCATCTTCTCGATCCTGCGTGCGCCGCAGGAGGCGATCGATTCGGGTCGTGACGTGGTCGAGGCCGACTTCCTGCAACCGGGCGCCACCCAGGTGGCGGCAGGCTACGCGCTGTACGGACCCACCACGATGCTGGTGCTGACCGTGGGCAACGGCGTGGCCGGGTTCACGCTCGATCTCAACGTGGGCGAGTTCAAGCTCACCCACGCCGACATCCGGGTTCCCGAAGATACCCACGAGTTCGCCATCAACAGCTCCAACAGCCGCTTCTGGGAAGCGCCGGTGAAGCGCTACGTGGACGAATGTCTGGCCGGCAAGACCGGCCCCCGCGGCAAGGATTTCAACATGCGCTGGATCGCCAGCATGGTGGCGGAGGCGCACCGGATCCTGATGCGCGGCGGTGTGTTTCTGTACCCGCGCGACAGCAAGGACCCGGCCAAGGCCGGACGCCTGCGCCTGCTGTACGAGGCCAACCCGATCGGCATGGTGATGGAGCAGGCCGGCGGCCGCGCCAGCACCGGGCGCCAGCCGGTGCTGGCGCTCACGCCCGAGTCGCTGCACCAGCGCATCGGCCTGGTGTTCGGTTCGCGCCGCGAGGTGGAGCGCATCGAGCAGTACCACAACGAGCCGTCGCGGCGCGAGGCCTCCAATCCGCTGTTTGCCGAGCGCGGGCTGTTCCGCGACTGACATCCGCCAGTCACCCGGTTCCATCGTCTTCACTGCCGCGCGCGGCAGGCACCGATCCTTCCTGAGAGCTGCTGGGGAATCCTCATGTCCGAACGCCATCCGATCATCGCCATCACCGGTTCGTCCGGCGCCGGCACGACCTCGGTCACGCGCACGTTCCAGAACATCTTCCGGCGCGAAGGGCTCACCGCGGCCATCATCGAGGGCGACAGCTTCCATCGCTTCGATCGCAAGGAGATGCGCCTGCGCCAGGCCGAGGCCGAGCAGAGCGGCAACATGCACTTCAGCCATTTCGGCGCGGAGAACAACCTGTTTGCCGAGCTGGAGCAGTTGTTCGGCGACTACGCGCGCACCGGCATCGGCAAGAGCCGCAAGTACCTGCATGATGCCGGCGAGGCGGCGCCCTACCAGCAGGAGCCGGGCACCTTCACCGCCTGGGAAGAGATTGCGCCGGATACCGACCTGCTGTTCTACGAGGGCTTGCACGGGGCCGTGGTGACGCCGGAGGTGGACGTGGCGCAGCATCCGGACCTGCTGATCGGCGTGGTGCCGGTGATCAACCTGGAGTGGATCCAGAAGCTCTACCGCGACAAGAACGTGCGCGGCTACACCGCCGAGGCGGTCACCGACACCATCCTGCGCCGCATGCCCGACTACGTGAACTACATCTGCCCGCAGTTCTCGCGCACCCACGTGAACTTCCAGCGCGTGCCGGTGGTGGACACGTCCAACCCGTTCATTGCGCGCGACATCCCCAGTGCCGACGAGAGCATCTGCGTGATCCGCTTCCGCGATCCCAAGGGAATCGACTTTCCCTACCTGCTCAACATGATCCACAACTCGTGGATGTCGCGCGCCAACACCATCGTGGTGCCCGGCGGCAAGATGGAGCTGGCGATGCAGATGATCTTCACGCCGTTCATCTGGCGCATGATGGAGCGACGCAAGCGTGTGCTGGGAGCGCTGTGATGGTCAGCCAGTCGAGCATCCGCATCGAATACGGCGAGGCCTCACGCGATCCCCGCGCCAGCGCCCTTCGCGCATTGGCGATGGATGCCGTGCAGCAGGCGAAGTCGGGTCACCCGGGCGCGCCGATGGGCATGGCCGAGATGGCCGTGGCGCTGTGGGGATCGCACCTGAAGCACAACCCGGCCAACCCGGGCTGGATCGACCGCGACCGCTTCGTGCTCAGCAACGGGCATGCCTCGATGCTGCTCTACGCACTGCTGCACCTGACCGGCTACGACTTGCCGATCGAGGAGCTCAAGCGCTTCCGCCAGCTGCACAGCCGCACCCCGGGGCATCCCGAACGCGGCATCACGCCCGGCGTGGAGACCACCACCGGGCCGCTGGGGCAGGGCATCACCAATGCGGTCGGCATGGCGCTGGCGGAGAAGCGTCTGGCGGTGGAGTTCAATCGCCCGGGGCACACGGTGATCGACCACCACACCTACGTGTTTCTCGGCGACGGCTGCCTGATGGAAGGCATCAGCCAGGAGGCGATCTCGCTGGCCGGG
This sequence comes from Rubrivivax sp. SCN 70-15, assembly GCA_001725505.1. Taxonomy (GTDB): domain Bacteria; phylum Pseudomonadota; class Gammaproteobacteria; order Burkholderiales; family Burkholderiaceae_C; genus Rubrivivax. The sequence continues at coordinate 4,478 of MEGM01000077.1, read as the reverse complement.
GTGTGGCAGCTGGACAAGCTGGTGGCGCTGTACGACGACAACGGCATCAGCATCGACGGCCCGGTGCAGGGTTGGTTTCGCGACGACACGCCGGCGCGCTTCCGCGCCTGCGGCTGGGACGTGATCGGGCCGCTGGACGGCCATGACATTGGTGCCGTCGAAGCGGCGATTGCCCAGGCCAGGCGTGGTCGCGGCAAGCCCACGCTGATCGTCTGTCGCACCACCATCGGTGCCGGTTCGCCCGGTCGTGCCGGCACCGCCAAGGCGCATGGCGAGCCGCTGGGCGTCGAGGAGATCGCCGCCACCCGCGAAGCGCTGGGCTGGTTCCATCCGCCGTTCGAACTGCCTGACGATGCGCGCACCGCGTGGGACGCGCGCGAAACCGGCGAGCGCATGCAGGCGCAGTGGCAGGCGCGTTTCGAGGCCTACCGGGCGGCGCATCCCGGGCTCGCCGCGGAGCTGGAGCGGCGCATGGCCGGCACGCTGCCCGACGGCTGGGATGCGTTGCGCACGGCGGTGGTAGAACACGAGGCCGCGCGTACCGACGACGTCGCCACGCGCAAGGCCTCGCAGCAGGTGCTGGCGCAGCTGGCGCCGCAGCTGCCGGAACTGTTCGGCGGCAGCGCCGACCTCACCGGCTCCAACCTCACCGATTTTCCGGAGGCCGGCGCGCGCCACCTGTCCTACGGCGTGCGCGAGTTCGGCATGGCGGCGGTGATGAACGGCATGGCCCTGCACGGTGGCTTCATTCCCTACGGTGGCACCTTTCTCACCTTCAGCGACTACAGCCGCAACGCGATCCGCATGGCCGCGCTGATGAAGCTGCGGGTCATCCACGTGTTCACCCACGACTCGATCGGCCTGGGCGAGGACGGCCCCACCCATCAATCGGTGGAGCACGCGGCCAGCCTGCGCCTGATACCCAACCTGGCGGTGTGGCGCCCGTGCGACCCGGCCGAAACCGCCGTCGCCTGGACCGAGGCAGTGGCGGCGGCCACCCAGCCCAGCGCACTGCTGCTCTCGCGTCAGACCCTGCCGACGCAGCCGCGCAGCGCGGCGCAGGTCGCGGCCATTGCGCGCGGCGGCTACGTGCTGGTGGAGGATGAGGCGGCGCAGGCCACCGTGCTGGCGACCGGCTCCGAGGTGGGGCTGGCGATGCGCGCGCGCCAGCTGCTGGCAGAACGGGGCGTGCCGGTGCGGGTGGTGTCGATCCCCGGTTCGACCCGCTTCGACCAGCAGGATCGTGCCTACCGCGAGCAGGTGCTCGGCGCGCTGCCACGCTTCGGCGTGGAGGCGGGCGTAACCGCCTGGTGGGGGCAGTACGGCTGCGTCGCCGCGCTGGGCGTGGACAGCTTCGGCGAGTCCGCGCCCGCTGCCGACGTGTTCGACCATTTCGGACTCACGCCGCAGGCGCTTGCCGACCGCATCCAGGAGGCGCTTGGTTCATGACTGTCCCATCCCGCTACACCGCGCGCACCGACACCGAAGGGCGGATCGATCTGCTCACCTTCGATCTCGACGGCACCCTGGTCGACACCGCCGCCGAGATCGCCGAGGCGGTCAATCGCGCGCTGGCCGATGTCGACGTGGCGCCGTGCCCGCAGCCGCAGATCGAGTCGCTGATCGGCGCCGGAGCGCACGAGCTGATGCGCCGGCTGCTGGCGCAGATCGACCCGGCGCAGCGGCTGGACCGCGAGCGTGTGCTGGCCCGGCTCGACCATCACTACGCGCAGATCGCGGGCACGCATGGCGTCACCTACCCCGGCGCGCACGCCTGCCTGCAGGCGCTGCGTGAGGGCGGCGTGCGGCTGGGGCTGGTGACCAACAAGGAGCTGCGCCATGCCCGGCGCGTGCTCGATGCCAACGACCTCACCGGCTATTTCGAGCAGGTCATCGGTGGCGATTCGCTGGCCTGGAAGAAGCCCGACGCGCGGGTGCTGCAGCACGTGATGGCGACGCTGCACTGCGAGCCGGCGCGCACCGCCCACCTGGGCGACTCGGCGACCGATCTGCATGCGGCGCGCCATGCCGGCGTGGCCGACTGGGCGGTGCCCTGGGGCTACAACGCGGGCCAGCCGGTGGAGCACGACCGGCCGAGCCGGATGTTCGACAGCCTGCCGCAGGTGGCCGAGCACGTGCTCTCGCTGCGCCAGGGCCCGAATGCTTCGGAGATTGCCGCGGTACGCGCGACTGGCCGGTCCGGCTGAGTTCGATGCGGATCGCGAGTGCATGGGCCCCGGTCCGGTCGCCGGATCGGGGCTGTACCACCCCCGTCCGGGTGCCGGTGCGCCCGGGGTTACCTGCCTTACGGAGATGACGATGGCCCTTGTTTCGCTACGCCAGCTGCTGGATCACGCCGCCGAACACGACTACGGCGTGCCCGCGTTCAATGTGAACAACCTCGAGCAGATCCAGGCGATCATGGAGGCTGCCGACGAGGTGCAGTCGCCGGTGATCCTGCAGGCCTCGGCCGGCGCGCGCAGTTACGCCGGCGAGGCGTTCCTGCGGCACATGGTGCTGGCGGCGGTGGAGTCGTATCCGGATATCCCGATCGTGCTGCACCAGGATCACGGCGCCACCCCGGCGGTCTGCCAGCAGTCGATCCGCTCCGGCTTCACCAGCGTGATGATGGACGGCTCGCTGCGCGAGGATGCCAAGACGCCGTCGAGCTACGACTACAACGTCGAGGTGACCGCCAAGGTAAGCGAGTTCGCCCACGCGGTCGGCGTGTCGGTGGAGGGCGAGCTGGGTTGTCTCGGTTCGCTGGAAACCGGCGAGGCCGGCGAGGAGGACGGCGTCGGCGCCGAGAGCAAGCTCACCCACGACATGATGCTGACCGACCCGGAGCAGGCGCGTGATTTCGTCGCGCGCACCGGCGTGGATGCGCTGGCCATCGCCATCGGCACCAGCCATGGCGCCCACAAGTTCACCCGTCAGCCGACCGGCGACATCCTCGCCATCGACCGCATCGCGGCGATCCACGCCGCCGTGCCGAACACCCATCTGGTCATGCACGGCAGCTCCAGCGTGCCGCAGGAGTGGCTGGCGATCATTCGCCAGTACGGCGGCGACATCAAGGAGACCTACGGCGTGCCGGTGGAGGAGATCGTGCGCGGCATCCGCAGCGGCGTGCGCAAGGTCAATATCGACACCGACATCCGCCTGGCGATGACCGGCGCGATGCGCCAGCTGCTGGCCGAGAAGCCGGGCGAGTTCGATCCGCGCAAGCCGCTGATCGCCGCCAGGAAGGCCGCCCGCGGCATCTGCAAGGCGCGCTTCGAGGCGTTCGGTTCAGCCGGTCAGGCGCCGAGGATCAAGCCGGTGCCGCTCGAAGCGATGGCCAGGCGCTACACCTGACCATGCTGCGCGCGGTCATCTGGGACGTCGACGGCACCATCGCGGAAACCGAGCGCGACGGTCACCGCGTGGCCTTCAATCGCGCCTTTGCCGACTGCGGCCTGGCGTGGGACTGGGACGTATCGACCTACGGGCATTTGCTGCGGGTGCCCGGTGGCGGCGAGCGGCTGCTGGCCTGGATGGAGTCGCGGCCCGACGCGCCCGCCACCGAGGCGGGGCGTCTGCAGTTGGCCAGTGAACTGCACCGGCGCAAGAGGCATCACTACTGCGAGCTGGTGGAGCAGGGCACGCTGGTCGCCCGGCCGGGGGTGCTTCGAGTGGCGCACGCATGCGTCGACGCCGGTGTGCGCATGGCGGTGGCCACCACCACCGGGCGCGGCAACGTCGAGGCGCTGTTTCCGCGGCTGTTCGGCGACGACTGGCGCGCGCTGTTTCCGGTACGGGTGTGCGCCGAGGATGCGCCACAGAAAAAGCCGCATCCGCAGGTCTACGAGCTGGCGCTGGAGCGGCTGGGCGTGGCTGCTGCCGATGCGATGGCGATCGAGGATTCGCCAGCCGGTCTTGGCGCATCCCGGGCAGCCGGCGTGGGCTGCGTGGTGACCCGTGGCGCCTATTTCGAGGACGCCGATTTCCGCGGCGCCGTGCACGTGTGCCGCGATCTGGATCATGCGACCGCAACGCCCGACGGCATCGGCGCGCCGATCGACCTGCCGGCGCTGCGTTATCTGCACGACACCGGGCGCTGGATGGTGCTGGATGAGGATGGGCCGCGCCGCTGAGCAAGATGGCGGCGTGAGGCCAGTCACGATGGTGTGCACGCCTCGCGCCTGGCGCAGGCAAGAAAAAAGCCGCGGTCACCCGCGGCTTTTTCGTCAGCAGCCCGAGGGCGGCGGAGCGATCAGACCTGCATCGCCTTCGCCACTTCGGCAGCGTAGTCTTCCTGCACCTTCTCGATGCCTTCGCCAACGGCCAGGCGGGCCAACGAAACCACCTCGGCGCCATCCTTCTTCAGCGCGTCGCCGACGGTCACGTTGGTGTCCAGCACGTACGGCTGGCCGAGCAGGGTCACCTCGGACACGATCTTGTTGATCTTGCCGGCGATGATCTTCTCCAGGATCTCG
>MEGM01000076.1 GCA_001725505.1 Rubrivivax sp. SCN 70-15 | reverse complement strand
CCGCCGCGACTACACCAAGCACATGATCCGGCTGCGCCACGCCAGCCAGATCAACGGCCGCGAGGCCAACGAAATCATCCTGCTGAACTCCCATGACGGGACGAGCAGCTATCAGATGCTCGCGGGCATGTTCCGGTTCGTTTGCAAGAACGGACTGGTGTGCGGCGACACCGTGGCGGACGTGCGCGTACCGCACAAGGGCGACGTAACCGGGCACGTCATCGAAGGCGCTTACGAAGTCTTGCACGGCTTCGACCGGGCACAGCAATCCCGCGATGCCATGCAGGCCGTCACGCTCGACAGCGGCGAGGCGGAAGTGTTTGCCCGTGCCGCGCTGGCGTTGAAGTACGACGCCCCCGACAAGCCCGCGCCCGTCACCGAAACGCAGGTGCTCGCACCGCGCCGTCTCGACGACGACCGCCGCGACCTGTGGAGCGTGTTCAACCGCACGCAGGAAAACCTATTGCGCGGCGGTTTGCATGGTCGCAATGCCAACGGTCGCCGCCAGACCACCCGCCCCGTGCAGGGCATCGACCAAGACCTGCGCTTGAACCGCGCCTTGTGGCTGCTGGCCGATGGCCTGCGCCAGTTGAAAGCCTGAACCCCACGCGGCAGGGGCAGGCAGCAGCCCTTGCCGCTTTTCTCGCTGCTGCATCCCAAACGCTAGGAGTTGTCACCATGAACGCCGTACTCAAAACCGAAGCCATCGCCATCGAAACCGCCGCGCCGCTGGAAGCCGCCGACCCGACCAAGAACCTGATCTTGGTCGCACTCTCGCAGTTGCAGCCGCGCCGCTCCAAGCGCAACGCCCGCACGACGCCGCGCCTGTCCATCCCCGAACTGGCCGCGAGCATTTCCCGCGTCGGCCTGCTGCAAAACCTCATCGTGATTGCCGCCGCCGATGGCGAGCAGTACGAAGTCGTTGCCGGCGACCGCCGCCTGACTGCCTTGAAGCTGCTGGCGAAGAAAAAGCGCATCCCTGCCAACTACGAAGTGCCGTGCCTGCTGGTGCCCGATGCCTCGGCCCGCACCGTCAGCCTGGCCGAGAACCTGCTGCGCGAGCAGATGCACCCCGCCGACCAGTTCGAGGCGTTCGCCGCGCTGGTGAAGGAAGGCCGCCCCATCGAGGACATTGCCGCCGACTTCGGCGTGTCCCCGCTGGTGGTACAGCGCCGTTTGAAGCTCGCCAACGTCTCGCCGCGCCTGCTGGCCGACTACCGCGCCGGTGACGTCACGCTGGAGCAGTTGATGGCCCTGACCATTACCGACGACCACGCTGCGCAGGAAGCCGCGTTCTACGCTGCGCCAGAATGGCAGCGCGGCGCGTCCGCGCTGCGCGAGCGCCTGACCGAGCGCGAAATCAGCGCCGGTCATGCGCTGGTGCGTTTCGTCGGGCTGGACGCTTACAGGGCGGCAGGCGGCGGCATCCGCCGCGACCTGTTCGCAGAAGGCGATGCCGGAACCTACCTGACCGACGCCGCGCTGCTGGAATCGTTGGTGCGCGGCAAGCTGGACGCACAGGCCGAGGACGTGCGTGCCGAGGGTTGGGCATGGGTGGAGGCCGTGCCGCACATCAGCCACGCGGAACGGCAGGCGTTCCAGAACGCGCCGCGCCAGCGCCGCGAACCGACAGCGCGTGAAGCCCGCCGCATTGCCTCGTTGCAAGGCCGTCTCGACAAGATCGACACGACGCTGGAAGAAGCCTACGACGCCGAGGACGAGGACAAGGTGGCGACGCTGGAAGAACGGCGCGAGCAGGTGGCCGGGGAACTGCAAGCCATCGAGGACGCCTTGCAGGACTACGCGCCGGACGTGCGCGCCGTCGCCGGTGCCATCGTCACCATCGACCGCGAAGGCGAAGCCGTGATCTATCGCGGCCTGCTGCGCGAGGCCGAGGCCAAGGCGCTGCGCACGCTGCACCGGCTGCGTCAGGGTTTCACGGAGGGCGGAGCCACGAACGAGGACGAAGGCAACGGCGACGACGAAGCGCCCAAGGCCGCGAACGTCTCCGACCGGCTGGCGCAGCGGTTGAGCGCGCACCGCACGGCAGCGCTGCAAATCGAAGTCGCGCAGCATCCGCACGTGGCGCTGGCCGCGCTGGCACATGGCTTGGTGCAGGCCGTCTTGCAGCCCGACGCCTACGGCGACGGCCTGCCGCTCGGCGTGCGTCTGACCGTGAAAGACCGGCTGGAAAGCCTTGCCCCGGACGTGTCGGAATCGCCTGCCGCCGTGGCGCTGCGCACGTTGCAGGAAGTCGCGGGCGAAGCGTTGCCGCAGGACAGCGCCGAACTGTTCACCGTGCTGCTGGCGAAGTCGCAAGACGAGCTGGTGCGGCTGCTGGCCGTGTGCGTCGCGGCCACGGTGGACGTGGTGACGCCCCGTGCCATGCAACGCCAACCCGGCGCGGAACTGGCGCTAGCCGTGGGGCTGGACATGGCCGCATGGTGGAAGCCGACTGCGGAGGGCTATTTCCAGCACGTACCGAAGGCCGCGATTCTGGAAGCGGTCGGACAGTACGCACCGGCACACGTCACCCGCCTGTCGAAGCTCAAGAAAGGCGACATTGCCAGCGAAGCCGAACGGCTGGCCGATAGCACCGGCTGGATGCCTGCGGTGTTCCAGACCGAGCACCACACGGAGCCGGAAGGCGTACCGGATGCGGCGAGCGATGACGACACGCCGGAAGATGCCGCCGACGAGGTGGAGGCCCACGCGCTGGCCGCGTGACCCGCAGCATGGCCCCGGCGCGCTGCGCCGGGGGTTTGTCCCGAACCGGGCGCGGCCAGTCTGCCGCGCCCGGTTTCAACATCCACAGCAAAATCGCCCCGTCGCCGCCTTCGGCCAGGCTGCGACGGGGCGAGCGCGCAACGAGCTAGCGCGCGGCACGGCGATCGGTGCCCGCTGGCGCGGGCGAGGTTTCGATGGCGCCCCGCCGCAATAGGCGGGACTTGTGGGGCTACGCCCCGGCTTGCTGCGGCGGGTTGTGCCAAAGCGTGCCGACCGCCACGCTGGCAGTTCGCCGCCTGTACATCACGAAGGACGGTTCACCGACACGCCTCCCGGCCTCGCTCATGGAACTTCCACGCCATGCCTCAAGCACGTCGCCGCAACCTTGCGGGAAGGGGCGATCTTGCCTGTCGTTGCTGTGCTGGCCTTGCCCGTGTCAGGACGCAAGCCGGTGCAGCCTTCGCGCGGAGATGCCGAGTCAGCCATGTCTCCATTCGGGACAGGCGGCCCGTGCGTCCTTGGTTTGTTGTGAATCCTGGCGAGGGCACGGCTTCGCCTTGGGCTTCATGGCCGCAACCTTCCAGCGAAAACAATTTCCCCACCGCTGCGCGGCTTCCTCGCGCAGCAAATTCTTTTCGCTTCCAGGTTCTCCACGCTGTTGCGACCGCTGCGCGGTGCGGCCCGCCCATCCCCCGCCGACCGGATCACAACAAGGACGCACTGGCGCGACCTTGTTCAACCCGAAAGGAGAAAACATCATGGCCAACATCGGCACCTTCACCGCAGAGAAAGACGGCTTCACCGGCACGCTCCGCACCTTGACGCTCAACGTCAAGGTCAAGCTGGCTCCCAACGACAAGGGCGACAAGGAGAACGCCCCCGACTTCCGCCTTCAGGCTGCTGGCCACGACATCGGCGCGGCGTGGAAGAAGACCAGCGAGGCCGGGCGGGAATACCTGTCCGTGACCCTGGACGATCCTTCGTTCCCGGCAACGGTCTATGCCCGCCCGGGGCGCGGTGCTGCTGGCGCAGCACGTCACGCACGCGCCTACTGCGCGTCGCGCTCCTTCAACACCGCCTCAAGCTCCTGGCGCACCTGCGCCAGAAGCTGCTCGGCCTTGCGCGTGTTGTCGCCGGCATACGCCAGCGTCAGCAGCGTGAGCGGATGCACTTCCATGACCTCGCACAGCTCGGTCAGCTTGTGCATGGTCGGGTTCTTCTGGTCGCGCTCCAGCGAACTCATATAGGTACGGCTGGACACGTCGGAGAACGCTTCCTGGCTCAAGCCACGCGCTTTCCTGACCGTCCGTATCGCCGTTGCCAATGAGGGCTTTGCCGCCACCGATGGTTTCCCTTGGAAAACCAAGATGACAGCCGATTGCGCCCTATGGGGCTACAATCTATAGTGTTCATTTGGCGATGTTGATTTCCGTGTTCGTGCCTTTACGGAAATCCGCATCGGCGGATTCCGACAGAATCGGGGAACCGCATCCGTGTCTTTCCTGACCTGCACAATGCCGCTTTCGCGTTTCCGTGCATGTACGGATTCGACAGCTTGCGGCTTCGTGGTTCCACACGAAAGCACGCATCCGCTTCGACGCTTCCACGTCTTGGCGGCAAAGCGTGTCTGTGCATCGTCGGCTTCGTGGGGTTCCCCGCCATGACCACGCCGCTCGTCACCGCCGACCAACGCGCGCAACTGCTCGCCGTCGGCGAAGCGCGCGCGGCCGGTCGCGTCATCGACCCGCTGCCCGCCGTGCGCCTGTTCACCCCGGACGCGCACGCGACTTGGCTGCTGGCCGCGCTCGATCCCGCCGACGGCGATACCGCTTGGGGACTGATTGACCTCGGCATCGGGATGCCGGAGCTGGGAACGGTCAAGTTATCCGACCTGGTGGGCATCGTTGGACCGCAACAGCGGCCCGTCCTGCGCGACGTGTATTTCCACGCCGCACGGCCGCTATCCGAATACGTGCAGCTCGCGCAGCGCGATGGTTCCATTCCCGACTAACCGGGGCGCATTGTGTGGTTCTCGATCTGGCGCAAGACGGCGGCGGTCTTAATCGACACTCTTGCACCAAACGGGTGCGGGCATGATCGAAAAAGACAGGATGCGCGGCGCGACTTGGGGCAGGGTGTCCGTTGCTGCGCGCCATTCCCGTGCTGCACAGCCGTCGCACGCGGACGACCCATGCAAGCCTTCGGAGCTATCCGGTCTTGACACCCCTCGTTACAGCTTGAGTGTACGCCTTCGTTGATGGCGACTTGATGTTGCTGATGCGGTAGCTCCCGTGTTCAACGCCCGTAGCGACGTTCCTGTTGGACAGGAGGTCGCGTCATGGCTGATCGAAGTGCCGATGCTTGGTATCCCACCGCCGCGTATCTTTACGTGTTGCATCTCGACCGACCCGCGCTGGCCTGGGAGTACCTGCGTCGCCATCCCGACTACCGGCGCGACTGGCTGCGCCGTCGCCACCAGCCGGAAGCCGCGCACGCTTGGGGCCTGCGCCTGCTGGAAGACCCGGCGCTGGATGCGCGCGACGCGCAGCCGGTCTGGTTTCCCGACCATGACGTTTTGCTCCAGCTCTACCCGGATGCCGACCCACCGCCGGAGGCGGACACCTTCGAGTTCTGGCGCATCCCCGGCGACAAGCACCTCACCCACGACGGCAAGCGTCTGGTGCTGGCGTCGCGCTGGCCCGGCTGCTGCGTGCGACTCGCGCTGGCACCGGGCCTGGCCGATGGCATGGCCTATCTCTACGCCATTCGCGCGTGCGCCGCGCCTTGCGCGAGCTACCGCACGATCACGGCCGAGCTGGACAAGCTGACGATGGTGAATGCGGCCCTGCCGGCGGCAGTGGCCCGCTCACGGCCTACGCCCGCCGCGCTGCTGGAGCTGCACACCTTGCAGGCGCTCGACGCGGCCCTCGCGGGCGCGTCCCTGCGCGAAACGGCAGCCGGACTGTTCGGCGATGAAGCTGTGGCCACGAGCTGGTACGCCGACGGCGGCCTGCGCTCGCGCGTGCGCCGCCTCGTACGGCGCGGCCAATCGCTGATGCGCGGCGGCTACCGCCGCCTTGCACAGCTCGATTGACCTGCAGAGGGTCGTTTTGCCTGCGCCGCAAAACGACCCTCTGCGCAACGCATCGCTATCTTGAGACTGCCTCCATCCGGCTGCGCTGGTGCTGCCGGCGCTTCTCTCCGATGGAGGTTCACCCGATGCGACCCGCACCCTTGCGGCCTGCTGCCGCCACCACGCCCGCACAACCCCAACGCTACCTCACCAACGACGAAGCCGCCGAATACCTGCGGCTGTCGCCACGCACGCTCGAAAAGCAGCGCGTGATCGGTGGCGGGCCGAAGTTCCGCAAGTTCGGCCGCCGTGTCATGTACGCAGTGGCCGACCTCGATGCCTGGGCCGACCAGCGCAGTTTCGAGGCCACGTCCGACCCCGAATATGCCGAGCATCACTCGGCCGACAGCCGTGCGCGCTGATCGGTGGCTCGCCAGTGGCCGTCGTCTCGTCCAGCCCATCGCGGGAGCGGGAACAGCTCGATCTGTTCCGCGCCTTGCCGGGCGACGGCATGGCGCCGCGCGACAGCCAGGACTTGATGGCCTTTCCGTTCTTCTCGCTGGCGAAGTCTCGGCGCACGGCGCCGATCGACTTCCGCAGCGGGAACGTCACGATCCGCGTGGAGGGCACGCAAGAGCACGGCATCGCCACGATTTGGGATGCGGACGTGCTGATATGGGCGGCCTCGCAGATCGTGGAAGCGCGCGACGCGGGATTGCGGCCGTCGCGGCTGATGCACGCCACGCCTTACGAGATCCTGCGCTTCATCGGACGTGGTGTGTCGTTGCGCGACTATCAGCGCCTCAAGGCTGCACTCGACCGGCTGCAATCGACCACCGTGGCGACGTCCATCCGCGAGAAGACCGGGCGTCGCCTGCATCGCTTCTCGTGGATAAACGAGTGGAAGGAACTGGCCGATGCTCGCGGCACGCCGCTGGGTATCGAACTGATCCTGCCGGACTGGTTCTATGCCGGCGTGCTCGACGCCGCCTTGGTGCTGACCATCGACCCGGCGTACTTCCGGCTCACCGGCGGCATCGAGCGGTGGCTGTACCGGCTGGTGCGCAAGCACGGCGGCAAGCAGCCCGGCGGCTGGCAATTCGATTTCCGGCACCTGCACCGCAAGTCGGGCAGCACGGCGAAGCCCTACGACTTCGCCTGCGACCTGCGTGCGCTGGTCGCGCGGCAGTCGATGCCCGGCTACCTGCTCGGCATCGAGCGGATGTCGGGCACCGGCGCGGAACTGCTGACCTTCCGGCCCGTGCCTTCCACGGCACGGGGACAACTGCGGGACAAGCTGTGAATGGCCTCGTGCTATCAGGCGTGCCCGGACTCGTGCTATCGGGCGTGTCCCCATCGTGCTATCAGGCGTGCGAAATCGCCGAAAAGCCAATAACGGCGCGGGTTTCGGCGTCCTCTAACTTTCCTAACTCAAAAAAACTAACTCTTGGTAAGAGCGTGCCGTTTCGGTGGACAACCACGAAACGGCACGCTCCCGCCGGCTTTCCAGCAGCGAGGGCCGCGCCATGATCGTCGCGCTGCTCAACCAGAAAGGCGGTGTCGGCAAGACCACGCTCGCAACGCACATCGCCGGCGAACTGGCAATGCGCGGGCAATCGGTCATCCTGCTGGATGCCGACCCGCAAGGTTCGGCATTGGACTGGACGCAGCGACGCGCCCAGCAGGGCTTGCCACGGTTGTTCAGCGCCGTGGGCCTCGCCCGCGAGACGCTGCACCAGGAAGCGCCGGAGCTGGCCCGTCGCGCCGATCACGTCGTCATCGACGGCCCGCCGCGCATCGCCGCCTTGGCGCGCTCCGCGCTGCTGGCGGCCGAGCGCGTGCTGATTCCCGTGCAGCCCAGCCCCTACGACTTATGGGCCTCTGCCGAGATGGTGGCACTGATCCGCGAGGCGCAGGTGTTCCGACCTACGCTGCGCGCGGCCTTCGTCGTCAATCGGCGCGTCAGCACCACCATTATCGGACGCGAGGCACGCGGCGCGCTCGCCGAGCAGCCGCTGCCGGCGCTGCGCTCGGAAGTGCATCAGCGCATCGTGTTCGCCGACAGCGTGGCCGCAGGTCGGCTTGCGCGCGAGACGGCACCCGACAGCGCTGCCGCCCGCGAGATCGCCGCGTTGACCGACGAGCTGCTGCGGTGGCCGACATGAGCCAGCGCAACGGCAAGCGCGTCGGTATCGGCGCACGTCCACCGGCGAACCCACACGCCGAGGCATGGGTTCGCCAGGGCGACGCCGACGGCATCCAGAAAGCCGACATCTACACCGCGCGCCTGACCCTCGACGTGACGCCCGCGATGCGGGCGCGCATCAAGGTATCGGCGTTTACGCAAGGCGTGACCGTCGCCGAACTGCTGCGCGCACTTCTCGAACGCGAGTTTCCCGCGAACCGCCCGGAGAACCTGCCATGAACACATCCGCTCTGGCGGCCACGGCTACGCCGCCGCCATCGCCCGCGGTGCTCGCCGGTCAGGCCGGCATCGCACCGCTGACCCGCGTTTCGCTCGCCTACATCGAGCAGCGCATCGACATCTATCTGCGCTTCGGCGAACCGGCACGCACCATTCGGCTTGACCGCTGGCGGCGCGTCGCCGTGTTCCTGCCGGGCGCGATGTTCTGCCGCATCCGCTGGCACGCCAACGACTACGGCACGATCCGCTGGCAGCTCATGGTGATGCAGGCTTGCACGTCGCTGGACGTGGCACAGCGCATCCCCGGCGTGCTGCCGGGTGCGCGCCTGCTGTTGCACGCCGAAGGCGATCCCGCCGTGCGCGCCGTGCTGGTGCAGCTCGACGCCATCGAGGCGCAAGGCATCGTGCCCGCCGATGTGTCGCCCGCGTACTGGCGCACGCTCGGCAACCGGCTCACTGCGCGCTTGCCGTTGCCAGCGTATACCGCCGAGCGGCACGCCGCCTGGCTGGCCGGGAGGGCACTGCCATGACGAGCCTTTCCCCATCTGCTGACACCAATGGAACGGCGTCGCTTCTTCGCTCGCGCGGGCGCGCTCGCGTCGTCGTGGCGACACTGGCCACCTGCGGCTTCGCCGCGCTGGCCTGGGCGTCCTTCGTGTCACCGCTACCGCGCCTGACCTATAACCCATCCGACAGCGTGGCGGTCGGATGGTATCGCGTCGATCCGCTTGACCACCGGGCCGCCTCGCTGCCACATCCGTTGTCCGTGGACAGCATCGTGCTCGTCCCGCTGCCGGCCGAGGCCGCCGCGCTGGCTGCGCAGCGCGGCTACCTGCCGACGCGCGTACCGCTGCTCAAGCGCATTGGCGCCATTGCGCCGCAAGAGGTGTGCATCGCGGGCGGCATCGTCCGCATCGACGGCGCGCCTTCGGCCGCTGTGCTGCGTGCCGACCGGCTGGGCCGCCCGCTGCCATCCTTGGAGCTTTGTCGCCGCCTCGAACCGGGCGAGCTATTCCTGTTGAGCACGACCAATCCGGCGTCGTTCGACAGCCGCTATTTCGGCCCGGTCAGCGCATCCACCGTGATCGGTGTCGCGCATCCGGTCTGGCTGGAAACACGCCGATGATGGCCGCCGATTCGCTGCGCTACATCGTGCCATCCGGCGTGTTCTTTCGCTGGCCGTCGCCATGTCGTCGCGCGTGTCGTGCGAGCGCATCCGCGCCGCACGTCGCGCAACATCCGGCGACACTTTCCACCGTGCAGGCATCTTGCCTTGAACGCGCCCGGCCGGTGGCCGTGGCTGTGTTCCCCGGCGCGCTGGCTGCGAGCAGCGCAGCGCCGCCGAGCCGCCGATGCCCGGAGCGACGGCGAGGGGCAAAGGCGGAAGGCAAGATAAAAGGTCGCGGCACATCGCCGCTTGAAAACCTTGTCTGCACATGGGGGGAGCGCGGCACGCGCCATGGGGCGGCAGCGTGCCGCGAAGGTGCGCAATGCCGCATCGGCATTGGCGAAGCCGCGTGCTTCGTCCGCTGGACTGCGCCGGTCTTGGATGGAGCCACACCATGAGCCAGCGCGACGACGACCACTTCCGCGTTCGGCCCAGTGCTCCGAAACAGCGCGGCGACGCCTACATCAACAAGGTGCTGCGACAGGCCAACAAGGCCGGCGCGAAGCTCGGCAAGGCGGCCGGCAAGGTTGGGCAGCGCCCCGGTTCCAGGCTGGGCCGCGGCCACGTCGCGGCGCGCTTCGCAGGGCAAGGATTGGGGCCGACTGCGCGGCGCGTGACGATCAAGGCCCGGCTGGTGAATCTGGCGCAGGCCGGGCCGCGCTCGACTGCCGCGCACCTGCGCTACATCGAGCGCGAAGGCGTCGATCGTCAGGGCGGGGCAGGGCGGGCCTACGGGCCGACGACCGACGAGGCGGACACCAAAGCGTTCGAGGAACGCGGGCGTGAGGATCGGCACCAGTTCCGGTTCATCGTCTCACCGGAAGCTGCCGAACAGCTTGACGACCTACGCACCTACACCCGGCACCTGATGGCGCGCATGGAGGCCGACTTGGGAACCCGGCTGGAATGGGTGGCCGTCGATCACTGGAACACCGACAACCCGCACACGCACGTCGTCCTGCTCGGCAAGGACGACACCGGCAAAGACCTCATCATTTCCCGCGACTACATCGCCGAGGGGATGCGACGCCGGGCCTCGGAGCTGGCGACCGAATGGCTTGGGCCGCGCACCGAGCTGGAGATGCAGCGCGCCATGCAGCGCGAAGTCGATCAGGAACGATGGACGGGTCTGGATCGCATCTTGCAGCGCGAAGCCGGCGACGATGGCTTGGTGCATGTCGAACGCTTCGCCGAACCCCGGCTGCAACGCCAGCGGCAAGTGCTGATCGGCCGCTTGCAACACTTGCAGCGCATGGGCCTGGCGTCCGAGCCGCAGCCCGGTACGTGGGGCCTCCATGCCGAAGCCGAGCCGACGTTGCGGACGATGGGCGAGCGTGGCGACATCATCCGCACCATGCAGCGCGCCATGAGCGGCAAGCAACGCGAGCTGGTCGTGTTCCAGCCCGGCGAGGATAGCCGCACCGTTACCGGTCGCGTCGTCGGCAAGGGGCTGTCCGACGAGCTGTACGACAAGGGCTATCTAGTCGTCGATGGCACGGACGGCAAGGCGCACTACATCGCGCTGCCGCCGCGCTCGGAACTGGAGCAGTACCCGACCGGCAGCGTCGTGGAAGTGAAAGGCGCGGCCGATGTGCGTGCCGCCGACCGCAATGTCGCCGCGCTGGCCGTCGATGGCGTGTACCGTGCCGATCATCACCTTGCGTTCGCCCAAGGTCAGGCCACACCCGACCGCGACCCGCGCGAGTTGGTGGCCGCCCATGTGCGCCGGCTCGAAGCCCTGCGCCGCGCCGGCATCGTGGAGCGCGAGGCCGATGGTGTCTGGCGCATTCCCTGCGACCTGGCCAAACGGGGCCGCCAGTACGACGCGCAGCGCCTCGGCGGCGGCGTGGCGGTGGAGCTGAAATCGCACCTGCCGATCGAGCGGCAGGCCCGCGTAATCGGCGCCACCTGGCTCGACCAGCAGTTGATCGGCGGCGGCAAGGGGCTGGGCGACCTGGGCTTTGGGGCCGAAGTCAAGGACGCGCTACGCCAGCGTGCCGACTTCCTAGCCGAACAGGGATTGGCTGAGCGTCGGGGGCAGCGCGTCGTCCTTGCGCGCAATCTGCTGGCGACGCTGCGCGGGCGCGAGCTGGCGCAGGCCGCCAAGGATATTGCCGCCGAAACCGGCCTGGAGCATCGCCCCGTGGCCGACGGGCAGCGCGTGGCTGGCATCTACCGGCGCAGTGTCCCACTCGCCAGTGGGCGCTACGCCATGCTCGATGACGGCCTGGGCTTCTCGCTGGTGCCGTGGAAACCGGTGATCGAACAGCGGTTGGGGCAGCAACTGGCCGTCACGGTGCGTGGCGGCAGTGTGTCATGGGAACTGGGACGGCAGCGCGGGCGATCGATCGGCTGAACCGAGAGGATGCCGGGTTGAAAATTTTGCACTATTATGTCTTTCCTCGACAAGACTGCCCACTTTGAGTCTATGCCAATGAATTCCGAAGAAGAGGCCATCCTGACCATCAAGCAGGTCGCCGAGTACCTCAAGGTCACGGAACGGACGATCTACAGGCTTGCGGCCGCGAAGCAAATCCCGGCATTCAAGGTTGGTGGGACGTGGCGATTCTCGCGTGCTGACATAGATGCGTGGATAGAGCAGCAATCGACGGGGAAGCCCGCGCACGGCACGGGCAACGACGACAAGAAGAAGGGCGCCAAATAATGCTTGGACTGACTCTACGAGAAGAATTCCGGGGCAAGCGCCTCAAGGGCACGGCCATCGAGCTGTCCAACGACCAGCACACGGGCGCGACCCAGATCGCGGCCAAGCAGTTCCTGGAGATCACCTATCCCACGCACGACCTGCTGAAGGGCATCGAAGCCGTCGGCCCGAATCAGGGACGCCCCGTGGTCGTGATCGGCGAACGCGGCCTCGGCAAGTCGCACTTGATGGCCGCGCTCTACCACGCCGTCACCGACCCCGCCTCGACTGGCGCGTGGCTCAATGCGTGGGCGACCACACTGGCCGACCCCAGCGTCGGCAAGATCGCGCTGCGCGACGGGATGCACGTCATCGGCGAAAGCCTGCATCGCCACCGCTACAAGTTCCTGTGGGACGTGCTGTTCGAGAACCATCCGCACGGCAATTTCATCAAGGGCAAGTGGGAAGGCCAAGGCTCGTCCAAGACCGAAATCCCATCCGACAAGCTCATTATCGAGCTGCTGGAGAACAAGCCGACGATGCTGCTGCTGGACGAGTTCCAGACGTGGTACGACGGCCTCACCAACACCAAGCAGTACCCATGGAAGCAGTGGGCGTTCAATTTCATCCAGATCCTGTCGGAGATCGCAAAGGAGCGTCCAGACCTGTTGGTGCTGGTCATCTCCGTGCGCAACGGCGGCAGCGACGCCTATCAGCAGGTGCACCGCGTCAATCCTGTCGCCATCGACTTCAAGGCTGGGGGCAGTGCCGAGCGCATTCAGCAGGATCGCCGTCGGATGCTGTTGCACCGCCTGTTCGACAACCGCTTGCAGATCGCCAGCGGCACCATCGAATCGCTGGTGGCGCAGCACGTTGCCGAATCCTTCCGCCTGCTGGATGTGCCGCCCGCGGAGCAGGAGCGCAAGCGCCGCGAGTTCACTGAATCGTGGCCCTACGCGCCGCACCTGTTGCGCCTGCTCGAAGAGCAGGTGCTGGTTGCCACCGACGCGCAGGAAACACGCGACCTGATCCGCATCCTCGCCAACATCTACAAGAGCCGTGGCGATTCCGCGCCCGTGCTCACCGCCGCTGACTTCCGGTTGGACGACGACGCCTCCGGCATCGGCGCGCTGCTCGAAGCCGTCGCCAACCAGCACCACCGCACGCTGCGGGAGAAGGCGCAGCAGAACATCATCTCGGTGCAAGAGGCGCGACACGATTACGCCAGCATTGCGCCTCACCTGCAAGAAATCATCGGCGCGCTGTGGCTGCGCTCGATTGCGGTGGGCAACCTTGCCGGTGCTGAACCGCCCACGCTGCAACTGGACATCACCCGCGACAAGCCGGTGGACGACAACGCTTTCCAGGTCGAGCTGGCGACCATCGTCGAGAACAGTTTCAACATTCATCAGGAAGGCACCAAGCTGCTGTTTCGCGAGGAAGAGAACCCGCGCGCCAAGCTCATGGCCTACGCGCGCAACGACAAGCTGTTCGCCGACGGTGCCGATCAGGCACAGCTGGCCAAGCAGGTGCGCTACGTCATCGGCGGCACGGATGAAGTCGCCAAGACCTTCCGCGTGATCTCCCTGCCGAAGTCGTGGGTCAACGACCCGTGGTCATCGCTCGATGAGGCCGAGCAGCCCGAAAAATGGGACGACCGTTTACCCATCCTCGTGCTGCCCGAAGAGGCCGAAAAGCTCGACGCTACGCTGGGTCGTTGGCTCAAAGACCAGTTGCAGAAGCGCCGCAACACCGTCCGCTTCCTGCTGCCGCGCGCGGGCAGCACCAACGCCTTCATGGATCGTGACCTGCTCATCCTCACCCGCGCCGAGATGAAGGCGCAGGAATGGAGCAGCCAGAACCCCGAATACCGAAAGCTGCACAAGGAATTCGAGACCACGCTGCGCGACAACCTCAAGAAGCGGTTCGACCGCTTCGCAGTGCTGCAACGGTGGAATTTCGCCGACCCCGCGCAGTGCAAGTTCAGTGTCGAACGCCTGGACAAGCAAGGTTCGCAGATTCCCGAAGCCATCGAGGAGGCGCTGATCGGCGACCTGTTCGTGCCGGAAGACTTCGAGGAACTGGTGCTGGAATACGCCAACAACAACGAATCGGTCGGCAAGCTGCTGCGCGAGCTGCAAGAGCCGCGCCCTGCTGGGCAGGACTGCATTCCGTGGCTGGGCGAAACGGCGATGAAGGAACGCCTGCTGCGCCTGTGCGCCAAGGGCAGGGTCGCCATCAATGTGCGCGGCATGGAGTACCTGCAAACGAATCCGGGCGAGGACGAGGAAACCGCATGGCGGCGTTTGCGCCCCAAGCTCTCGCTCACGGGTCGCCATCTCGACGACGTGTTCGTGATGCTGCCCTCGGCCGTGCCCGCGACGGGTGGTTCCACGTCGCCCGCACCATCGCCGGGTGGTATTCCACCAAATGGTGGCGCTGCCCCCGCGCCTGGCGTTTCCGAACCCACGCCGGGCGGTTCTCCTGCTCCAACGCCTACGTCCACGCCGGGCGGCATTTTCAGTGGCGACACCGCGACCGCCAAGCCGCGTACGCCACTGTCCAACCCGGCCACATCGCCGCTCAACCTGATTGGCAAGATCGAGGGTTGGGGCATTGGCCCGGCCACGAAGGTGGCCGAGGTGTACATCAAGGTCTCCACCGCCACCGGCGCGCAGCTCAAGGAACTGCTCAAGAAGCTGCCCGAAGGCATGACCTTCGAGCTGAATCTTGAGAAGGAGGACGACTGATGGCACTGACCGCCAGCGCACTGCAATCGCTGACGCAAGGCTCGGACGCCGACGCTTGGCGCGTCATCATCGACCACGCGGTCTGGATCGCCTCGAAGCCTCTGACCGCAGGCAATGCGCCCAGCGAGGTCGTCAAGCGCGACCGCGAAATCGGCGAACTGGATTTGTTCCTGTCCTCCAGCGGATGGGATTTGTGGCAAGCCTTTGGTGACAGCGTCGAGCGCACCTCGGATCGCTTGGTGCGCTGGTGGGCCGAACCCTTTAGCGCCAAGGCGGTGCTCATCCTCGATGGCCTTTCCCTGCGCGAACTGCCGTGGCTGTTGCAGGGCGCGAAGGAGCGCGGATTCACCACGCACGAGGTCAGCGCCAACGCTTCCGAACTACCCGGCGAAACCGATGAATTCGCCCGCGCGCTCGGCTTTGCCAGCCGCAGCAAGCTCCAGAACAACGGTGGCGGTCTCGCGCACAAGCTGCAAGCGGCCGGCACCGAGACGGTGGATTTGCCGTGGAAGGACTGCGAGAGCCTGATCGGCAGCACGCCGAACCAGATCTTCTGGCACCACTGGCCTGACGCCAAGCTGCACGATGGCTCCGGTGCAGGCCAAGGGTTGGAGCCGCTGACAAAAGACGTGGTCGAACAACTGACCAGCGACGACTTCTGGGCTTTCGTCGGGCGCCTGGCAACCGGTCGGCGCCTGGTCATCACCTCCGATCACGGCTACGCGGCCACCGGCTACTTTCCCGATGCCGATGGCGAGGTCAGCCAGTTCCTCAAGCAGACGTTTTCCAGCGGGCGCAGCAAGAAGGGCACGGGTGACACCGGCCCCTTTGTGCCGCCCGTGGCATTGCAAGTCAACAACTCGCACGGCGCGCACCTATTGGCCTTGGGCCGCAGGAAGTGGCGCAGCCAGGGCGGCTACCCGACGCTCACGCACGGCGGCCTGTCGCTGCTGGAAGTGCTGTCGCCCTTCGTCGAGCTGACCAAGTAAGGATATCAAGGCTGATGGCCACCAAGAAAGAACTACTCCAACAAGAAGTCGCAAAAGCCGTCGGCGCAGGCAAGGCTGCCGCGCTGGAAACCGTCGATTTCAACGACCCGAACCGCCCCAAGACTTGCCTGGAAGTCGATTTCCCGATCCTGCCCGTCAATCAGGTGGC
>MEGM01000075.1:18149-40558 GCA_001725505.1 Rubrivivax sp. SCN 70-15 | reverse complement strand
GAGCGAAGTCGGCCGGCCCGGCCCCCGCCTCACCGGCGGGCTGCGGCGTGGCCGCTACCGGCGGCGGATGGGGTGCGAGCGTCGCCGGTGATGGCCACGGTTCCCGCCCGTCGAGCAGGGCACGGAACTGGGCGACGCTTTGCGGCCGATCCGCCGGCCGCAGCGCGAGGGCGGCGTCGATCGCGCGCAGGAACGGCACGCTGTAGCGTCCGGCAGCGACCTCGCTCAGCGGCCGCAGCGGGTCGTCCATCAGCCGCTCGACCGCGGGCGCCGGCTTGTGCCCGGTGACCGCGGTGTAGACGACACCGGCAAGGGCATAGAGATCGGTCCACGCGCCCTGCGTCATGCTCGGGCTGTCGCCGTACTGCTCGATCGGCGCGTAGCCGGGTTTGAGCACGACGGTCAGCGCATGCGTCATGTCCCCGATCACGCGCCGCGCGGCGCCGAAGTCCAGCAGCAGCGGACCGTTCTCGGTGAGCAGGATGTTGTCGGGCGCGATGTCGCGGTGGAAGCAATGCGCGGCATGCAGAACCTGCAGCGCGTCGAGCAGCGGGTCGAGCCAGCGGCGCAGCTCGGCCTCGTCGGGGCGATGGCCCAGCTCGGCGAGCGTGCGCTTGAGGGTCGGCCCCTCGTAGTAGGGCATCACCATGTAGGCGGTGCCGTTCTCCTCCCAGAAGCGGTGCACCTTGACCAGCGCCGGGTGGTCGAAGCGCGCGAGCAGCCGCGCCTCGTTGACGAAGCTCTTCATCCCGAGCGCGAAGGTCTCCTGGTGCGCCTGCGACTTGACCAGCACCGTCAGCGACGCGCTCGCGCGCGAGGCCATCGACGACGGCAAGTACTCCTTGATCGCCACCCGGCGCTGCAATGCCTCGTCGAAGGCCAGGTAGACGATGCCGAAGCCGCCTTCGCCAAGCAGCCCGGTGATGCGGTAGTCGAGCAGCCGCGTGCCTTCGGGCAGCGTATGCACGAGCATCGACGAACTGGCGGCGAAATCGCCCGCGGCCGCGCCGCCCGTGGTCGGGCGCACGCGCGTCGTGTCGTCGTCGGGGTCGTCGGGCATGGTCGGGCCAGTCCCCTGCAGCGTTGCCGTGGCGCGGTTCTACATCAGAGCCGCCCGCCCGGAATGCCGAGCACCCGCTCGTCCCAGGCGCGCACCTTGCCCGGGTTCATCAGGCCGTGCGGATCGGCAAGCTTCTTGAATTCGAGCTGGGCCTCGTCGACCTGCTTCATGCCGCCATCCTCCAGCACCCAGGTGTGCGGGTCGAAGATCGTGCAGCCGTCGGCCTCGAAGCCCTTGATCAGCTGGTGCAGCTGGTCCTCGTCGAAGTAATGCACCAGCGGCAGCGCGAAGGCGACGAGTTCGCCGCCGGCGCGGCTGAACTCGTGGTGGAACAGGACCTCGTCGCCCAGGCGCACCATCTGCCGCGCCACCAGCGCCGGGTCCAGCGGTGCCGGGTAGGCCACCTGCAGGTAGGTGACGCCGCGGTCGGTCTTCAGTGCTTCCAGCGTGGTGTGGTTGTAGGCGCATTCGGTGGCCGACGGCAGCCCGGCGGCGAGAAGCTCGGCCTCGCTGCCCCGCACCACCAGGCGGCCACCCATCGCCGTGACGCACGCCGCGTAGGCCGGCAGCGTGGCCGGCGAGACCTGGGCGAACATCGCATCGCGGTCCTCGAGCCGGTCGCGCAGGCCCGCGTAATAGGGCGTGATGCGGCGCTCGACCGCGCTGAGCTGGAACAGGTCGAGCGCCGGGTCGGCAGCGGCCGCCAGGCCGAAGCGCAGCACGTCGCCGTAATGGTCGAACAACGCGATCGTGTGCTGCCATTCGACGAAGGGCGCGAGCGCGACCTCGACCTCGACGACGATGCCGTTGCTGCCGTAGGCGTGGTGAGCCTTCTGGATGTCCGCGCCCTCGAGCTCGAGCACGCGCGGCGGGTCCTCGAGCGTGACGACGCGCAGCCGGCGCACGTTGCCCGGGTCGGCCAGGATGCCGTGGCGGATCGAGCCTATGCCCGAATGGCCGCCGGCGATGAAGCCGCCCAGCGTCGCGATGCGCTCGGTGCTCGGCCACATGCGCAGCTGCTGGCCGCTCGCGCGCACGGCCAGGTTCAGCTCGTGGATCAGCACGCCGGCCTCGACCCGGGCCCAGCCGGCCTCGATCGCGAGCACGCGGTCGAGCGCGGTCGCGTCGAGCGTGACGCCGCCGAACAGCGGCACGCATTGGCCGTAGTTGCCGGTGCCGCCGCCGCGCACGGTGAGCGGCACGCGGTGGCGCGCGCACGCCGCGGCGACGCGCAGCACCTCGTCGGCCGAGCGCGGACGCACGACGAGGTCCGGCCGGCGCCCGCGCAGCTTCTCGTCGAGCACCGGGCTGTACCAGTGGTAGTCGGCGGCGGCACGGCTGCGTGCGGCCTCGCCGTCGTCGAGGTCCAGCCCGGCGAGCGCGACTCGCAGCGCCTCGAGCTCGAAGGGGTCGCCGGGGCGGTAGGGGTCGGAGGTCCGGGTCATCGTGGGCTCGATTCTGCGGCCGACGGCAGCGCCGGCGCGCGCGCGGATGCCCTGCGCCCGGCACCGGGATGGCAGCCGACCGACAATCGCCGGCCGACCGATTCCCTCTCCAGCCGTCCTTGCCCGTCCCGCGCCCCGATCTCCCCGCCCCCTCCGCCACGGACGGGCTGCCGACGCCGCAGCGCTACTACGCGATGGCCACCGTGCTGTGCGGAATCGCGCTGTGCGTGCTCGACGGCACGGTGATGAACCTCGCGCTGCCGGGCGTCGCGCACGACATGAACGTCAGCGCTTCGGCGGTGATCTGGGTCATCAATGCCTACCAGGTCGCGATCCTCGCGCTGCTGCTTCCGCTGGCGCGGCTGGGCGACCTCTACGGCTACAAGAAGGTCTACCTGACGGGGCTGGGCCTGTTCACGCTCGCGTCGATGGCCTGCGTGGTCTCGCGCACCCTCCCCGAGCTGACCGCCGCGCGCGCGCTGCAGGGCCTCGGCGCCGCGGGCATGTTCGCGATCAATGCGGCACTGGTGCGCGCGATCTACCCGCGCCGTCAGCTCGGGCGCGGCATCGCGCTGAACTCGGCGATCGTCGCCATCGCGTCGGTGGCCGGGCCGTCGGTCGCCGCGCTGGTGCTCTCGGTCGCATCCTGGCCCTGGCTGTTCGCGATCAACGTACCGCTGGGCCTGGTCGTGTTCGCGCTCGGGCTGCGCAGCCTGCCCGGCCACAACGGCGGCGGGTCCGAAGGCGAGCGCTTCTCGATCCCCGATGCCTTGCTCAACGCCGCGATGTTCGCGCTGCTCTTCCTCGGCGTCGATCGGCTCGTGCCGCGCACCGCGCCCGGGGCGGCCGCCGCGTCATCGCTCGGCGCCGCGGCGCTGATCGCCGCGGGGCTGGCGCTGGGCGCGGTCTACTTCCGGCGCCAGCGCCGGCTGGCGGTGCCGCTGCTGCCGATCGACCTGTTGCGCATCCCGGTGTTCCGGCTCTCGATGTGCACCTCGATCGCCGCCTTTGCCGCGCAGATGCTGGCCTCGATCGCGCTGCCTTTCCTGCTCCTGCAGGGCCTGGGCCGCAGCCCGGCCGACGCCGGCCTCGTGCTGACTGCCTGGCCGATCGCGACGGTGATCGTCGCACCGCTCGCCGGGCGCCTGATCGGGCGCATTCCGGACGGGCTGCTCGGTGGCATCGGCCTGGTCGCGCTCGCGCTCGGGCTCTTGCTGCTCGCGTTCGTGCCCGAGCAGCCGTCGATGGCCCAGCTCGCGTGGCGGCTGGCGCTGTGCGGCGCGGGCTTCGGGCTGTTCCAGTCGCCGAACAACCACACCATCGTCACGTCGGCGCCGGCGTCGCGGTCCGGTGCCGCCGGCGGCATGCTCGGCACGGCACGGCTCACCGGCCAGTCGATCGGCGCGGTCTCGATCGCGATGCTGTTCAGCCTGTCGATCGCGGCCCAGCCGCGCGTCCCGCACTGGGCGCTGGCGATCGGCGCGCTGTGCGCGCTCGGCGCCAGCGTCGCCAGCATGCTGCGACTGCACGCGCCCACGGTCGACTGACACGCCGCCGCACCCGCGATGCGGCGGCGGCCTGTACCCGAACCGGGAACGGTGGGCGGCTCTCAAGGAAATGTGGCTTCGCCACTTTCCTTGATCCCCGCGGGGGACGGCCGGCTTCGGCCGGCCTTGGGGCGCTCAGATCCCTTCGATGGCAAACAGGCTGCCGACCGGGGCCCCTGGCGATCTGCGTCGGCGCCTGCCGGCGGCAGGTCCCGCAAGCGACGGGGCCGGTGAGGTCGATGTCGCCACGCAGGCAAGCGGCCATGACGGGCTCCGTGGCGATGGACGGTTCAACGCGCGAGTTCGACCTCACCCTCGATCTCGACCGGGATGTCGAACGGCAGCTCGGCCATGCCCACCGCGCTGCGGCTGTGTGCACCGATCTCGGGCCCGAACAGCTCGAGGATCAGGTCCGAGCAGCCGTTGATCACGCCCGGCTGGCGGTTGAAGCCGGGCGCGGCATTGACCATCCCGAACAGCCGCGTCCAGGCCGCGATGCGGTCCAGGTCGCCGATCGCCCGCTGCAGGCTGCCCAGCATCGACAGCGCCGTCAGCCGCGCCGCGGCATAGCCCTCGTCGAACGAGACCTCGCGCCCGACCTTGCCGAACGGCCCGGCGATCGACCCGTCCGCGTTCTGCGGTCCGTGGCCCGAGATCAGGGCCCGCGATCCGACGACGCGGACGAACTGGAACGGCAGCCGCACCCCGGGGGGCGCCCGCACGGGCGCCGGCAGCACCAGGCCGAAGGCCTGCAGCCTGGCTTCGATCTTCGCCATGCTCGCCTCCTTCAGGCTTGCGGGTCCGGCCGGTCCGCGCCGGCCTGCGCCGCTTCCACCGCGTCCACCACCTCGGTGCCGAAATCGGCCGGCATCACCACTTCCAGCATCTCGACGTCGGCACTGTGGCCGAGCTCGCGGTGCCGGATGCCCGGTGGCTGGTAGACGCAGGAGCCGGCCTCGAGGCGCACGACGCCCTGGCCTTCGTAGTCGAACTCGATCCAGCCGCGCAGCACGTAGACGAGCTGGAACTGCGTGTCGTGCCGGTGCGGCTGGCTCGAGAACGCGTGGCCTGCCGCAGCCCGGGTCACGTGGGCGACGACCTGACCGCCGGTGGCACGTGCGATGCCCAGGTCGCGGTACTCGAAGAACGAGCGCAGGCCGCGCTCGAACGAAGCGCCGGCGGCATGCGAAACGGTGAAGCCTTGCGTCGTCATGAGAGCCTCCGTGTCGACCGGGCAGCGCCCGCGATCCGCTCGGCGGCGGATCACAGGCCGTTCAGGAACGCGAGCAGCAGCTCGTTCACCGCCGCCGCGCGCTCGCGCTGGATCCAGTGTCCCGCAGCGTCGAGGACGTGGCATCCACGAAGACCCGGCAGCGTCTCGCCGAAGTTGTCGATCTGGCCGCGCGACGCCGGGAAGCGCAGCACGCCGTCGCGTTCGCCGGCGATGAACATCGACGGCTGGCGGATCACCGCGCCGCGCCAGGGTGCGAGCAGCTCCCGGTTGCGCGTGATGTTGCGGTACCAGGCGAGCCCGCCGCGGAAACCCGTGCGCCGGAATTCGGCGGCGTAGGCGGCGAGGTCCTCGGCCGGCAGCCAGTCGGGCAGCGCCTCGGGTTCGACCATGGCGCCGAGGAAGCCCTGGCCGGGCGCGAGCCGGCCGAACGCGCCGCGCAAGGGCGCGTCGCCCGAGCCGTTGTAGTTGACGAGGCGGATCGTCGCCTCGACGTCGCGCTCGAGCTCGGCCTCGGCCACGCCCGGCGCCTGGAAGTACTGCATGTAGAAGTCGGTGATGCCTTGCGCGCGCAGCGCCGCGAACAGGTCCACCGGCCCCGGCGGCGCGAAGGGCACGCTCATCCCGACCACGGCGCGAAACAGGTCGGGGCGCAGCAGCGCCGCGTTCCAGGCCACCGGCGCGCCCCAGTCGTGGCCGACGATCACCGCCTCGGTCTCGCCCAGCGCCTTCACCAGGCCGACCATGTCACCGACGAGGTGCAGCATCGTGTACTGGTCGACCTCGGCCGGCGCGTCGGTGCCACCGTAGCCACGCATGTCGGGCGCCACAGCGCGGTAGCCGGCCGCAGCCAGCGCCGCGAGCTGGTGCCGCCACGAACGCCACAGTTCGGGGAATCCGTGGCACAGCAGCACCAGCGGGCCGTGGCCCTGCACCGCCACCTGCATCCGGATGCCGTTGGTCTGCAGCGTCTGCAATCGCGCTTCGCTCATCACGCGCCTCCTCCCGCGTAGCGCAGCGCGGCGACGAAGTGACAGCCGCTGCCGGCCATCACGAACAGGTGCCAGACGAAGTGCGCGTAACGGACCTTCGAGTCGAACAGGAACACCACCGCGCCGAGCGTGTAGGCCAGGCCGCCGGCGACGAGCCAGATCAGCCCGGCCCGGCTCAGGTGCTCGACGAGCGGGGCCGCCGCGATCAACGCGAGCCAGCCCATCGCGACGTAAAGGCCGGTCGACCACAGCGGGTGGCGCAGCCCGTCGAACAGCTTGATCACGACGCCGAAGCTCGCCGCAGCCCAGACGATGCCGAACAGCGTCCAGCCCCAGGCGCCGCGCAGCGCGCCGAGGAGGAATGGCATGTAGCTGCCGGCGATGAAGAGGTAGATCGCCGCGTGGTCGAGGCGGTTGAACCAGCGCTTGGCGCGGCTCGCCGGCAGCGCGTGGTACAGCGTCGAGACCCCGTAGAGCAGGATCATCGTGGCCGCGAACAGGCTCGCGCCGACGACGTTCGCGGCCGTGCCGGTCTGGTCGGCGTAGTGCACCAGGACCGGCAGCGCGGCCACCGCCAGCAGCAGGCCGATGCCGTGGCTGACGGCGTTGGCGACTTCCTCGCCCCAGGTTTGCGGGCGCTCGATGGCAGCGTTCATGTGCCGTGATCCCTGCGTCGGGGCGCTGCGGGCACGAAATCGTCGGGCCGCAGTTCGATCGGCTGGCCGTGCGGCGTGCGCCCGGCAGCCTGGTCCCAGGCGTCGCGCGTGCGCGCCAGCTCGTCGGCCGAGCTCGCGCCCTTGGCCGCGACCAGGCGCTCCAGCGCCACGAGCCAATGCCGGTAGTAGGTGTCGCCGCGGTCGGGGTCGCCCGCGGCCTGCGCGGCCTCGATCTCGGCGGCAAGCGCGCTGGCCCATTCGGGCCAGCTGAACAGGCCGCGCTCGTGCAGCGCCAGCGTCAGCGCGAACGCATGGGCCTGCCAGGGTTCGGCGAACACCGGCGTGTCGGTCGGGCCCGAAGTACCCGGGATCGCAGCGTTCATGCGCGCTCCATGCAAGGCTCCCAGGCATCGATGGCCACCGAGAGGCGCTGCGCGCCGTCGCCCCAGAGCTCGCGCCCGTCGAAGACCACCGTGTAGAGCCAGCAAGGCTGCTCGCCCAGGCCCTGGGCGTGGGTGTCGGGGAATACATGCGCGCCGTGCAAGGCCTGCACGGTGCCGCAGCGCCCGCGCGCATAGCCGGGCAGACGCGTGTGGTGTGGCGCGGGGACCGTCGTCATGCGCACGCGGTCGCCGACGGCGTAGCGCGCCGCCGCGCTGGCGGCACGCAAGGTGGGCGCACCGCGCGCGAGCGCGGCGGCCACGTCGGCGCCGGCGAGCCGGCGCGGCACCGGCGGCGCCGGATGCAGCGCGCGGCCCCGGGCCAGCTCGTCGTCGGCGAGCATGCCGCGCTCCTTCAGCAGGCGCTCCAGCGCGGCGATCCAGATCTCGTAGTAGCTCAGCCCTGCGTAGTCGGGCAGGGTCTCGCGCGCGGAGCGGCTCATGTCGAGGTTCCAGGCGCCGGTGGCGCCCATCGCGACCGTGAGCGCCATCGCGCGCGCCTCCCAGGCGGCGTGGAAGAGCTCGCCCTCGGGCTCGGGGACGACGCGGCCGTGGCCGGGCTGTCCGCCGAGGTCGGCGTGGCTGCGGTAGCTCATCGAACGGCGGCCGCGGCGGCGCTGCGCGCCAGGCCGGTGCCGATCATCGAGTCGCGCGTCACCAGCGCCGCGAGTTCGTCCTCGGACAAGGCCTCGGTGCCGGCGGGCCGCCGCGGCAGCACGAGGTAGCGGACCTCGGCGGTCGAATCCCAGACCCGGATCTCGGTCTCGTCGGGCAGCGTGACGCCGAAGTCCGCGAGCACGCCGCGCGGGTCGCGCACCGCCCGCGCGCGGTAGGGCGCGCTCTTGTACCAGGTCGGCGGCAGGCCCAGCACCGGCCAGGGGTAGCAGCTGCACAGCGTGCAGACGACCAGGTTGTGACGCGCCGGCGTGTTCTCGACCACGACCATGTGCTCGCCCTGGCGGCCCGAGTAGCCGAGCGCGGCGATCGCGGCGGTGGCATCGCGCAGCAGCCAGGCGCGGTAGTCGGCATCGGCCCAGGCGCGCGCGACGACACGGGCGCCGTTGCGCGGGCCGATGCGCGTCTGGTAGGTGTCGATCAGCGCGTCGAGCGCCGCCGGGTCGATGTAGCCCTTTTGCGCGAGCACGGTCTCGAGCGCGCGCACGCGCAGGTCCATCGCGCCGAGATGGCTGTGCTCGGGGTCGTGCGCGGCATCGTGCGCATCGGCGTCGTCGTGCGGGTCTGCGGCCATGGCACATGCTACCCGCAGCCGACCCCGCCGGCAGCGCCGAGGGTCGCGCACCCGCGCCAGCAGGCGCGGCGATTCGCCGCCACAATGGCCCGGTCGACAGCACAGCGAACGGGCCCACGATGATCGTCGTCCACCACCTCAACGAGTCGCGCTCGCAGCGCGTGCTTTGGCTGCTCGAAGAGCTGGGCGCGGACTACGAGATCCGGCACTACACGCGCGACGCGACGACGCGACTGGCGCCGCCTTCGTTGCGCGAGGTCCATCCGCTGGGCAAGTCGCCCGTGATCGAGGCCGACGGCATGACGCTGATCGAGTCCGGCGCCATCGTCGACTACCTGCTGCGGCGCCACGGTGGCGCACACCTGCGCCCGGCGGCCGATACGCCGGCGTTCGAGCTCTACCAGCAATGGCTGCACTACGCCGAGGGTTCGGCGATGCTGCCGCTGCTGCTCAAGCTCTATGTCTCGCGCCTGGGCGAGGTCGGCGCGCCGCTCAAGCCTCGCATCGACAGCGAGCTGGACAACCACCTGGGCTACGTCGACCGCTCGCTGCAGGGCCGCGAATGGCTGCTCGGCGACGAATTCAGCGGTGCCGACGTGCAGATGAGCTTCGTCGGCGAGGCCGCCCGCGGCCTGCGTGCCGACTACCCGAACCTCGATGCCTGGGTGCGCCGCTTCCAGCAGCGGCCCGCCTACCGGCGCGCGCTCGAGCGCGGCGGGCCGTACTCGATGGCCGGCTAGGCCGCGGCGCCGTCGTCGGGCCCGCCCGGGCCCTGTGCATGCTGCGCGGCGATGTCCTTGTGCACCTGCTCCATGTCCAGCCCCATCACCTGCTCGATCAGCGAGTCCAGCGCGTTGCCGGGCAAGGAGCCGGCCTCGGCGTAAAGGATCACCTGCTCGCGGAACACCATCAGCGTCGGGATCGAGCGGATCTGGAAGTAGCCGGCCAGTTCCTGCTCGGCCTCGGTGTTGACCTTGGCGAAGACGTGTTCGGGGTGCTTGTCGGAGGCCGCCTCGAAGATCGGCGCGAAGCCGCGGCAGGGGCCGCACCAGGGTGCCCAGAAGTCGACGATCACGACCTCGTTGTCGTTGATCGTGGTTTCGAAGTTTTCCTTGGTCAGTTCGATGACGGCCATGCTGGCTTTCGCGAGAGGGGACCGATGCGTGTCGACGGCGTCGGTCGGGGTGGAGCGGCGCGCAGACCGATCTTCGCGCCTGCCGCCACGCTATCACGGACGGCGCCGGGCCCGAGCGGCGCTGTCCGGCAAAGACCCGGACGAAGCCGGACGATCGCGACCGCGGGCAGAATCCGCCACGACGCCCAACGCTGAGGTACCCATGAGCGAAGCACTTGTCGATGCGATCCGGTCCGGCGACGCCGCGGCGGTCGACCGGCTGGCCAACCCGCAGACGGTGAATGCCGCCGGCCCCGGCGGCGTGACGCCGCTGATGCTGGCGGCGCGGCTCGGCCACGGGGCGATCGTCACGCGGCTGCTCGCCGCCGGCGCGGCGGTGAACACGACCGACGAGCGCGGCTTCACGCCGCTGTTCCACGCCTGTTACGACCCGGACGAAGACCGCGGCCGCCCCGACGTGGTCGAGATCCTGCTCGCCGCCGGCGCCGACAAGGAGGCGCGCATAGGCTTCGGCGTGCGCCCGCTGATGTACGCGGCGGGCAACGGCGAGGCAGGCGTCGTCGAGGCGCTGCTGCGCGCGGGCGCCGACCCGATGGCGCGCAACGATGTCGGCCGCACCGCGCTGATGATGGTCAAGGACCGCGACTATGTCGACGTCATCAACATCCTGCACGAGGCCGAATCGATGGTCGAGACCGCGAGCTGCGGCTCGCGCAACGCGCCCGACATGCAGGTCGTCACCTTCATGAAGCCGGCGCGCAAGAGCTGATCCCGACTGGCGATCGATAGACCAGGAATGAAGGGCCGCTCGCGGCTCGAAGCGGTCCTCTGGGGTCCGCGTCCGCGAGCGCCGCTGCGGCAGGTCGCCGGCGGCACCCGCGTTCTCCGGGCCTCGCTCGCGGGGCAGCGCCTGGGCAGGCTTCGCTCGGTGGCTTCAACTCCGCCTTCTTCGTACTCGCGCCCTGGCGACCGCGAATGGGCCCTGCGCCCGCGGGTACCACCACCGCCCTGCGAGTCCTTCAGTGGCGTGCCTCGAGGGAGCGGCCCTCGGGGTTGGCAGGAGACGGTGGTCTGGGGGTGCGGGCGCAGGGCCCATTCGCGGTCGCCACTCCCGGTCGCAAGAGAAGAAGGCGTTGACGCGGTCACCGCGGCGTACCCAGGACGGTCGCCCGCGAGCGTGGCCCGGAGAACGCACCCCCGGGCCACCGGCTCACGCTGAACCTCGCGCACGCAAGACGCGGCCGAACCCGAGAACTGCCGCAACCTGCCGTGCGACGACACCGGGCTTTTCTCGACGATCGCTCGCGAATGGGAACGAGGGTCCGCGGCGCCGGCCGCACTCAGGCGCCGGCGAGCAGGGCCTCGATCGTCTCCTGGACCGCGAGCGCCTCGGCGAAGCCGGGCAGGCCCTGAGGCCGGCCCTCGATCAGCGCGACCCATCGCATCAGCTGCTCGGCCTGGCCGCGCGCGCGCAGCTCGGCGGCCGGGCCCAGGCTGTCCCATTCGGTGCCGTGGCGGCGCCGGCAGACGCCGAACCACTCTCGCAGCTCGACTTCGCCCGCGCTGCCGCGCAGCGTCATGCGGCTCGCGCCTCGACCTCGACCGGGATGCCGCCCGCCTCGAGCCGCGCGCTCAGCGAGCGCTCCGCGCTGCGGCCGTCGGGCGGGTAGACCGGTCGCGACGATCGCACCACCGCCGGCCCGAGCACGCGCTGCAGCACGAAGACGAAGTGCGACAGCACCTCGCGCGTGAAGCCGCCCTCGACGCGCTCGCTCAGCCACGCGCCGGCCGCGGCCTGCCAGGGGCGCGGCCAGGCGGCGAACGCGAGCTCGATGCGCACGTGCTGCGCTTCGCCGATCGGCCCCTGCGGACCCTCCTGCCAGGCGGCCTGCAGCGCCGCCAGCCCGGGTGACGACGCGAGCGAGAAGTTGACCGCCGCGCGCTGCCCTTCGCGCTCGATGCGTTCGATGGTCCGGCGCGCAGCGTCGAAGTCGACCGTCAGCGGCTTCTCGCAGAACACCGCGAGCCCGGCGTCGAAGGCCAGGTTCGACAGCGCCATGTGCGGCGCCGGCGGTGTGGCGATGTAGAGCGAGTGCAGCCCGGACGACGCGATCAGCGCCTCGGCGCCGGCCGCCGCCCTCAGCTGCGGGTAGGCCGCGAGCGTGCGCGCGACGGCCTGCGGGTCGGCGTCCCAGACCTGCGTCGCGCGCAGCCGCGCGTGGCCGGCCAGTCGCGCCAGCATGCGCTGGCCCATGACGCCCAGGCCGATGACGCCGACATCGAGGAATTCGGACATGCGGATCTCTCGGGTTGGGGGTTCGGAAGGTCGCGCAAGAGCGGCGACCGGGGGCCGCCCAGTGTAGGGGCGCCGGCCACCGCCGCCACCACCGCGCGCGGGCGCGGCCAGGTCGGCGTCAGGGCCGCGGGCCGATTCGCGTCAATGAAGCTGGGCCGTCCACGCGGCGAGCAATGGCTCGAGCTCGCCGGCGCTCGCGGCGGTGCCGAAGACATAGTGGTCGGGCCGGACCAGCGCCGCGTGGCAGCCGTTGCGCTGCATCCAGCCGGCGACGACGCCGTCGCGGTCGGTCCGGGCGTCGGCGACGATCACGGCGAGACCCGCGGTCGCCGCCGGTGCCGGCAAGGCCGGGTCGACGACGAGGCGCCAGCCGTGGCCGTGGCGCTCGTCCATCAGCGCGCCGTCGGCCCCGCGCGGCTGCGGGAACAGCGTGCCGCGGCCGCTCGTGGCCTCCGGCGCGAGCAGTCCGGTCTCGAGCCTGGGCAGCACGTCCTGGCGCGGCGTGTCCTTGACGACGCCGCCGCATTCGGCGAGCAGCTGGGCGTCGCGGGCCCGGGCCTTCGCGACGTCGCGCTCGCAGATCACCGCGCCGATGGCCTTGATGCGGCGCGTCAGCTCGCGCACGTGGGCCCCGCGCTCGTCGCCGTAGCTGTCGAGCAGGCGCTGCGCGGCGTCGCCCTGGGCATGGCCCTGCACCACCGCGGCGAGCTTCCACGCGAGGTTGCTCACGTCGCGCACGCCCTGGCACATGCCCTGGCCGAGGAACGGCGGCTGCATGTGCGCCGCGTCGCCGGCGAGGAAGACGCGGCCCGCACGCCAGCGCTGCGCGACGAGGGCGTGGAAGCGGTAGCTCGACTGGCGCCAGAGCGTACCGTCCTCGGGCGTCAGCCAGCGCGCGAGCAGCTTCCAGGTGCCCTCGGGCGTGGCGGCCTGCTGCGGGTCCTCGCCCGCCTTGAGCGAGATCTCCCAGCGGCGATGGTTGCCCGGGCCGATCACCAGCGTGCAGGGCCGCTCGGGTTCGCAGTACTGCACGCTGGTCCTGGGCAACTTTGCCAGACCCCGCTCGTTGACCATCACGTCGACGACGAGCCAGGGCTCGTCGAAATCGAGATCCTCGAGTTCGATGCCGACCATGCCGCGCACGGCGCTCGCGCCGCCGTCGCAGGCGATGACCCAGCGCGCGCGCAGCGCTTCCTCGTCGCCGTTCGCGCGGCGCAGCATCAGCGTCGCGCCGTCGGCGTCCTGCGCCAGCGAGGTCGCTTCGGTGGCCAGCGCCACCGTCACGTTGGAAAGCCTTGCGACGCGCGCGCGCAGCAGGCGCTCGACCGGTGGCTGGGTGAAGACGATCGACGGCGTGTGGCCCTGCGGATAGGGCGGAGCGACCATCGTCATGCGCCGGATCAGCTGGCCGTCGACGCCGAAGTACTCCGAGGGTGTGAACGGCTCGCAGTGCTCGGCCACCGCATCGACGACGCCGATCTGCTGGAACACGCGCAGGATCTCGTGGTCGAGCGCGATCGCGCGCGGGATCTCGTGGACCGCGTCCATGCGGTCGCAGACATGCACCTTCAGCCCGGCCTGGCCGAGCAAGGCCGCGGCGACGACACCGGCCGGCCCGAGGCCGACGATCGCGACGTCGTAGGGCGTCGCCATCAGCCGGCCTCGGCGACGACCGGGTTGCTCAGCGTGCCGATCTTCTCGATCTCGATCTCGATCGTGTCGCCGGCCTTCATCCACACCGGCGGCGTGCGCGCCTGGCCCACGCCGGCCGGCGTGCCCATCACGAGCACGTCGCCCGGCTCGAGCGTCATGCATTGCGCGAGCAGGTGGATCGTCTCGGCGACGCTGAAGATCATGTCGCTCGTGTCGGCGTCCTGCATCACCTGGCCGTTGAGGAGGCTGCGGATGCGCAGGCCGGTCGCGCCGGGTGCGAGCTCGTCGGCCGTCACCAGCACCGGCCCGAAGCCGCCGGTGGCGTCGAAGTTCTTGCCGATCGTCCACTGCGGCGTGCGCTTCTGATAGTCACGCACCGACATGTCGTTGAAGCAGCTGTAGCCGAAGACATACTGCAGCGCATCGTCCTGCGCCACATGGCGCGGCACGGTGCGGCCGATGACCACCGCCATCTCGGCCTCGTAGTCGAACTTGCCCGACACCCTGGGCAGCAGCGCCGGCGCGCCGTGCGCGACGAGCGAGCTCTTGCCGCGGAAGAAGAACCAGGGGTAATCGGGCTTCTCGCGCCCGCCCTCCTTCGCGTGGTCGAAGTAGTTCAGGCCCAGGCAGACGATCTTGCCGGGCTCGGGAACGAGCGGCGCGAGCTTCAGCGACGCGAGCGGCAGGCGCGGCGCGCCAGAGGCGATCGCGGCGCGGCCGGCGGCGAGCAGGTCGTGCCCGNNCCGAGCTCGGCGCGCAGGTCGGCGGCGAGGTCGATCGCGGCATCGCCGTCGACGACGGCCAGGCGCGGCTGGCCGTCGCGCAGGTAGGTGGTGAAACGCATGGCGTGCTTCCTCAGAGCGTAGGGGCGAACAGGACGGCCCGCTGCGCCTCTTTCAGGCGCGCGCTGGGCGGGGCGGAGATGCCCCATTGGTCGACGCGGCCGGGCGGCCAGGTCCAGTCCGACGGGCCGCCGACCGCGTAGCCGTCGTCGATCTGTTCGACCTCGGCGGTGTACTCGATGACGATGCCGAACGGGTCGACGAAGTAGTTGAACGCGTTGTCGCCCGGGCCGTGGCGTCCCGGGCCCCACTCGATCGCGTGGCCGGCGTCCTTCATCCGGCCACCGCCGCGCATCACCGCGTCCAGCGTCGGCATCAGGAAGGCGACGTGGTTCAGCGCGTCGTTGTCGGTGTCACCGAGCGCGAGGCTGTGATGGTCCAGGTCGCAGTTCATGAAGGCCATGATCCGGGTCCGGTCGGCGAGCACGAAGCCGAGCACGCGCTCCAGGAAGGCGCGCGTCGCCTCGACCGCATGGCTGTTGAGCACCGCGTGGGCCAGACGCACCGGCTGGTCGGCCGGCGGCGGCTCGTCGGCCGCGCGGCGCAGGTCGCCGTGCACGACCTCGAAGCGCCGACCGTCGGCGTCGACGACGACGAGCGAATCGCCACCGGCCGGGTCGCGCGCCGCGCCGCGCGATTCGACGCGGCCGCCGGCGGCCGGCACGGCGGCGGCGATCGCGTCGAGCGCCGCGGCGTTGCGCGCGCGCAGCGTCACCTGGCGCAGCCGCGGCGCGCCTTCGCGCTCGTGCAGCGCGAGCAGGTGGTGGTCGGCACCGCTGCCGCGAAAACAGACGATGCCCGGCGCGCGTGCCGCGACCTCGAGCCGCCAGATGCGCGTGTAGAAGGTCTCGGCCGCGGCCAGGTCGGGGACGTCGAAGGCGACGCTGCGCAGGTTCTGGACCCAGGGTGATTTCATGCAGTCTCCTGCCAGGCGGCGGCGCTGCGCCGGCCGAGGAAGCGGCGCGCATTGCCGAAGGCGAGCGCGTCGCGTGTCGTGGTGTCGAAGCCGGCCTCGGCCAGGCGCCCGACCGGCTGGCGCTCGTGGAAGTTGAACGGGTGGTCGGTGCCGAGCATCAGCTGCGTCGCACCGAAGCTGTCGACGAGGTGGCGCAGCGTCGGCGCGTCGAACACCAGTGTGTCGAAGAACATGCGCCGCGCCTGTTCGCGTGGTGCCTGCTCGATGCTCCCGGCCAGCGCCGGAAAGACCTGCCAGCCCTGCTGCAGCCGCGGCAGCAGCATCGCCAGCGTGCCGCCGCCGTGGCTGAACGCGATGCGCAGCGTCGGCTGTCGCAGCAGCAGCCCGCCGGTGATCACCGAGGCCGCCGCGAGGCCGACGTCGGTCGGGTAGGCCAGCACCTGCTGCAGCGCCGCGGGCCCGACGAGCCGGTCCATCCCGGCGGGCTTGAGCGCATGCACGAACACCGGCACGTCGAGCGCGACGCAGGCGGCGAAGAAGGGTTCGAAGTGCGGGTCGCCGAGCGGCCGTCCGTTGACGTTGCTGCCGAGCTCGACGCCGACCAGGCCGAGCGCCTCGACCGCGTGGCGCAGCTCGGCGATCGCCACGTCGACGTCCTGCAGCGGCACCGCAGCGAGGCCGAGCAAGCGCCCGCCCGAGTCGGCGCAGATCGCGGCGGTCTGCTCGTTGAGGAAGCGGATCAGGCCCTGCGCGTCGGCGAGGGCCAGCCAGTACGACAGCAGCTCGGGCATCGGCGAGAGCACCTGGTGCGCCAGGCCCATGGCGCCGAAGTCCGCGAGCCGCCGCGGCGCCGACCAGCATTTCTCGGACACCGTCCGGTAATGCTTGCCGCCGACGAGCACGTGCCGGTGGCACAGGCCGTTCGCGTCGGGTGCCGGCGCGGTCTCGGGCCAGGGCGACGGCGTGCCGCGGCCGAGGTAGGGCGGGAAGCGCTCGGGCACGACGTGCGCATGCACGTCGATGCCGCAGGCGCAGGCCGGAGCGAGCTTCACGCGTGCGTCAGCCCGGCGGCGGCGATGCCGGCCATGCAGATCTGCTCGTCCTCGTCGCCGCTGCCGCCGGAAGCGCCCGCCGCACCGAGCACCGCGCCGTCGGCATCGGTGATCAGCAGCGCGCCGGTCTGCGGCACGAACTTCTGCTGCGCCACCGACGCGATCGCGCCGAAGAACGCCGGCAGGTCCTTTGCCCGCTGGGCGAGCAGGCGGCTGTTCGCGCCCATGCCGATGCCGGCCGCGGCCTTGCCCAGCGCGATGTCCAGGCGCAGCGCGCTCGCGCCGTCCTCGCGCGCCGAGGCGACGACCTGCGCCGCCGCATCGACGACGACGACCGCCATCGGCTTGAAGCCCTGCCGCCGCGCGGCAGCGAGCGCGGCGTCGATGACGATGCGTGCTTGTGCGAGGGTCAGCGCCGGCATGGGATGGATCGAAGTCGAAGACGAACTCATTTTTGTATATAAAACGTCACCCGACAAGAGGTTTGTCCCAACTTGACCATTTCGGATGCCATCGTATATTCCGATCCGATGGCACGCACCCCCGCAATCGTCAGCGTCGACGGCACCGCGACACGGGCGACCAATCTCTACGACCTGCTGCGCGCGGACATCGTCGGCGGCGATCTGGAGCCTGGCAGCAAGCTCGCGATCGAGGCCCTCGCCGAGCGCTACGGCGCGAGCGCGACACCGCTGCGCGAGGCGCTGAACCGGCTCGTCTCCGACGGTCTGGTCGAGCGGCGCGAGCAGCGCGGCTTCCTCGTCGCCGGCATCGGCGCGGCCGACCTGCAGGAGATCACGAAGACGCGCTGCTGGCTCGAGGAGATCGCGCTGCGCGAGTCGATCGCGGCGCGCACGACCGAATGGGAGGAGGCGCTCGTTCTCGCGCACCACCGGCTCGCGCGCACGCCGCGCTCGCTCTCGGACAGCCGCTTCGAGGACAACCCGGACTGGGAGCCGCGCCACCGCGCGTTCCACCGCGCGCTGATCGCGGGTTGCGGCTCGCGCTGGCTGCTGTCGTTCTGCGACCAGCTCGCCGACCAGCACTACCGCTACCGCCGGCTTTCGGCGCCGCGCGCCTTCGCCAAGCGCGGCGTCAAGACCGAGCACCAGCAGTTGATGGAAGCCGCGATCGAAGGCCGCGCCGACGACGCGGTCGCCCTGCTGCGCGCGCATTTCGAACGCACCGCGAAGGTCATCCGCGACGACCCCACGCTGTTCGCGCCACGGGCGGCCTGATCGCCACGCCCGGCCGCAGACCTCGAATCCACATGAACATGAACCTTCCCACGATGGCCGGCACGGCCGGCGGCCACTTCTCCCGGGTGGCGCGCTGATGGCAACGTCGCCGAACCCCGCCGGGTCGCAGATCGTCATCGACCGGGTGAGCCACACCTACCGCCCCCCGCGCGGGCGCGAGGTGCTCGCGCTCGACGACATCTCGCTCGAGGTGCGCGCGCAGGAGTTCATCGCGCTGCTCGGCCCGTCGGGCTGCGGCAAGTCGACCCTGCTCTACCTCGTCGGCGGCTTCATGCCGACGCGCTTCGGCCAGATCCTCGTCGACGGCAGGCCGGTCGGCGGCCCCGGGCCCGACCGCGGCATCGTGTTCCAGCACTTCGCGCTATTTCCGTGGAAGACGGTGCGCGCGAACGTGCTCTATGGCCTCGAAAAACTCGGCGTCGAGCGCGCCGAGCGCGAGCGCCGCGCGCAGGCCTACATCGATATGGTGGGGCTGAACGGGTTCGAGGACAGCCTGCCGTCGCAGCTCTCCGGCGGGATGAAGCAGCGCGCCGCGATCGCGCGCACGCTCGCGATCGACCCCGAGATCCTGCTCATGGACGAGCCCTTCGGCGCGCTCGACGCGCAGACGCGCAGCCTGATGCAGACCGAGCTGCTGACGATCTGGCGGCGTTCGCCGAAGACCGTCGTCTTCGTCACGCACGACGTGCACGAGGCCGTCTACCTGGCGCAGCGCGTCGTCGTGATGTCGGCGCGGCCCGGCCGCGTGAAGGCGATCATCGAGACCGGCGTCGACCACGCCGACCCGGACGTCGCGAAGTCCCGCCCCTTCCTCGACAAGGTCGACGAGATCTGGGGCCTGGTGCGCGACGAGGCGCTCGCCGTCGAGCGCAGGCGCGGCGCGTGAAGGCCGCGCTCGTCCGCTATGCGCCGCTGCTGATCCTGGCCGCGGCCTGGGAGGCGGTGGTCCGGTTCGGGCTCGTGTCGGACTCGGTGCTGCCGTCGCTGGTCGACGTCGTCCGGGCCTGGTTCGGCCTGATGAAGAGCGGCGACCTCTGGCTGAACACCGCCGTCTCGCTGTACCGAGCCGGCGCCGGGCTGGCGCTCGCGGTCGTCGTCGGCGCGGTGCTCGGCATCGCGATGGCCTGGTACCGCCCCGTCAACGCGCTCGCGAGCCCGCTCGTCGAGATGCTGTACCCGATGCCCAAGTCCGCGCTGATCCCGGTCACCGCGGTCTGGCTCGGCTTCGGCGACGGCTCGAAGATCCTGCTGATCTTCCTCGGCTGCATGCTGCCGGTGACGCTCGGCGCGTTCAACGGCGCGCGCTCGAGCGACCAGGTGCTCGTCTGGTCGGCGCGCAGCATGGGGGCGAGCCGCCTGCGCGTGCTTTGGGACGTGGTCGTGCCGAGCGCGCTGCCCGAGCTGCTGAACGGCGTGCGCACCGCGCTCGCGCTGTCGTTCGTGCTGCTCGTCAGCTCCGAACTGCTCGTCGCGCGCACCGGCCTGGGCCATCTGATCGGCTTTCTCGGCGACGGCGGCGTCTACGACGCGATGTTCGCGGCGGTGCTGACGGTCGCCTTCCTCGGCTTCTTCGCCGACCGCCTCTACCAGAGGCTCGAGCGCCGAGTGCTGCGATGGCGCGAATGATCTGGCGCATCGCGCCCTGGCTCTCGGTGACCGCGTTCGCCCTCGCGTGGGAGCTGACCGCGCGCAGCGGCCTGGTCACGCCGTTCATGCTGCCGCGACTGAGCGTGGTGCTGGCGCGCATCGCGAGCGATGCCGCCAGCGGCGACCTGGCGCAGAACATCGGCCTGACGCTCTACCGTTCGCTCACCGGCTTCGCGATCGCCACCGCGATCGGCGTTCCGCTCGGCATCCTGATGGCGCGCCACCGCGCGGTGAACTGGTTCTTCGACCCGATCGTCTCGGTCGGCTTCCCGATGCCGAAGATCGCGTTCCTGCCGATCGTGACGCTGTGGCTCGGGTTCCACGACGTCTCGAAGATCACGATGGTCGTGCTCGACGCGACCTTCCCGGTGCTGACCGCCGCGATCGTCGGCACCGCCGGGGTCGAGAAGGAACTGCTCTGGTCGGCGCGCAACCTCGGCGCGCGCGAGCGCGACCTGCTGCGCGAGATCATCCTGCCCGCCGCGCTGCCCAGGATCATGACCGGGCTGCAGGTCGCGCTGCCGATCTCGCTCATCGTCTGCATCGTCGCCGAGATGATGATGGGCGGCGTCGGCCTGGGCGGCGCGATGCTCACCGCATCGCGCTTCGCGGACTCGCCCGGGGTCTTCGCCGGCATCGTCGAGATCGCCGCCGTCGGCTACCTGCTCGTCAAGCTGATGGCCGTCGCGCGGCGCCGGCTGCTGAGCTGGCACCAGGAGGCCTTGGCGCCGCCCACCGTGTAGCCGGTGACGCAAGGGGTGCGCAGGTGGCGAAGGGGACACGCCACCGCGACGAAGGGGACCCAGGGTTCATTTCAGGAAGGAGCGTCAGATGCGTTTTCTCAAGTTCATCTCTCCCATGCTCGCCGCAGCGGCGTTCTGCGTCTCGGCCACGGCGGCCGAGCCGGTCAAGATCCGGATGGCCTACGTGGTGCCGGTCGCGAACTGGGCCTCGATCCTGTTCGAGAAGCCCGGCCTCGCCCGCCACATGGGCAAGTCCTACACGCTCGAGGTCACCCAGTACAAGGGCACGCCGCCGCAGATCACCGCGCTCGCGAACAACGAGCTCGACATCGCCGACCTCGCGTTCTCGTCGCTCCCGCTCGCCGTCGAGAACGCCGGCATGGACGACCTGCGCGTGATCGCCGACGAGTTCCAGGACGGCGTCGACGGCTACTACTCGGACGAGTTCTTCGTGCTCAAGGACGGCCCGATCAAGACCGTCAAGGACCTGAAGGGCAAGGTCGTCGCGACGAACGCGGCGGGCAGCGCCGTCGACATCGTGATGCGCGCGATGCTGCGCAAGAACGGGCTCGACGACCGCAAGGATGTCTCCGTCGTCGAGGCGGCGTTCCCGAACATGTACGCGATGCTGTCGCAGAAGAAGGTCGACGCGATTCCCGGCGTCGTGCCGTTCTCGTTCAACCCGAAGCTGCGCGAGGAATCGCGGGTCCTGTTCACGCAGAAGGAGGCGGTCGGGCGCACGCAGATGATCGTCTGGGTCGCGCGCGCGGGCTTCCTGCAGAAGAACCGCGCCGCGATGGAAGACTTCATGGAGGACGCGATCCGTGCCGTGCACTGGTGGTTGGACCCGAAGAACCACAAGGAAGCGGTCGAGATCGCGGCGCGCGTGAGCAAGCGCCCGGCGGCGTCGTTCGACAGCTGGCTGTTCCTCAAGAAGGGCCAGGAGGGCGACTACTACCGCGACCCGAACCTGGTGCCCGACCTGAACGCGCTGCAGGCCAACGTCGACCTGCAGCACCAGCTCGGCCTGCTGAAGACCAGGTTCGACGTCAAGTCGCACACCGACCTCAGCATCGTCGAGGAAGCGGCCAAGCGGGTGAAGTGAGGCCCGGGTGCCCGGCCGCCGCGCCGGGCGCGGACGGACGCGCCCAGCGGCGGCTTCCGGTGACCGGGCCGCCGCAGTCCCGGTAGCATCACGGCATGCGATGGATCCGATTTCGCGACCGCGACGGTCGCGCCGTGTATGCCCATGTCGAAGGCGAGGGGGCGCAGCCTGTCGAGGGCACGCCCTTCGGGGCCTGGAACGATCGGGGCGACGCCGTCGCGCTGGCCTCGATCGAATGGCTGCCCCCGGTGCAGCCGTCCAAGGTGATCGCGCTGTGGAAGAACTTCCACGCCCTCGCCGCGAAGCAGCAGCAGGCGATTCCCACCGAACCGCTGTACGCGCTGCGCGCGCCGAGCAGCCTGGCGGCACACCGCCAGCCGGTGCTCAGGCCGACGAGCTACGACGGCGCGGTCTTCTACGAGGGCGAGCTCGCGCTCGTCGTCGGGCGCACGATGCGCGCGCTGCCACCGGCGCAGGTGCGCGCCCATCTGCTCGGCTGCACGATCGCCAACGACGTCACCGCGATGGAGCTGATCACCCGCGACCCGAGCTTCGCCCAGTGGTCGCGCGCGAAGAGCTTCGACTCCTTCGGCGTGCTCGGGCCCTGGATCGACACCGCGTTCGACTGGACCGGCGCGTCGGTGCATACGCGCGTCAACGGCCGCGAGCGCCAGCATTACCCGCTCGCCGACATGATCTTCGCGCCCGACGAACTGCTGTCGCGGCTGTCGCACGACATGACGCTCGAGCCGGGTGACGTGGTTCTCTGCGGCACCTCGGTGGGCAGCCTGCCGATGCGTCCCGGCAGCGAGGTCGAGGTCGAGATCGACGGCCTGGGCGTGCTCGCCAACCGCTACGACAGCGCCGCGGCGCAGCCTCATACGAACTCGCGATCGATCGTCGAGAAGACCCCCTGTGCCGGCTCACGGCCCTTTGCACCGCTCCCCCGCGCCCCCTCCGCGAGGGGGCTCCAGCTTGGATGACGAGTCGGCCCTGGGCCGACCCACTCTCGAGCCAGGCGGCACTGTGGCTACGCGCAGCGCCTTGAAGGACGCTCCGGCCGGAAGGCCGGCCCGACAGTCATGCTGGCGCCCCCTCTCGGAGGGGGCTGGGGGGAGCAGTGCGCTACGGCCCTGGCCCG
>MEGM01000075.1:0-18141 GCA_001725505.1 Rubrivivax sp. SCN 70-15 | reverse complement strand
GTCCATCCGGCCGAAACGGGCCGCAAGCGGCTGCTCATTCCTATTCGATCGATCGCAAGTCGGCATCAGAGGCCGGCAATCCCGTGCAAACCTTCGTGCGCGCGGCCTACTGCTTCTGCGCGACGACGCGGCCCTCGGCGTTGACGAAGACGCGGTAGCGGTGTCCGTCCTGGCAGGTCGCGACGTGGTCGTTGTCGCCCAGCGTCACGGCGCTGACCACCTGCCCGCAGGGCAGGCCCAGCAGCGCGATCACCGACGTCAGGTCCTTGAGCAGTTCGGCGTCGCCGGCAGCGCGGGACGGCAGGGCAAGCACCAGCGTCGACAGAACGACGACGGACCAGGTTCTGATGCGATGGCTCACGGCAGGGCTCTCCGAGGTCGCTACTTGATCGCCGAGAACTTGTCGGGGTTCGACAGCATGCTCCACATGGATTCACGCGAGGCCGCGATCGCGCCGGCCAGCGACGGGTCCGTGTCCTGCAGCAGCGCGAGCACCTTCAGCACGAGCAGATCGTACGACTGGCGCAGCGAAGCGAGCGAGGTCTTCAGCTGCCCCCGGTAGAACTCGCGGAAGCGCTCGAGCAGGTCGTCGACCTGGTTCTTGAGCGTGAGCTTGGTGAACACACCGATCGCCTTCGTCTCCTTGAGACGGGCCTCGAGCGACTTGATGTCCAGCGGCGGCGGTCCGGCCGGCTTTGCCAAGGCCGGCGCCTGCGTCTTCGCGGCCGGCGCAGCGGCCATGGGCGCTGCCGGCGCCTTGACGGCCGTGGGCGCAGACGCAACGACCCGGGGCCTGGCTTGCGCGCGGGGGCTTGGCTGGACTGGCGCGGCACGCGCGACCTGGGCCTCGGCCATGACCGGTTCACGCGCTGCCATCGGCGCCTGCGCCAGCGCGGGCGGTGGCGCGGCGGACGTCCCGCTCGGCTCGACCGAGGCGGTCGAGCCGGACGGTGCCGCCACGGCCGGCGCCTCGCGCGGGGCTGCGACTTCTGGCGCAAGCCCGGGTGCGCGCTGGATCGGCGCACAGCCCGCGATCAGCAGCGCGCAGAACAGAGGAACGAGCCGGGCGCCGAGCACTCCAGGGACACCCGTACCGGCCTTCATGCTCGGCGGCCCGCCGCGGTCACTATGAGCCCTTGCCGAAGACGAACAGCAGTCCACCGACGACGATGGCACCGATGCCGGCCCACATCGGGATGTTGACGTCCTGCTTTTCCTTCACCGAGAGCTCGATCGGACCGACCTTCGCCTGGTGCGTCTCCTTCGTGTAGCTGAAGCCACCGTACACGAGGCCCAGCACGCCGGCGACGATCAGGACGATTCCGGCAATCTTGGCTGCGTTCATTTCGCTCGACTCCTTCGGCGCGCCGAGCCGAGGCTACAGCCGCCGCCCCTGAATGACACGGATGAGGATCACCACGACCGCGATGACCAGCAGGATGTGGATCATTCCACCCATCGTGTACGACGTGACGAGGCCGAGCAGCCACAGGACGATGAGGATGACGGCAATGGTTTCGAGCATTTGAAATCTCCTGGGCGCTGGCGGGCCGGCCTCGAACGCCCAGCCGGGCGGCCAGGCGTCGACGAGGTTGCGGATCTACTTCTTGTCCTTCGTGAACCACGAATCCGAGGCCTTCTTCTCCCAATCGGCCAACTGGCGTTCGGCCTCGTCCTTGGCGATGCCGTAGCGCTCCTGGATCTTGCCGGCCAA
Source organism: Rubrivivax sp. SCN 70-15 (assembly GCA_001725505.1). Classification (GTDB taxonomy): domain Bacteria; phylum Pseudomonadota; class Gammaproteobacteria; order Burkholderiales; family Burkholderiaceae_C; genus Rubrivivax. The sequence goes on along the minus strand of MEGM01000075.1, from coordinate 16,427 downwards.
CTGGTCGCGACGCCCGGCGACGACATCGAGGTCGTCGTCGGTGAGCTTGCCCCACTGCTCCTTGGCCTTGCCGGTGACTTGCTTCCAGTTGCCCTTGATCTGGTCCCAGTTCATGTTGATCTCCTGCGGTGGTGTATCGAGCAGGCACGGGTGCCTGCACCTGAACTCAAGGCCGGACGACGATCGAGTTCTTGACGGCCTTGACCCCGTTGACGTCGCGCGCGATGGCCTCGGCGGTGCTCTTCTCGGCGGCGTTCTTGGCGAAGCCGGACAGGATCACGGTGCCATTCAGCGTCTCGACGCTGATGCTGGACGCAGCGACGACCTCGTTCTTGACGAAGCGGCTCTTGATCTGGGTCGTGATCGTGGCGTCGTCGACGTACTCCCCGACGGACTGCTGGTCGCGAGCGACGGCGCAGCCGGATCCGGCAACCATGACCAGCGAAGCGGCCGCGGCAGCGACGGCAAGGGTGAAGCGCATAAACATGGCAAATCTCCGGTACGTAAAAGAATGTTGTTCAAAGCGACAGAAATGCGCTGCGAAGCTTGAGTCCGGCGCTCCCGGGGGTCTGTGCGCCAGCGAACAGATATGACCCCGGCCGTTGATCGATCGCAACGAGGATTCATCACCCCGGCCTTAGAACCGTGCGGTCGGGCATGGGCCTGGCATGGGGAACCGCCATGAACCTGCAGAGCGACCCGTTGCAGAACCGCTTGCTCGCTGCGCTGCCCGACACCGATTGGCGGCGCTGGCGCGCGCGGCTCGAGTTCATCGAGATGCCGCTCGGGCACACCCTGGCCGAAGCGGGGGCGGCACAGCCCTACGTCTGGTTCCCGACGACCGCCGTCGTCTCGCTGCTGTACCTGACGGAGAGCGGCCATAGCGCCGAGATCGCCGTCGTCGGCACCGAGGGCATGGTCGGCCTCGCGCCGGTCATGGGCGGTGACTCGACGCCGCAGCGGGCCGCCGTGCTCGTTGCCGGTCAGGGCTATCGATCGACGGCCGAATTCGTCCGCGACGAGTTCGAGCGTTCCGTGCCGATCCGGCATCTGTTGCTGCGCTTTGCGCAGGCGAAGCTCGTGCAGATCGGTCAGACGGCCGTCTGCAACCGCTTCCATTCGATCGATCAGCAACTCTGCCGCTGGCTGCTGCTCTGCATGGACCGTCTGCCCGGCGACACCCTCGCGATGACGCAGGAACTCATCGCGCACAACCTGGGCGTGCGGCGCGAGGGCGTGACCGAGGCGGCGATCCGGCTGCAGAACGCCGGGCTGATCCGCTATGCGCGCGGCCGCATCTCCGTGCTCGGCCGCAAGGGCCTCGAGCGCAGCGCCTGCGAATGCTACGGCGTGGTCAAGGACGAATACGACCGGCTGCTGCACTCTGAGTGCGAGGCACCGCGCCACCTGTTTCGTGAACGCGCTGGCCCGGCGACGCACCGGCCCGCCGCGATGGCAGACGCGGCCTGAGCCGAGGCTTCGGCGGGCGCCGCGCCGCAGTGACCGGGTCGCGCGGCCGGGCCCGCGGGCGGGCGGCCACGACCTCGACGACGAACCTGCTTCGGAGCTCGCGATTTGGCGAGCGAATGCTACCGGCACCCTCGCGGCGAAGACGCCGGCTGCCTGCCGACCGCCGCCGGATCCGCGCCCGGCCGCGCTGCAGTTCGTTACCGCGCCCGCGCGCGAACGGACATCCTCGGCGAGCTCGCCACGTTGCGAGCCTTACCAGCCCTGGAGTGCATCGATGTCCGGACCGAACAGCGAACCATTCACCCGGCCCCCCCGGCCCCGCCAGGCGCTCGTCGCGGCGGCCGGGCTCGGGCTGGCCAGCATCGGCTTCGCGGCCGGACTGATGCTGCATGCGCCACCTGGACCACCCGAAGCCGCATCGTCGACCAGCGTCGCAGCCTCGACATCCGTCCCCGCGCAAGCGAGCGTGGCCCGAACCGGCACCGAGACCGCGCCGCTGCCCAGCCGTGAACCGGCAGCGCCGGCCGAGCGCAGCCGGCGCGTCCGGACCGTGAGCCTGTGCGGCGACTGCGGCGTGGTCGAAGGCGTCCACGCCGTCCGACGCCAGGGCCAGGGCACCGGCCTCGGCGCGGTCGTCGGCGGCGTGCTCGGTGGCGTCGTCGGACACCAGATGGGCGGCGGCAGCGGCAAGACCGCGCTGACCCTGCTCGGCGCCGTCGGCGGCGGCGTGGCGGGCAACGAGATCGAGAAGCGCCAGCGCGCCGAGACCGTCTACGAGATGGTGGTCCGGATGGACGACGGCAGCGAACGCCGCTTCACGCAGGCGAGCCCGGTCGTCCCCGGCACCCGGGTCACGGTGGACCGGCGCGGGATCCACGTCGCCGAACAGGTGCCGGCCCGGCCGTCGAACCGGGTCGCGACCTCGGCCGCGTCCTGAGCGCGGCCTGGGATCGGCTGCTTTCAGTCCGCCGCCGGCGGCAGCCAGCGCCGCAGCTGCAGCGCATTCGCCGCGCCGCGCGCCTTGGCGCGCGCGAGTTCGGCGCGCGCGACGCTGCGCAGGTGCACCTCGTCGGGCCCGTCGAGCAGGCGCAATGCGCGACCCCAGCTCCACAGCCGTGCCAGCGGCGTGTCGGGCGACAGGCCCATCGCGCCGAAGACCTGGATCGCGCGGTCGAGCACGCGCGTCTGCAGCTGTGCGGTGACGAGCTTGATCGCCGCCGCATCGGTGCGCGCGGCGGCGTTGCCCTCGCGGTCGAGCCGCCAGGCCGCGCGCAGCACGAGCAGCCGCGCCTGGTCGATCTCGAGCCGCGAATGCGCGATCCAGTCCTGCACGTTGGCGAAGTCGCCGATGCGGCCGCCGAACGCACGGCGTTCGAGCGCGCGTTCGCACATCAGCTCGAGCGCCAGCTCGCACTGGCCGATGCTGCGCATCGCGTGGTGCACGCGGCCGGGCCCGAGGCGCGCCTGCGCCATCGCGAAGCCCTCGCCTTCGGCGCCGAGCAGGTGGTCGGCCGGCACGCGCACGTCGCGCAGCACGATCTCGCAATGGCCCTCGAGCGCCTGGTGGTCGAGCACCGGAATGTTGCGTTCGACGACGAGCCCGGGCGCGTCCATCGGCGCCATCACGATCGAATGGCTGTGGTGCGCGTCGTCGCCCTCGGCCGCGCCGCGGCGCCCGATCACGAGCGCGACGCGGCACAGCGGATGCGCCGCGCCGGTGATGAACCACTTGCGGCCGTTGATCACGAAGCCCTCACCGTCGCGCCGGATGCTGGTGCGCAGCTGGGTCGGGTCGGACGACGCGATGTCGGGCTCGCTCATCGCGAAGCAGGATCGGATCTCGCCGCGCAGCAGCGGATCGAGCCAGCGCTCGCGCTGCGCCGGCGTCGCGAACCGTTGCAGCAGCTCGATGTTGCCGCTGTCAGGCGCGCTGCAGTTGAAGACCTCGGCCGCCCAGGGCACGCGGCCCATCGTCTCGGCCAGCGGCGCGTAGTCCAGATGATCGAGCCGCGTGCCCGGCTGGTCGCCGCGCAGCGACGGCAGGAACAGATTCCAGAGCGCGGCCGCGCGGGCCCGGGCCTTGAGCGGCTCGATCACGTCGAGCGGGTATGCGCCGGCGTCGGCCCAGCGGTGCCAGTCGGGCAGCGACGGCAGCACCAGGTCGTCCATGAAACGCTGCAGCTGCGCCTGCAGCGCCTGGCTGGTGGGGGACGGCGAGAAGTCCATGGCGGGTGCGGACATCATCGTCGCAGTTCGGCCGCAGCGCAGCTGTCGCCTGCGGGACGGGCCGTCGCGACGCGCTCGCTACCATCGCCGCTCGCGACGATCGGAGGCATCGATGGACCTGCAGCTCGAAGGCAAGCGCGCACTCGTCACCGGCGGCAGCCGGGGCATCGGCAAGGCGATCGGGCGCGCGCTCGCGCAGGAAGGCGTGGACGTGGCGCTGCTCGCGCGCGACGCTCGGACGCTGGCCGCCGCCGCCGCCGAGCTGTCGGCCGAGACGGGGCGCACCGTCGTCGGCATCAGCGCCGACACGACCGACGACGAGCAGGTCCCAGATCACCGGCGCGCACTTCCACGCCGAGCTCGACACCAAGGTGATGGGCTACCTCCGCTGCGCGCGCGAGGTCGTGCCCGGCATGCAGGCCAAGGGCTGGGGCCGCATCGTCAACGTCAGCGGGCTGGCCGCGCGCCAGACCGGCAGCACGGTCGGCAGCATCCGCAACGTCGCGGTCGCGGCGCTGACGAAGAACCTGGCCGACGAGCTCGGCCCGTCGGGCATCAACGTCACGGTGGTGCACCCGGGCATCACGCGCACCGAGCGCACCGCAGCGCTCGTCGCCGCACGGGCCGCGGCACAGGGCGTGCCGGCGCAGGCGGTGGAGGACGCGATGGCCGCGGGCAATTCGATCCGCCGCCTGATCGACGCCGTCGAGGTGGCGCAGGTCGTGGCCTTCCTCTGCTCGCCCCGGTCGAGCGCGATCAACGGCGACGCGATCGCGGTCGGTGGCGGCGCGCCGAACGCCATTCACTATTGAGACGAGGCACGACGAACGTGAATTCTTCGCCCATGCCGACAGTGGTGCCCAGCGGCGGTGCGCACGATCCGGCCCGGACGCGCTAGGCTGGCGGCCAGCAACGAAGCACCGCCCATGAACTCCCCTTCTGCCATCGCGCTGTCCGGAATGAACGCCGCGCAGACCGCGCTCGACGCAGCGGCGCAGAACATCGCGAACCTGGGCACGACCGGCTACCGGCGCCAGCAGGCGGTCCAGACGCCGCTCGTCGACGGGGGCACCACGGCGAGCCTGACGCGGGCCGCGATGCCGGGCAACGCGCCCGAGACCGACATGGTCGGCCTGCTGCAGGCGAAGAACTCGTTCCTCGCGAACCTGGCCGTGTTCCGTACCGGCGACCGGATGACCGGCTCGCTGCTGGACACGCTGGGCTGACGCGCCGGCCCGATCGGCGCACCACCGGCGCAGCGCCGCTTCGGTACGGCGGGTCGCGCAGCCCCAGCGGTGGGACAGCCACGCAAGCGGGATCTCCAGCGCGAAGAAGACCGGCGTGACGACAGCGATCTGCGTCCATCTCGGCCCCAGCCTCGCTTGCAGCAGCAGCAGCGGCACCAGCGCTTCGGGGATCTGGTCGAGGCCGGTCGCACGTCTGCTGGGCGCCGTCCCGAAACGCCGCTTGACGAAGCTGGAAGCAGCGTCGCCGAGCATCGCGCCGGCGCCGTGACCGGGGCGGCGCCCGGCGCTACGCGGCCGAGACCCGCATCGGAATGCGCCGGCGACCGAAGCCGCGCTCGAACCTGGGGGCGAAGCGCCCGGCGACGCGCGTGCCGCAATGCGGGCAAGCCCCCTGCGCGTCGAGCGCGTAGTGCAGCACCGCGTGCCAGTCGCGTTCGATCAGCGGCTCGGCACAGCCGGGGCAGAACGTCGTGCCGCCCTCGGCGTCGTGCACGTTGCCGGTGTAGACATGGCGCAGGCCGTTGGACAGCGCGATCCGGCGCGCGCGCGTCAGCGTGGACTTGGGCGTCGCCGGCACGTCGCCCATCTTGTAGTCGGGGTGGAAGGCGCTGAAGTGCAGCGGCACCTCGGGCCCGAGGTGGTCGACGATCCAGCGCGTCATCGCGTCGAGCTCGACGTCGCTGTCGTTCAACCCCGGGATCAGCAGCGTCGTGATCTCGAGCCAGCAGTCGGTCTCGTGGCGGATGTGCTGCAGCGTATCGAGCACCGGCGCCAGCCGGGAGCCGGTCTGCTGCTGGTAGAACTCGTCGGTGAAGGCCTTCAGGTCGACGTTGGCGGCGTCCATCCTGGCGAAGAACTCGCGCCGCGGCACGGGGTGGATGTAGCCCGCCGTCACCGCGACCGTCTTGAGGCCCAGCGCATGGCAGGCGTCGGCGGTGTCCATCGCGTATTCGGCGAAGATCACCGGGTCGTTGTAGGTGAAGGCCACGCTCGCCGCGCCGCTGGCCCGGGCCGCCTCGGCGATGCGTTCGGGCGAAGCCTTGTCCAGCAGGCGGTCCATCTCGCGGCTCTTCGAGATGTCCCAGTTCTGGCAGAACTTGCAGGCCAGGTTGCAGCCGGCGGTGCCGAACGAGAACACGCTCGAGCCGGGCAGGAAATGGTTCAGCGGCTTCTTCTCGATCGGGTCGATGCAGAAGCCCGAGCTGCGCCCGTAGGTGGCGAGCACCATTTCGTCGCCGACGCGCTGGCGCACGAAGCACAGTCCGCGCTGGCCCTCGTGCAGCTTGCAGTCGCGCGGGCACAGGTCGCACTGGATGCGGCCGTCGGGCAGCGCATGCCACCAGCGTGCGGGCGAGCCGGCGTCGAGGTCGGGACGGTCGGTCTCGTTCATCCGAGCGCCAGGTCGTGGTCGGCGTAGCTGCGCACGCGGTAGCGAGACAGGCGCAGGTCGGCGGCCCAGAAGTCCGCCGCCAGCCCGGCCTTGCGCTTGAGCGCGCCGATGAAGGCGCCGGCGTCGGGCAGCTGCTGCCAGACCTGGGGCAGGAAGGTCGCGCGGGCGCTGCGCCATTCGAGGATCACGCCGTCGACGCCGGGGCGCAGCGCCGCCAGCGCCTCGGCCTCGCTGCGCACGGCGATCGGCTCGGACCGGCCGAGCACCGAGACCTCGACCTGCAGCCCGGCCCACTCGACGGCGCGCAATGGCGCGAAGCGCCGGTCGTCGAAGGCCGCGGCGAGCGCGTTGGCGCGCACGTCCTCGCCCAGCGCACGCACCGCCTCGAGCCGGCCGACGCAGCCGCGCAACTGGCCGTCGGCGCCGTGCAGCGTGACGAAGCTCGCACCCGGCGCGCGCAGCGCCGGGTGATCCGGCAACTTCGGGGCCGCGGCAGGCGCCAGGCCCAGCGCGCTGGCGATGGTGTGCCGCGCGCTGCCCACGAGCGAGCGGCCGAGCGCGGCCTCGTCGCCCTCGGGCACGGTCCCCGGGCCGCGGTCGAACGCGATCGCGCCGTAGCCGACGACGCGGCTGCGGTCCGGCCGCACGAGTCCAGTCGCATCGGCCGAGTTGCGCAGGCCGAGCAGCCGCGGCACCAGCCCATGCCGCCGCGCCGCGTGCAGCGCGCCGTTCAGCGGCACGGCACCGCAGGCCTCGTGCGCTTCGAGGTCGGTCGCGAACTGCAGCACGCGCTGCACGGTGGCGGCGTCGCGCGCCTTCGCCGCGTCGTACGAGAGGTAATGCGAGAAGTCGGAGCTGATCACGACCAGGGTCTCGTCGCCGCCCCAGAGCCGCTCCAGCACCTCGGCCACCTGGGCCGGGCTGGCATCGCCCACCGCCAGCGGCACGAGCGTGAAGCCGTCGCCGAGCACGGTCTGCAGGAAGGGCAGCTGCACTTCGAGCGAATGCTCGTGCGCATGCGCCAGGTCGGAGCGGACGACCTGGCGCAGATCGTCGAGCGCCGTCAACGCGGCGCGGTCGAGCGGCACGCGCCCGAGCGGGGTCTCGAAGGCGTCCACCGTGGGCGCGGCCAGCCCGCGCACCGGCACGCGGTGCACCGGGCCGAGCAGCACCACGCGGGTGATGCGCCCGCGCCAGCGCGCCAGCGGCGCGTAGGCCAGCGCGGCCACGTCGCCTGAATAGACGTAGCCGGCATGCGGCACCACGATCAGCTTGGGCGGTCGGTCACCCGCGGCCGCCGCCGGGGCAGACGCCAGGTGGCCGGCCAGCGCCTGGCGCAGCACGGACGGATCGGCCGGATAGAAGGTTCCGGCAACGGCGGCGGGTCGGACGGCGGTCATGGCTTGTTCCCTCATCGCGCCCATGTTTGGGCATGCCGGCCGCGATCAAGACTCGGCCCGCCGAAGCAAGGCAGCGACGGACGCCTTGGAGGAGAGTCCTCAGTCGGGGAACCCGACGCCGCGATCGGCGCGGGCCGGGATGCGCCGCGTCAGGAGAAGCCGACCACGGCGTGAGGCACATACGGCGCCTCGAGCGCCGCGATGTCCTCGGGCGCCAGGCGCACGTTCAGCGCCGCGACGGCGTCGTCGAGCTGCGCCAGCTTCGTCGCGCCGACGATGGGCGTGGTGATCCCGCTCTTGCCCAGCAGCCACGCGAGCGCGACCTGCGCCCGGGGCAGGCCGAGCCGGGTGGCGACCGCCCCCAGCGCGTCGACCACCTTGCGGTCGGCATCGGCGGTCTTCGCGTACAAGCTGCGCCCGAATTCGTCGGTCTCCGAGCGCGCACTGGCCGCGTCCCAGTCGCGCGTCAGCCGGCCGCGCGCCAAGGGGCTCCACGGCATCACGCCGATGCCCTCGGCCCGGCACAGCGGCAGCATCTCGCGTTCCTCTTCGCGGTACAGCAGGTTCACATAGTTCTGCATCGTCGAGAACCTCGTCCAGCCGTGGCGTTCGGCGACGTGGAGCGCCTGCGCGAACTGCCAGGCAAACATCGACGAGGCGCCGAGGTAGCGCGCCTTGCCGGCCTTGACGACGTCGTGCAGGGCTTCCATCGTCTCCTCGATCGGCGTCCGGTCGTCCCAGCGGTGGATCTGGTACAGGTCGACGTGGTCGGTGCCCAGGCGCTTCAGGCTCGCGTCGATCTCGGTCATGATCGCCTTGCGCGACAGACCCGCGCCGTTCGGCCCCGGGTGCATGCGGCCCTGCACCTTGGTCGCGATCACCACCTCGTGGCGCGGTGCGTAGTCCAGCAGCGCGCGGCCGACGATCTCTTCGCTCGTGCCGTCGGAATAGACGTTGGCGGTGTCGAAGAAGTTGATGCCGAGGTCGAGCGCGCGCTTCAGGAACGGCCGGCTCTCGGCCTCGCCCAGCGTCCAGGGGTGGTTGCCACGCTCGGGAACGCCGTAGCTCATGCAGCCCAGGCACAGGCGCGAGACTTCGAGCCCGGTGCGGCCGAGTCGGGTGGTTTGCATGGCAGGCTTTCTCCGCGACCGGCAAGCCCGGTCTCCACCGGACATCGTAGGCCTTGCGCGGCAGTTCGCCATGATCGGGGCCGGGTTCGTGCACCGGGTACCATCGGCCAAGACCAATCACCGAGCGGCCTGCGCTTCATGTCCATGGAAAGCGAAGACGGTCGACACTGGATCGGGCCGCTGGCCGGCCAGACCCCCGATGGTGCGGATTCCGAGCAGATCGCCGATCGGATCTGCGCGGTCTGGCTCGAGATCGTCCAGGTGCTGCACCCGATCATCGGCCAGCGCGGCGTGGCCGCGCTCTACGACCGCAGCCTGACGGTCGCCGGGGCATCGCGTCCGTGGTTGCTGATGGGCCACCAGGGAGTCTCCAGCACCGTCGATGCCACCGCGCTGAGGGCCGCCCTCGCGCAGCAAACGCCCGCGGAGGCGGCCGAGGGCGGCCGCGCGCTCTTCCAGGCCTTCCATGAGCTGCTCATCAGCCTGATCGGCGCTTCGCTCACCGAACGGCTGCTCCTTCCCGTCTGGTCTCACTCATCGGCCGCCTCGCCTGCGCAGGACCCCTCGTCATGACCACCAAAGTAAGCATCCACCGCTTGGCCACCCAAGTCCCCGGGCTGGACCAGGTGCTCGGCGGCGGCCTGCCCGAGTACTCGTTCAACCTCATCGCCGGCCAGCCCGGCTGCGGCAAGACCACGCTCGCGCACCAGGTCATGTTTGCGCTGGCCACGCCCGAACGCCCGGCGATCTACTTCACCGTGCTGGGCGAGCCGCCGCTGAAGATGCTGCGCTACCAGCAGCAGTTCGACTTCTTCGACACCGAGGCCATCAACCACAGCGTGCGCTTCGTCAACCTGTCCGAGGAAGCGATGACCGGCGACCTCGACCGGGTGCTCAGGCGCATCGTCGACGAAGTCACCACCCACAACCCCCGGTTGGTCTTCGTCGACTCGTTCCGCTCGGTGATCTTTGCCAGCGCGGTCGACGGCAGTCGGCCGATCGGCCTGCAGCAGTTCGTCCAGCAGCTTGGCATGCTGATGACGAGCTGGCAGGCAACCACGTTCCTGATCGGCGAATACTTCGACGAGACCGACGCGAACCCGGTCTTCACGGTGGCCGACGGCCTGATCTGGCTGCGCCAGACGGTCCAGCGCAACTCGATGGTGCGCAAGATCGAGATCATGAAGATGCGCGGCCAGCCCACCCTGCCGGGGCTGCACACCTTCCGCATCGACCGCGCCGGCATCCGTGTCTTCGCGCCGGCGGCCGCGGTCGCCGCGGGCAGCGCCCGGGCCGACGAGGCCGCGATCGGTGCGCGCGCGCTGATGGGCGTGCCCGAACTGGATGCCATGCTCGGCGGCGGCCTGCCGCGCGGCTACTCGCTGCTGGTGGCCGGGCCTTCGGGGTCCGGCAAGAGCATCCTTGCCTCGGCCTTCCTGGCCGAAGGCGCCCGCGTCGGCGAGACCGGGGTCGTGGCAGCGTTCGAGCAACACCCCGACCGTTCGCGCAACCAGGTGCTCGTCGACCTGATCGCGCGCGGCCGGGTGGGCCTGATCGAGAGCCGCGAGCCGGACCTGTCGGTCGACGAGATCGTGCTGCTGATCCTGTCCGAGGTGCGGCGGCTCAAGGCCAGCCGCGTCGTGCTCGACTCGCTCAGCGGCTTCGAGCTGGCGTTGTCGCCGACCTTCCGCGCCGACTTCCGCGAGTCGCTGCTGGGGCTGGTCGGAGCGCTGGCGCGTTCCGGCGTGACGGTGCTGATGACGTCCGAACTGGAAGACCGCTACACCGACCTGCGCTTCAGCCCTTACGGCGCCGCGTTCCTCACCGACGCGATCATCGTCCAGCGCTACATCGAGGTCGCAAGCCGGCTGCTGCGCGTGATGGCGGTGGTCAAGGTGCGCGCGAGCATGCATTCGAACGAGTTGCGCCTGTACAGCATCGACGACGGCGGCATCCACGTGGGCGAGATGCTGCCCGACCAGGAGGGCCTGCTCGGCGGGCGGCCGACCCGCAAGAGGCCGACCGATCGGCCGTCGATCCCGGCGCCGGGTCATGGGAATTGAACGATGGTGCCTGGGCCGGACCCCGTGACGCCAGACGCCGAGCCCGCGGCCGCGTCGATCTCGCTGGCCGAGGACAAGCTGGCGCGACTGGGGGTGGAGCTCGAGGCGATGCAGGCGGTGCTGGTGCGCCTGCTGCAGGACGTGGTGCGCGCGGAAAGCCGTCTCGGCCACAGCCAGGCGGAGACGCTCGTCGCGGCGAACGAACAATTGGTGCTCACCGCGCTGGCGGGCCAGGCCGAGGCCGAGACGATGGCGCGAACGCTCGAGCATGCGCACCAGGCCGCCACGCTCGACAGCCTGACGCAGCTGCCGAACCGGACCACGCTGATCGACCGGCTCATGCTGGCGATCGCCCATGCCAAGCGCCACGGCTCTCGTCTGGCCCTGCTGTTCGTGGACATCGACGACTTCAAGCCACTGAACGACACGCACGGGCATGCGTTCGGCGACAAGGTGCTGCGCCTGGTGGCAGACCGGATGCGCTCGGTGGTGCGCGCGGTGGACACGGTCTCTCGCCACGGCGGGGACGAGTTTCTCGTCCTGCTCGACGAACTGGACCAGCCGGGCGACGCGAAGGTGGTGGCCGACAAGCTGATGGCTGCGATCCGCGCGCCGGCTGAACTGGGGGGCCGGACGGTCGTCCTGACGGTCAGCATCGGCGTCGCGCTGTATCCCGACGACGGCGACGATGTCCAGACCTTGATCGCGCGCGCCGATGCGGCCATGTACGAGAGCAAGCGCCAGCGCGCCGGCAGCGCGGGTCGGGGCGGCGCCGCGCCGGCCGGCCCGTCGTCGCTGCAATCGCCTGCGGCGCAAGGCACCGACGCCGAGCAACGGTATGCGCTCTTGCGCGAGGCGAACGAGAAGCTGGTGCTGGCAGCGCTCTCCGCGCAGGAGCTGAAAGCGGCGGCGGAACTGGCCCGGCAGCGGCAGTCCGCGCTGATGGCCGCGGTGGCCGACGAGTTGCGCAACCCGATGGCGCCCATCCGCATCGCGGCGTCGATGCTGGGCCGGCCCTCCGCCGACGAATTGCTGCTGCGCCGCGTACAGGGCATCGTCGAGCAACGGATGGCCCAGATGTCGCGCCTGGTCGGCGACCTCGTCGATGCGTCGAACGTGGCGGCCGACGAGCTGATGCTCGAGAAGCGTCGGGTGGACATGGCCCAGGTCATCGACGCCGCCATCGCCGGCCACCAGCCGTTGATGGCCGAACGCGGGCAGCACTTCGAACTGCAGCGCCCCGCCGGTGCGTTCGACGTGCTGGGCGATCCGGTCCGGCTGGAGCAGATCGTCTGCAACCTGCTCGACAACGCCTCCAAACACACCCACGACGGTGGCCGGATCAGCCTGTCCGTCGACGTGAGCGCCGAGACGCTGACGATGACCGTGTCCGACAACGGCATCGGCATCACCCCGCAGATGCTGGCGCACGTGTTCGACCCGTTCGTGCAGGACACGCAGGCGATCGCGTTCAATGGCGCCGGGCTGGGCATCGGGCTCACGGTCTCGCTGGCGCTGGCCAAGGCGCACGGAGGCACGCTGACCGCCCACAGCGCGGGCCCGTCGCAGGGCAGCCGCTTCGTGTTCACGCTGCCCCTGGCGCCGCGCGATCCGGCGCTGCCGGCGCGGCCCGGCCCGGACCCGGAGCCGGCAGCGGCCGATCGCGGACGGGCCGGGTGATGCCCATGCCGAGCGCACCTCCTTCGACGCCGCTGGCCAAGTCCGCCGGAGCGCTCGCGCCGCGGAACCCGCCCCGACCCCTGCGGCCGGAGCTGGCCGGCGATCCGCGCGCCAACCGGCTGCTGGCCGCGCTGCCCGACGCGGAGTGGCAGCGCTGTCAGCAGCATCTCGAGCCGGTGGCCCTGCCGCTGGGCGAGGTGCTCTACGAATCGGGCGTGACGCTCAGTCATGCCTACTTCCCGACGACGGCCATCGTGTCGCTGATGTACATGACCGAGAGCGGCTCGTCCTCCGAGATCGCCGTGGTCGGCAACGAAGGCCTCGTCGGTGTCCCGTTGTTCATGGGCGGGAGCTCGACGCCCGGCCGGGCGGTGGTGCGCAGCGCAGGTTTCGGGTTCCGGATGTCCGGGCCGGCGATCCGGGAGGCGTTCTCGCGCTCGGATGTCGTGATGCGCCTGCTGCTGCGCTACACGCAGGCGCTGATCGCGCAGATGGCGCAGATCGCGGTCTGCAACCGGCACCACACGCTGGACCAGCAGCTCTGCCGCTGGCTGCTGCTCAGCCTGGACCGGCTGCCCGGCAACGAGATCGTGGTGACCCAGGAGCTGATCGCGCGCATGCTCGGCGTGCGTCGCGAAGGGGTGACCGAAGCCGCACTGTCGTTGCAGCGCGCGGCGCTGATCAGCTATCACCGCGGCCACATCAAGGTGCTGGACCGGCCGGGGTTGGAGAAGCGCACCTGCGAGTGCTACGCGGTCGTCAGGGACGAGTACCGCCGGCTGCTGCCGGACGGCAGCGGCAAGTAGCGCCACGACGCAGGCGTCGGCACACCGATGACTGCCGCCGTGACGTCGTCTCGCGCGGGCCGACAATCCCGCAATTCCCGAGCAGGCCGAGTTCGATGAACACTCCCGCCCCGCAACCGCTGGACTTCGACGGCGAGGACCTGCGTCGCATGCGCGCCGATCTGGCCCTGGCCTTGCGCGCCGCCGCGCACCATGGGCTCGCCGAGGGCATCTGCAACCACTTCAGCGTGGAGCTGCCCGACCGCTCGGGGCGTTTCCTGCTCAACCCGCGCGGTCTGCTCTGGAGCGAGGTCGGCGCCGACGACATCGTGCTGGTCGACGCGCAGGGCCACGTGCTCGCCGGCCGACACGCGGTCGAGCCGACCGCGATGTTCATCCACTCGGCGATACACCGCCTGTGCGCCAAGGCCTGCGTGCTGCACACGCACATGCCCTACGCCACGGCGCTGACGCTGACGATTGAGCGGGCCCTGGACACGGCCTTGTCGCAGACCGCGATGCGGTTCCACGGGCGTGTCGCGGTCGACGCCCAATACCACGGCCTGGCGCTCGACGTCGCCGAGGGCGAGCGCATCGCGCGCGCGATGCAGGGCGCCGACGTCGTCTTTCTCGGCAACCACGGCGTCGTCGTCTGCGGCGACCGCATGGCCCACGCCTACGACGACCTCTACTACCTGGAACGTGCGTGCATGGCGCAGGTGCTGGCCCGGTCCACCGGCCAGGCGCTGGCCCCGGTGGACGACGCGCTGGCCCGGCGGGTGCGCGACCAGACGCTGGGCGAGCGCCTGCAGTCCGAACTCTTCTTCGAGGCCCTGCGGCGCACGGTCTGACGGTCCTGGCCTACGAGGCGTCGGCTACCTTTCTTGCCGACCCCGGCCAGCGCCGACGACCGCCTCGGCGCGGTTCGCGGCCGCCCCTCACTCGCGCGGCTCGCCCTGCTCGTTGACCGTGATCGTGGCACCCGGAGCAACGGTCATCTGGATGCGATGGTCCTGACCGCGGAAGTTGTAGATGACATCCCAATACGCGGGCTTGGCCCCGCCAGGCACGTCCTCGCAGCGCTGGACGTCCTGGGTCGCCGCCTGGCCGCCGCGGCCGACGTTGGCGCCGACCGCGGCACCGGCGACGGCGCCGCCGACCGTGGCGATGTCCTTGCCCGTCCCGCCCCCGACCTGGTGACCGAGAACGCCACCGAGGATGGCGCCGACGATCGCCCCCGGAACGTTCGCACTGCCCCGATCCTGCGAGACCTGTCCGGGCTCGACCCAGCAGCGCTGCCCGGACGTGGCGAGCACGGCGCGCACGGACGTGACCTTCGCCTCGTACAGCTGTTCGCCGCTGCGGCGGCGGCTGTCGTAGACCGGCGCAGGCACGGGCGCATAGCGTTCGTCGCCGATGCGCGCGTTCCATTCGACGGGGCGCACCGACGAGATGCGGTCGTTCAAGCCCATCGCGGCCAGCGACGGATAGCGGCCGGGACGCAGCACGGTGCACCGGCCGCGGAACCCGGCGTCGTCGCAGACCTCGTACCGATCACCGAGCACCACCGCCGACGAGGCGCGGTCGTTGAAGCCGGAGCGCTGCAGGTTCGCGACCTGATCTCCCGTGGTGAAGGAGCGACCGGCAAAGCCTTCGTTTTCGTAGAAGATCACCTCGCCAGCCACCGGGGCGGGCGCGTAGCGCTCGTCGCCGATGCGCGCGTTCGAGGCCACGGCGCGCACCGACGAGATGCGGTCGTTCAGGCCCATCGCGGCCAGCGAGGCATAGCGGCCCGGTCGCAGCACGACGCAGCGTCCGCGGAACTGGACGTCGTCGCAGACCTCGTAGCGGCCGCCGAGCACCACCACCGACGAGGCGCGGTCGTTGAAGCCGGAACGCTGCAGGTTCGCGACCTGTTCTTCGGTCGTGAAGGAGCGGCCGGCAAAGCCTTCACCTTCGTAGAAGGTCACCTGCCCGGCCGCCGGGGCGGGCGCATAGCGATCGTCGGCGATGCGCGCGTTCGAGGCCACGGTGCGCACCGACGAGACGCGGTCGTTCAGGCCCATCGCGGCCAGCGACGGGTAGCGGCCCGGACGCAGCACGACGCATCGTCCGCGGAACCGGACGTCGTCGCAGACCTCGTAGCGGCCGCCGACCACCACCGCGGAGGAGGCGAGGTCGTTCAATCCTGAACGCTGCAGGTTGGCGACCTGCCTGTCCGTCGTGACCGAGCGCCCCGCAAAACCTTCCTGTTCGTAGACGGTGACCTGTGCCAACGCTTGAGCGGCGAAGACCACGCCCGCCACTGCCAGCAGGCCTTTCGACAAGGCATTCATGTTCGACGCTCCCGGAATATCGAAGCGCAGCATCGTTCATGACGCCCGTCGCGGTCTGTACGCGGTCGCACACAGGGTGTCCATGGGCTTGCGCGCCCGGCTGCGTCGGCATGCCCCTTCCGCGACGAGGCTCGGTGCGCCGACGCGCAGACGCGTCTTCGAATCGGGTGCATCGTGTGGGTCTGTTGGGCATGACGAAGAAAGGTGGCGCCTCATGAATCGTTCACAGTTGCGCGACATCGCGCTTTCGAGGTGGGACAACGAGGGTGGCGCCGGTGCCCCTGCATCGCCGGAGGCTGTCGTCTCGCGCGACCGCGAGACCGAAGCACCGGCGCTCGGCAACTCGGAGCTGGTGCAACTGCGCATCCGCGTGATCGCCATGGAGAACCTGCTCATCACCTTGCTTGCCGAAGCCTCGGCGCCGCAACTCGACCTGGCTCGCGACATGGCGAGCTACATCTCGCCCAGGCGCGGCAGCACCCAGCACCGCATGACGATCCATGCAGCCACGCAGATCCGCCATCTGGTCGGGCGCGCCAGCCTGATCCGAGAAAGGGCGCTGTCCTGAGCACCCTCGGGGCCGCGACCGGGGTGGACCGGCCCTAGGAGCCTGTCGGGCTTTGGGTTGGGCCCACGCCGGGGCGATTCGCACTGCCAGCCTAGGCGCCGGCGAGGCGTGTGGCGGGCCCACACAACGAGC
>MEGM01000074.1 GCA_001725505.1 Rubrivivax sp. SCN 70-15 | reverse complement strand
GCCGCGGCCGAGCGGCGCTGGTGCAGGCGAACGCCGAGTTCGGCCTCGCGCTGTCCGACGACGAGATCGACTATCTGGTCGACGCCTTCACCGGCCTGGCGCGCAACCCGAGCGACGTCGAGCTGATGATGTTCGCGCAGGCGAACAGCGAGCATTGCCGGCACAAGATCTTCAACGCCGACTTCACGATCGACGGCGAGCGCCAGCCGCTGTCGATGTTCGGGATGATCCGCCACACGGAGAAGGTCTCGCCCCGGCACAGCATCGTCGCCTACAGCGACAACGCGGCGGTGATGGAAGGCGGGCCGGTCGAGCGCTGGCTGCCGACGGGCTTCACGAACGCGCCGCTGTACGGCGCGCGCGCCGAGACCGCGCACGTGCTGATGAAGGTCGAGACACACAACCACCCGACCGCGATCTCGCCGTTCCCGGGCGCGGCCACCGGCGCCGGCGGCGAGATCCGCGACGAGGGCGCCACGGGCCGCGGCGCGCAGCCCAAGGCCGGGCTGACCGGCTTCTCGGTCAGCAACCTGCACCTGCCCGGCACCGACGAGCCCTGGGAGCGCGACCCGGTCGGCAAGCCCGATCACATCGCGAGCGCGCTGCAGATCATGACCGAGGGGCCGCTCGGCGGCGCTGCGTTCAACAACGAGTTCGGCCGGCCCAACCTGGGCGGCTACTTCCGCGTCTTCGAGCAGAACGTCGCCGGCGTGCGCCGCGGCTACCACAAGCCGATCATGATCGCCGGCGGCCTGGGCAGCATAGCCGCCGGCCAGACGCACAAGCGGTCCTTCGGGCCCGGCACGCTGCTGGTGCAGCTCGGCGGCCCCGGCATGCGCATCGGCATGGGCGGCGGCGCCGCGAGCTCGATGGCCGCCGGCAGCAACACCGCCGCGCTCGATTTCGACTCGGTGCAGCGCGGCAACCCCGAGATCCAGCGCCGCGCGCAGGAGGTCATCGACCATTGCTGGGCGCTCGGCGAGCGCAACCCGATCCTCGCGATCCACGACGTCGGCGCTGGCGGCATCAGCAACGCGTTCCCGGAGCTGGTCGACGGCGCCGGCGCCGGCGCGCGCTTCGACCTGCGCAAGGTGCCGCTCGAGGAGAGCGGTCTCGCGCCCAAGGAGATCTGGTGCAACGAGAGCCAGGAGCGCTACGTGCTCGCGCTCGACCCGGACCTGCTGCCGGTGTTCGAGCAGATGTGCGCGCGCGAGCGCTGCCCGTTCGCGGTCGTCGGCGTCGCGACTGCCGAGCGTGAGCTCGTCGTCGAGGACGGCCCCGGCGAGGACGGGCGGCTCCGCCGCGTGATCGAGATGCCGATGGACGTGCTGCTGGGCAAGCCGCCGAAGATGCACCGCGACGTGCGGCGCGTCGCGCGCAACGAGGCGCCGCTGGACCTGACCGGTGTCCGCCTCGAACAGGTGGCTTTCGACGTGCTGCGCCACCCGACGGTGGCGAGCAAGCGTTTCCTGGTCGCGATCGGTGACCGCAGCGTCGGCGGCCTGAGCCACCGCGACCCGATGGTCGGACCCTGGCAGGTGCCGGTGGCCGACTGCGCCGTCACGCTGGCGGATTTCGCCGGGCAGCGCGGCGAGGCGATGAGCCTGGGCGAGCGCACGCCGCTGGCCGCGCTGGACGCGCCCGCGTCGGGGCGGATGGCGGTCGGCGAGGCGATCACGAACCTGCTCGCCGCGCCCATCGAGCTGTCGCGCGTCAAGCTCAGCGCGAACTGGATGGCGGCCTGCGGCGAGCCGGGCGAAGACGCCGCGCTCTACGACACGGTGCGCGCGGTCGGGCTGGAACTGTGCCCGGCCCTGGGCATCGGCATCCCGGTGGGCAAGGATTCGCTGTCGATGCGCACGCGCTGGGGCGACGCCGGGCAGACGCGCCAGGTCACCGCGCCGGTGTCGCTGATCGTGACCGCGTTCGCGACGCTGGACGACGTGCGCGGCACGCTGACGCCGCAGCTGAGGTCCATCGAGGCGAACCCTGGCGGCCCCGCGTGCGGCGACACGACGCTGATCCTCGTCGACCTCGGCCGGGGCCAGCGCCGCCTGGGCGGCTCGATGCTCGCGCAGGTGCTGGGCCGCTTCGGCAGCGAAGTGCCGGACCTCGACGAGCCCGCGCTGCTGAAGTCGCTCGTCGCGGCGGTCAATGCGCTGCGCGGCGACGGCCGGCTGCTCGCATACCACGACCGCAGCGATGGCGGGCTTTGGGCGGTTGCCTGCGAGATGGCGTTTGCCGGCCATCTGGGCCTGAGCCTGAACGTCGACATCCTCGTCACCGACAGCGACGGCATCGCCGACAGCCGCGCCGATCACGGCGACTCGAAGAACTGGGCCGGCCAGGTGGGCGAGCGGCGCAACACGCTGATGCTCGAGGCCTTGTTCAACGAGGAGCTGGGCGCCGTGATCCAGGTGCCGACCGCGCAGCGCGACGCGGTGATGGCCTGCCTGCGCGAGCACGGGCTGTCGCGCCACGCGCACGTGGTCGGCAAGACCAACGACCGCGGCGTGATCGAGGTCTGGCGCGACGCGAAGCTGCAGTTCTCGGCCGCGCTGCGCGAGCTGCACCAGGCCTGGGACGAGGTCAGCTGGCGCATCGCGCGCCAGCGCGACAACCCGGCCAGCGCCGACAGCGAACACGCTGCGGCCGGTGCCGCCGACGACCCCGGGCTGCACCTGCACCTGAGCTTCGACCCGGCCGAGGACCCGACGGCGCCGCTCGCCGGCGGTGCGCGGCCGAAGGTCGCGATCCTGCGCGAGCAGGGCGTCAATTCGCACGTAGAGATGAGCTACGCGATGCACCTCGCGGGCTTCGACACTTACGACGTCCACATGAGCGACCTGCAGGCCGGCCGCGCGACGCTCGCCGGGTTCCAGGCCGTCGTGGCCTGCGGCGGCTTCAGCTACGGCGACACGCTCGGCGCCGGCGAAGGCTGGGCGCGCTCGATCCTGTTCAACCCGGCGCTGGCCGAGGCCTTCGCGGCGTTCTTCGCCCGCCGCGACACGCTCGCGCTGGGCGTGTGCAACGGCTGCCAGATGCTGGCCGCGCTCAGCTCCATCGTCCCCGGCGCGCAGGCCTGGCCCAAGTTCACGCGCAACCGCAGCGAGCAGTTCGAGGCGCGGCTCTCGCTCGTCGAGGTGCTGGACTCGCCGAGCCTGTTCTTCACCGGCATGGCCGGCAGCCGGCTGCCGATCGCCGTCGCGCATGGCGAGGGCCATGCCGACTTCTCGCAGCGCGGCGACGCGTCCCGGGTGCTGGCCGCGATGCGCTTCGTCGACCATCACGGCCGCGCCACCGAGGCCTACCCGGCGAACCCGAACGGCAGCCCGGGCGGGCTCACCGCCGTGACCACGGCCGACGGCCGCTTCACGGCGATGATGCCGCACGCCGAGCGCGTGTTCCGCAACCTGCAGATGAGCTGGACCGTTGGCGACCCGGGCGCGCCCAGCCCATGGCTGCGCATGTTCCGCAACGCGCGCCGGGCTCTGGGCTGAGGGCGCCCGGCCGGCAGGCCGGTCGGGAGGGGCCTGGGCTTGCGACGCAGATCGCGGCTTCGCGCGCGCGGCGCCTGCGCGCTACGGGCGATCGGGCTGCTGCTCGATGCCGGCAATGAGCCACGCGTCGGCCGCGGCCGTGGGTCTGACGAGGTGCCAGACCTCGTCGAAGCCGGTCGGCGGCGCGCCGGATTCTTCGCGCAACAGGCCATGGAAGCGCACGCTGGCGATCTGGCGTTGGCCTTCGTCGGTCAGATCGAGCAGGTCCACCGCGACCTGGACGACCTCGGTCTGCTGGGCAATGCCGCCGCGGTCCTGAAGATCGAGGCTGAACTCGGCGTACATCTCGGGCGTCGTGAAACGACGCAGGTCGTCGAGATCGCCGCGGTCGTTGGCGGCCTGCAGGCGCACGAAGATCGTGCGTGCGATGCGGGCAAAACCCTCGCTGTCGAAATCGGCCGGGACGAAGGCCCTGGGAGAAACCGGCGCCATGGCCGCCGGTGTCGTCGGCGCGGCGGCCGGCCAGGCCACCTGGGCTGCGCCGGCCGCGCCGGAGTTGCCCCCGGCGGCCGGCTGCGGCGTCGCGGTGCGCCGCATGAGCAGACGCAGGACGAACACGCCGGCCAGCGCCAGCAGAGCGACGAGCACGACGCTGCCGAAGGCCTCGCCCATGCCGAGGTGGCTCATCAGCGCCGCCAGGCCCAGACCGGCAGCCAGGCCGGCGATCGGCCCGAGCCACGAGCGCTTGGGTGCGGGCACGGCGGCAGCACCGGCGGTTGCCGGTGCCGCCGGTGCCGCCTGGTTCGGTGTTGCGGGCTTGGCCGGCAGCGCTTCGGGGGCGGTGCGCGCCGGCATGTTGCGCTGCAGCCCCGACGACCGGCCACCGCCCAGGCGCTTGGCCTCGCTCAGCATCGGGGTGACGGCCAGCGCCAGCGCGAGCAGCGATGCGATCAGCCATGTTGTCTTCATGCGCGGGGTCCCCGTCCGGTGGTCGATGCGGCGCAGTGTGGTCCATTTCGGGCGTGGACCCGGGCGCCGCTGGCATGACCCTGCTCCGGATGGGTGCGCGGTCCGCCCTCAACGGCGCCGCGCGTTCCTCACGCGCCCATCAATCGCCCCAGCCATTCGTGGAGCGCGATGCGGGTCGTCCTGAAGCCTTCGGAAGTGGGCAGGAAGTCCACCGCGTCCGGCGGCCCGCCCTCGGGCAGCCCCATCGGCGCGGCGACGATCTCCATCGGCGTGCCGCTGCGCCGCTCGGCGCGCTCGAAGTCGCCCAGCGCGCGCCGCATGTGGAAGCCGTGGGTGACGAGCACGATGCGCTGGATGCCCTGGCCGTGCAGCAGCGCGAGCGAGAAGATCGCGTTCTCGCTCGTGTCGCGCGACTGGTCCTCGGTCCAGCGCAGCGGCTGGCCGAACTCCTGCTTCGCGATGCGCGCCGCGATCTCGGCCTCGGTCCGCCCGGGCTCGGCGCCCCAGCCCAGACCGCCGCTGTAGACCACCGGCAGCCCGGTCTGGCGCCCCAGCCACAGCCCGTAGCGCAGGCGCTCGATCGACAGGCGCTTCAGCGTCGAGACCCCGTACTCCGGCGCCAGCCGGTAGCGGCCTGCGCCGAGGACGACGATCGCGGTGTCCGGCGCGCGCCGCAGTTCGTGGATCTCGGAGGGGCTGAGCGCGCGCGGCGGCGTCAGCAGCAGGTTCGTCAGCGCGAGCCCGGTGGCCTCGGTGCACATCGCCCAGCAGCCGACGACGCCGACGAGCACGAGGCTCCACGCGAGCAGCCGGCGCCGGAACATCAGCCGCGCGCCGGCCAGGATCAGCACCAGGAAGGGCACCGGCGGCATCACGAGCGTGCCGAGCACCGGCTTCCACGACTGGATGCCGAGCATCACGAAGAGGTCGTTCACGGGCAGGCGCGGTCGTGCCGGTTCAGAAGAAGGCCTGCAGCCCGGTCTGCGCGCGCCCGAGGATCAGCGCGTGGACGTCGTGCGTGCCCTCATAAGTGTTCACCGTCTCGAGGTTGATCATGTGGCGGATGACGTGGTATTCGTCGTGGATGCCGTTGCCGCCGTGCATGTCGCGCGCCATGCGTGCGATGTCCAGCGCCTTGCCGCAGCTGTTGCGCTTGATCAGGCTGATCATCTCCGGCGCGGCCTCGCCCTCGTCCAGCAGCCGGCCCACGCGCAGCACGCTCTGCAGCCCGAGCGTGATCTCGGTCTGCATGTCGGCGAGCTTCTTCTGGATCAGCTGGTTCTGGGCCAGCGGCCGGCCGAACTGCCGGCGGTCCATCGTGTACTGGCGCGCGGCGTGCCAGCAGAACTCGGCGGCACCGAGGGCGCCCCAGGCGATGCCGTAGCGCGCCTTGTTCAGGCAGCCGAACGGACCCTTCAGGCCGTTGACGCCTGGCAGCAGGTTGGCCTCGGGGACGAAGACGTCGTCCATCACGATCTCGCCGGTGATCGACGCGCGCAGGCTCATCTTGCCTTCGATCTTCGGCGCCGAGAGGCCCTTCATCCCCTTCTCGAGGATGAAGCCGTGGATCGCCTCCTGGCCGCCGACCTTGCCGTCGGGGTCGGCCGTTTTCGCCCAGACGACGAAGACATCGGCGATCGGGCTGTTCGTGATCCACATCTTGCTGCCCTTGAGCCGGTAGCCGCCGTCGACCGGGATCGCGCGGGTCAGCATGCTCGCCGGGTCGCTGCCGTGGTTGGGCTCGGTCAGGCCGAAGCAGCCGACCCATTCGCCGGTCGCGAGGCGGGGCAGGTATTTCTGGCGCTGCGCCTCGCTGCCGTAGGCGTGGATCGGATGCATCACGAGCGAGCTCTGCACGCTCATCGCGCTGCGGTAGCCGCTGTCGACGCGCTCGACCTCGCGCGCGACCAGGCCATAGCAGACATGGTTCAGGCCGGCGCAGCCGTAGCCTTCGATCGTGCTGCCGAGCAGGCCCAGGGCGCCCATCTCGGTCATGATCTCGCGGTCGAAGGTCTCGTGGCGCGCGGCCATCAGCACGCGCGGTTGCAGCCGTTCCTGGCAGTAGGCGTGCGCGGCGTCGCGCACCGCGCGCTCGTCGTCGCTGAGCTGGCGGTCGATCAGGAAGGGGTCATCCCATTGGAACTTCGCGGCCATGTCGGTGTCTCCGGATAATGGTCCGCAGTGTAAGTTTTCGCCGTCGGCGCCGACTGCCACGAGGGCGACAAGAGAGGCTGCGATGAACATCGAGACCATCACATTGGCCGGGGGCTGCTTCTGGTGCCTGGAGGCGGTGTACGAGCGCGTCGACGGCGTCGTCGACGTCGAGTCCGGCTACGCCAACGGCCAGGTCGCGAACCCGAGCTACGCCCAGGTCTGCGAGGGCGACACCGGACACGCCGAGGTCGTGCGCGTGCGCTTCGACGCCGACCGCATCGGCCTGCGCGAGATCCTGGAGATTTTCTTCACGATCCACGACCCGACGACGCTGAACCGGCAGGGCAACGACGTCGGCACGCAGTACCGCTCGGGCATCTACTGGCACGACGAGGCCCAGGCCGGTCTGGCACGCGAGGTGATCGACGAGCTCCGGGCCGTGCACGGTGGGCGCGTCGTGACCGAGCTGGCGCCGCTGGCGAACTACTGGCGCGCCGAGGATTACCACCAGCACTACTTCGCCAGGCACCCGAACGCCGGCTACTGCGCGGCGGTCGTCGCGCCCAAGGTCGAGAAGTTCCGCCGCACCTTCAAGGCGCGCGTGCGCGCCTGAGCCTCCAGGACGCGCGCGTCGGGGCGGCGGTTCAGAACGGCGAGAAGGCGCTCGGCGGTTCGCTGTCCGGGAACAGCGACTCGAGGCTGCGACGCAGCAGCGCTCGGCGCTGGCGGCGCTCCAGGCCGCTGCCCGACAGCGCCGCGAAGACCGGGGCGCGCAGCAGCCACAGATCCATCGGCTCCTCGGCGCCGCGCACCTGGCGGCGCAGCCAGTCGCCTTCGTCGGCGGGCAGATCGCTGACCGCGAGCTGGAAGTTCAGCTTCAGCTCGACGAAGGCGCGGCGGGCGGCCAGCCGGGCCATTCGGTCGTTCGGCAGGCCGGCGCCGGGCAGCGCCGGGCTGGGCATGAATTGGCGCGGGGCGGTGGGCAGCATCGTTTTCCTACAGGGGGGCGAAGGCCGAGCGCGGGGCGCGGGTCGGGAAATGGCGGTTCAGCTGCAGCAGGCGCGATTCGGCCTCGCGCTGGTCGTGGTGCACGGCGACGACGCGGTAGACCTCGGTGCGCAGATGCCACAGCTCGCGCAGCGTGCGGCCGAGCCGGATGCGTTCGAGCAGGGCGCGCGCGTCGGCGGTCGGCACGTCGGCCAGGCAGGCGCGGAAATCCGCCTGCACCGCCGGCAGCCGGCTCAGCGGCGGCGCGGCGTCCAGCGGCGCCGGCGCGAGCAGCCAGAACATCAGCCGCTGCCAGGCCGATGCCGGCGCCTGGCGCAGCGACGGCGGACAGACCTCCACGCGCAGGCTGCTCGGCGTCGGCGCGGTGGAGCGTGCGCTCCAGCGGGGAAACAGGTGCAAGGTCCTCATGGGTGTGATATCGGGCACGAAGCGCCGATCCTTGAGCGATTGTGAGAACGGGGCCCGCGTGGCAAAGGCCCGAACAGCGCCGGCTTCGGGCGCCAGTTCCGGTACGCTCGCGGCCCGGACAGGAACAGGAGGGCAGGGCGATGAAGTGGTTCAGGCGCGGCTTGGGGACGCTGCTCGGCCTGCTGGTGCTGGCGGCGGCGGGGCTGGGCTGGTATGCGCAGCGCGTGCTCCCGCAGACGAGCGGCGAGATCACCTTGCCTGGCCTGGGCGCCACGCTGCGCATCGACCGCGACGCCAACGGCGTGCCGACGGTGCACGCGGCCAACCTGCGCGACCTGGCCTACGGCCTGGGCGTCGTGCACGCGCAGGACAGGCTCTGGCAGCTGGAGAGCAACCGCCGCATCGGCGCCGGGCGCCTGGCCGAGGCCTTCGGCGAGAGCGCGCTGCCGACCGACCGCTTCCTGCGCGCGCTCGGCGTGCACCGCGCCGCCGAGGCGCAATGGGCAACGCTCGGGCCCGAGGCGCGCGAGGTTCTGACCGCCTATGCGGCCGGCGTCAACGCGGTCCAACACCGGCTGCGCGCGCGGCCGCCGGAGTTCGTGATCCTGGGCCTGAAGACCGAGGACTGGACCCCCGTCGACAGCCTGGCCTGGGCGATCATGATGGCCTGGGACCTGGGCGGCAACTGGTCGACCGAGCTGCTGCGGCTGCGCCTGGCAATGACGATGCCGGTCGAGCGCATCAACCAGCTGCTGCCACCCTACCCGGGCGAGACGCCGATGCCGACGGCCGACTACGCGGCGCTGTTCCGCGGCCTCGGCCTGGCCGGCAGCGGCACGCTGCACGCGGCGGCGCGGCTGCCCGAGATCGCGCCACCGTCGGGGGTCGAAGGCATAGGCTCGAACAACTGGGTGCTGGCCGGCAGCCACACGGCGAGCGGCCATCCGCTGCTCGCGAACGACCCGCACCTCAAGCTCAGCGCGCCGGCGCTCTGGTACTTCGTGCGCCTGGACGCGCCGGGGCTCAAGGTGGCAGGGGCGACGCTGCCGGGGCTGCCGCTGGTCGTGCTCGGGCAGAACGAGCACATCGCCTGGGGCTTCACGAACACCGGGCCCGACGTGCAGGACCTCTACCTCGAGCAGATCAGGCCCGGTGACCCCGGCCAGTACCGAACGCCCGACGGCTGGGCACCGTTCGAGACCGTGCGCGACGTGATCAAGGTCAAGGGCCGGCCCGACGTGCCGGTGGTGCTGCGCCGCACGCGGCACGGGCCGGTGATCTCGGACGCCGGCATCGCCGACGACGTTCTCGGCATCAAGCCCGGCAAGCCGGGCCGGCCTGCCTACGCGATCGCGATGCGCTGGACCGCGCTCGATCCCGACGCCGATGCGGTCGGCGTCGGCCTGGCCTTCGAGCGCGCTGCGTCGGTGGCCGACTTCGTGAGCGCGAGCCGCGGCTGGGTCGCGCCGATGCAGAACATGGTGGTCGCCGACCGCGACGGCCACATCGGCATGGTCGCGCCGGGCCGCGTGCCGCTGCGCAGGCCGGACAACGACCTGATGGGACAGGTGCCGTCACCGGGCTGGGAGGCGCGCTACGACTGGGACGGCTGGGTGCCGGCCGATGCGACACCGCGCGCCATCGACCCGCCCGGCGGCATCATCGCGACCGCGAACCAGCGCGTCACGCCGCCCGGCTACCCGTACTACCTGACGAGCGAATGGGCCGCGCCGTACCGCTGGCAGCGCATCGAGCAGGTGCTGCACGCCAAGCCCAGGCAGTCGATCGCCGACATGGAGGCGCTGCAGGCCGACGTGAAGTCGCTCGCCGCGCCGGTGATCCTGCCCTGGCTGCTGAAGGCGCACTCGACGCATCCGCTCGCCGCCGCGGCCATGCAGCAGCTGCAGGGCTTCGACGGCACGATGGCGGCCGGCCGCGCGGCGCCGCTGATCTACTGGGCCTGGTCGCGCCAGCTCGCGCGCGCGGTGTTCGAGGACGACGTCGGCAGCGCGCTCTGGGAGCGCAGCCTGGCGACGCGCAGCTTCCTCGATGCGCTCGAGGGCGTGCTCGCGCACGACGACACGAGCTGGTGCGACGACCGGCGCACGCCGGCGGTCGAGACCTGCGCGATGCAGGACGACGCCGCGCTCACGCGCGCGCTGGACGAACTGCAGGCCCGTTTCGGCAGCGACGTGTCGCGCTGGCATTGGAGCGACGCCCATGTCGCGCGCAGCGAGCACCGGCCGTTCAGCCACGTCAAGGCGCTGGCCCCGTTCTTCGAGCTGCGCACGCCGGTCGGCGGCGACACCTTCACGGTCAACGCCGGCCGTGTCGGCCTCAAGCCCGATCCGGTGACCGGCGAGCTCTATCTCGACGAACACGGCCCCAGCCTGCGCGCGATCTACGACCTGGGCGACCCGTCGCAGTCACGCTTCATGTTCAGCAGCGGGCAGAGCGGGATCCCGTTCTCGCCGCTCTACCGTCGCTTCGTGCAGCCGTGGACCGACGTGCGCTACGTGCCGCTTTGGGCCAGCGGGACGCCGGCAGAGACGCTGGTGATCAAGCCGCAGTAGGCGCGCGGCGCCGGCGCGTCACAGCGCGCCGTGCGTCGCCTTGCGCTCGGCGGTGTAGGTCCACCAGGGCCGCGGCTCGGCCCCGCGCATGAAGTCGACCGCGGCGATGAAGGTGTCGAGCACGCAGGGATCCTGGCGCTTGCCGGTCTGCGCGCACAGTGCCTGGTAGAGCGCGAACGCGTCGCGCCCGGCGAGCTCGCCCGGGTGCCGGATGCCCAGGCGGCGCAGGTCGGCGGCGAGCGCGGGGCCGATGTTGGGTAACTGCTCGAGCTGCTCGCATTCGTCGGCATGGCGCGCCTTCAGCGGCTTGAGTGCCTTCGGTGGGCGCGTGGCGCCGGGCGGGGTGAAGCGGGCCATGCTCACATCAGCATCGTGTTGCGGATCAGCCCGACCGCGATGCCCTCGAGCTCGAAGTCGGCGCCGGGCGGCACGACGATGGTCTGGAACTCGGGGTTCTCGGGAATCAGCTCGATGCCGGCCTTGGTCCGGCGCAGGCGCTTGACGGTGACGTCGTCGCCCAGCCGCGCGACGACGATCTGGCCGTTCTTCGCGTCCTTGGCCTTCTGCACCGCGAGCAGGTCGCCGTCCATGATGCCGGCGTCGCGCATGCTCATGCCGCGCACCTTGAGCAGGTAATCGGGCTTGCGCGGGAACAGCGAGGCCTCCATCAGGTAGCTCTGGTCGATGTGCTCCTGGGCCAGGATCGGACTGCCTGCGGCGACGCGGCCGACCAGCGGCAGCGTCAGCTGCGCCAGGCTGGCCAGCGGCAGCATGAACTGCTTGCCGTACTGCGACAGCCGCGCCTCGTTCAGCGCGCGCAATGTGTCAGACTTCAGACGGATGCCGCGCGAGGTGCCGCCCACCAGTTCGATGACGCCTTTGCGCGCCAGCGCCTGCAGGTGTTCTTCGGCCGCGTTGGCCGACTTGAAGCCCAGCTCGGCGGCGATCTCGGCCCGCGTCGGTGGGGCGCCGGTGCGCTCGATCGCGCTCTGCACGAGGTCCAGCACCTGCTGCTGGCGCGGGGTGAGTTTCGGGCTGTCTTCGAGGCGGTCCCTGGGGTCCATGCTTACGCTCCATCGGCTGTAAATTCATCCAGCCTGCTGTATTTTCATCCAGAATCCCTTCTCATGCCAAGTCCAAGCTCGATCACCGTCGTCCTCGGCACCGGCGGGACGATCGCCGGTATCGCCCCGAGCGCCGACGAAGCCGTCGCCTACCGCGCGGCGCAGCTCGGCGTCGATGCGCTCGTCGCCGCGCTTCCGGCGCTCTCCGGCCTGGCGCTGGAAGCAGTGCAGGTGGCGCAGATCGACAGCAAGGACATGTCGCATGCGGTCTGGCAGCGCCTGGTTCGCGCGGTCGCGGCGCAGCTGGCGCGGCCGGAGGTGAGCGGCATCGTCGTCACCCATGGCACCGACACGCTCGAGGAGACCGCGTATTTCCTGCACCGCCTGCTGGCGCCGGTCAAGCCGGTGGTGCTGACCGCGGCGATGCGGCCGGCGACCTCGCTCCAGGCCGACGGACCGCAGAACCTGCTGGACGCGGTCACGGTGGCGCGCACGCCGGGCGCACGCGGCGTGCTCGCGGCGATCGGCGGGCGCGTGTTCGGCGCCGATGGCCTGCGCAAGGCCGACGCTTGGCGCCTCGACGCCTTCGACGGCCCGCAGGTCGGCGTCGTCGAGGGCGGCCGCTGGCGCCAGACCTGCGCCTTGCCGGCCGGCGAACCGATGGGGCTCTCGCTCGTCGACCCCGACCCCGCAGCCTGGCCGCGCGTGGCCTGGGTCAGCAGCCATGCCGGCTTCGACGCGACCCAGGTCGACGCGCTGGTCGCGGCCGGCTTCGACGGTCTGGTCGTTGCCGGCACCGGCAACGGCAGCCTGGACGCCGGACTCGAGGCCGCGCTCGAGCGTGCGCGCGCCGCCGGGGTCGCGGTGCGCATCCCCACCCGCTGCGCGAG
>MEGM01000073.1 GCA_001725505.1 Rubrivivax sp. SCN 70-15 | reverse complement strand
TGGCGCCGGGCTGAACCGCGGCCGGTTCAGCCCGGCCGCGGTCTCACTGCCCGCCCAGCGAGCGGCCGAGCGCGAAGACCGAGTTTGGCGCGTTCGTCTTCACCGGCCTCAGCACCGGCTCGGTCGCGATCGCGCGCCGCGTCGGCTGCGACTCGACGACCGCCCCCTTGGCCAGGGCGTTGTCGACCAGCGAGCGCAGCGAGATCGTCGCCATGTGGCGCAGCATCGCGGCGTCCAGGTCGGCCCAGAGCTCGCGCGCGGCGTCGGTCTGCGCGGCGACGGGCAGCTCGTCGATCGCGCTCACGATCTCGGCGACCGAGATCTGCTCGGCGCTGCGCGCCAGCGTGTAGCCGCCGCCCGGCCCGCGCGTGCTGTCGACGATCGCCTGGCGGCGCAGGCGGGCAAACAACTGCTCCAGATAGGACAGCGAGATGCCCTGGCGGGCGGCGATCGACGCGAGCGCCACCGGCCCGCTGCTTTCGCGCAGGGCGAGGTCGATCATCGCGTTCACGGCAAAGCGGCTTTTGGTACTCAGGCGCATGGCAGGCTTTCGAAGTCATTAATGATGACACCGAGCAGTGTAGGGCTGAACTCATTTCGGGTAAATACGATATTCGAACGACTTCACTTCGAATAAACCGATACATGAACTTCAAGCACCTGTACTACTTCTGGGTGGCTGCCCGTGCCGGCGGCGTCGTGCGTGCCGGGGAGCAGCTGCACACGACGCCGCAGACGCTGTCCGGCCAGATCAAGCTGCTCGAGGACCGGCTCGGCCGGCACCTGTTTCGCAAGAAGGGCCGCCAGCTGGAGCTCACAGATGACGGGCGCATCGCGCTGCGCTACGCCGACGAGATCTTTTCGCTCGGCAGCGAGCTCGAGACGGCGATGCGCGAGAAGCGCAGCGAGACGCCGGCGCTCGAGTTCCGCGTCGGCGTCGCCGATTCGGTGGCCAAGTCCTTGACCTACCGACTCGTCGAGCCGGCGCTCAAGCTCGCCGAGCCGGTGCGCATGGTCTGCAGCGAAGGCAAGTTCGCCGACCTCGTGGCGGCGCTCGCGCTGCACCGGCTCGACCTGGTGATCGCCGACGAGCCGCTGTCGCGCCGGATCGGCGTGAAGGCCTTCAACCACCCGCTGGGCAGCAGCCCGACTAGCTTCTTCTGCGCGCCCGGCGTCGCGCCGCAGGGCACGTTCCCGCAATGCCTGAACGAGGCGCCGATGCTGATCCCGGGGACCGCGTCGTCGCTGCGCCAGCAGTTCGACGCCTGGCTCGCGCGCCACCAGCTGCGTCCGCGCGTCGTCGGCGAGTTCGACGACGGCGCGCTGATGAACGCCTTCGGCCGCGAAGGGCGTGGCGTGTTCATGTCGCCGACCGTGCTCGAGGAGGAGACCGCGACGCAGTGCGGCGTGCAGGTGCTCGGGCGCAGCGACGAGCTGGTCGAGGAGTTCTTCGCGATCTCGGTCGAGCGGCGCATTTCGCACCCCTGCGTCGCCGCGATCACCCACGCCGCGCGCGGCGCGCTGTTCGGCACCTGACGCGGCGTGCGCCGGCCGGCCCGCCTGTCCCGCCCCGGTGCAGCCTGTCCCCGGCGCGTCGCAATGCGTCGGCCGGCGCTGGCGCCGCGGCGGCGCTTGCGTAAAGTCCGGCCCCGATGAACGCCACCTCTGCGCCCGACCCCCGGCCCTGGCTCCAGCGCTGGCGGCGCTTCGCCGCCGCCGTCGTGCGCTTCTATCACGCCTACGCTGCCTGGCTCGTCGGCATCAGCTGGAAGCGCTTCATCGTGCTCTCGGTGCTGCTGCTGATCGGGGTGCAGATCCTGCAGTCGCTGCCGCCCTTTCGCTGGAGCGTGACGGAAACGATCGAGGACGCGCCGCCGGTCGAGGCGCCGCGCGCCCCCGAGCCGCCGAAGGCGCCGCTGATCCGCATCGAACCCCCGGCGCCTGCCGCCAGCGCCGCGGCCAAGGGCCTGAGCATCCAGATCGACGACCAGGGCATCCGCATCACGCCTGCGGCCGAGGCCTCGGCGGCCTCGGCGCCGGCCTCGGGAGCGGAGGGCCTGTCGATCTCGCTCCCCCCCGGCGTCGTCGACAAGCAGGCCGTGCGCGAGGCGGTGCAGGAGGCGCGCCAGGCCATCCGGGAGGCGATCGCCGAGCAGAAGCAGGCCGCGCGCGAAGCGGCGCAGGCGGCGCGCGAGGCGGCCGCGGCGCAGCGCGAAGCGGCGCGCGCGGCGGCGGCCAACGATCAGTCCGAAAGGCGATCGCACGGCCGCGTGCTGCGCGTGCGCGAGGTCCAGTGGGGTGACTTCCTGACCCAGCTCTCGCTGCTATGGGTGCTCGGCTCGGCGATCGTCAAGGCCACGTACAAGGGCCGGATCCAGGCCGAGGTCAAGGCCGCGCAGGCGACCGAGACGGCCGAGGCCGAATCGCTGCGCCGCCAGGTCGTCGAGGCACGCATGGCGGCAATGCAGGCGCAGGTCGAGCCGCATTTCCTGTTCAACACGCTGGCCTCGATCGACCACCTGATCGAGACCGACCCGCCGCGCGCGAGCCAGATGCAGAAGAACCTGATCGCGCTGCTGCGCGCGAGCATGCCCACGCTGCGCGAGGCCAGCGACGGCGGCGTGCGCGAGCTCGGGCGCGAGCTCGCCGTGATCCGCCCCTACCTCGAGATCCTGAAGGTGCGCATGGAAGAGCGGCTGACGACGCAGATCGACGTCCCCGACGGGCTGCTGTCGGCCGAGTTCCCGCCGATGATGATCCAGACCCTGGTCGAGAACGCGATCAAGCATGGCCTCGAGCCCAAGCCCGAGGGCGGCAGCCTCACGCTGCGCGCCGAAGTCGTGCACGGCAAGCTGGTGGTCACGGTGGCCGACACCGGCCTGGGCTTCGGCCGCGCGGCGACCGCCGGCACCGGCGTCGGGCTGGCCAACGTGCGCGAGCGGCTGCAGCTGCTCTACGGCAACAAGGCCTCGCTCACGGTGGCCGAGAACGAACCCTGCGGCACGAAGGTCACCGTGACCGTGCCGTACAAGCCGGTCGAAGGGGCGAACGCATGAACGCACGAGGTTCGACGCTGCTGCGGCGCCTGCTGCTCGCGCTGCTGCTCGGCGTGGCCGCGCTGGCGCTGCTCGGGCTGCTCGCCGCGGCGCTGCTGCACGGCCTGCACGGTGAGGGGCTGAACCTGCGCATCGACGGCGAGCGCTGGTCGCCGGGAGGCGGTGTCGTCCACGGGACGATGTCGCTGGCCTGGCTCGTCGGCTTGCTCGTCGTGGTGCTGATCGGCGTGCCGCTGGTCGTGCTCGGCGCGCTGCTGTCGGCCGTGCTCTCGGTCGTGCTGTCGGTCGGCGGCCTGCTGCTCGCGCTGGCGCTGGTGCTGGGCATCGCGCTGTCGCCGCTGATCGTTCTGGTCGCGCTGCTGTGGTGGCTGCTGCGCCCGCGCCGGCCGCCTTCGCCTACGATGCGTGCATGAGCGAAGACCGCAGCCCCGACCCCGGCGCCGCTGCGCGCGCCGTGCTCGCCGACGACGAGCGCCTGATGCGCGAGCAGCTGCGCGCGCGGCTGGCCGAGGTCTGGCCCGAGCTGCAGGTCGTCGCCGAGGCGAAGAACGGCGCCGAGGCGGTGGCGCTGGTCGAGCAGCATCGGCCCGACATCGTGTTCCTCGACATCCGGATGCCGGGCCTGACCGGTGTCGACGCGGCGCGCCAGATCGCGCAGCTGCCGCCGCGCGAAGGCCAGGACGATGAGCTGCTGCCCGAGATCGTCTTCATCACCGCCTACGACCAGTACGCGGTCGAAGCCTTCGAGCAGGGTGCGGTCGACTACGTGCTCAAGCCGGCCGAGCGCGAGCGGCTCCAGCTCACCGTCGAGCGCCTGAAGAAGCGGCTCGCAGCGCGGCGCGGCGAGGGCGCGCCGGCCGACGTTCCCGCGAGCGCCCCGCTGCAGCAGCTGCTGCACCAGCTCGCGGCGCGGCTCGACCCGGGCGCCGCACCACAGTACCTGCAGTGGATCCAGGCCAATGTCGGGCCGACGATCCAGATGATCCCGGTCGAGGACGTGCTCTTCTTCGTCAGCGACGAGAAGTACACGCGCGTGCAGACGGCGCAGGTCGAGGCGCTGATCCGCAAGCCGATCAAGGAGCTCGTCGACGAGGTCGACCCGCGCCTGTTCTGGCAGATCCATCGCAGCACCCTCGTCAACGTGAAGGCCATCGCCGGCGTCACGCGCGACTTCCGCGGGCGTCAGATCGTCAGCGTCAAGGGCCACCCCGAGAAGCTCGAGGTCAGCCGCAGCTACGCGGGCCTGTTCAAGGGCATGTGAGCAAGCTCACCCGTCGGTGAGCAAAGGCAACCGGCCGCGCCCGATGGGCGCCCGGGATAACCCGGGTCGCCGGCCGCGCCGGCGGCATCGGCCTGGTCTTCGATGACCGCCGTTCGTTAACGGCGTCACGCGCCGTCACGAAAGCGGCGCCGTCGCATGCCGCGCGCGGCGTCGCGGCGCGCGGACACCTCTGCTCGCAGACGCGCACCGGCCGTCACCGCAGCGGGCCGGACCCGCGCATACCGTCGGTCCCAGCCCTCGGCCGACAGGGCGGCACGCGCTGGCGAGGGGCGTGCCGGGCCGGGGGTCTTTCGACACACCACAGCGAGCACGGCATGTTCTTCGCAGCCACGACATCGGGCCAGCGCCGCTTCGACCTCGCGCGCCGGGCCGCCGACTCAGCGCTCGCGCCGGGCCGCGGTGGCGCATGGATGCGGCGCGACGACGAGGTCCTGGGCACCTCGGTCAGCGTCGAGCTGTGGTCCGAGGAACACGACGCCGGCGAAGCGGCTGCAGCCGCGGTGATCGCCGAGATGCACCGCATCGAGCGTTCGACGAGCCCGCACCGGCAGGACTCCGAGCTCTCGCGCATCAACCGCGAAGCTGCCACTCGGGCGGTGCCGCTGAGCGACGAGATGGCGCGCCTGATCGAGCGCGCGATGCACTTCTCGCACCTGTCGGGCGGCGCCTTCGACATCACCCACGCCAGCGTCGGCCGGCACCGCGACGCCGGAATGCGCTGCGGCGAGGCGGCGGTCGGCTGGCGCCACCTGCAGCTCGACCCGCGCGCGCGCACGCTGCGCTTCGGCCATCCGGACCTGTGCATCGATCTCGGCGGCTTCGTCAAGGGTCATGCGGTCGACAGCGCCGCGGCCACCCTGCGTCGGCACGGCATCCGGCACGCGATCGTCGGCGCCGGCGGGGGCTGCCGCGTGATCGGGCGCTGCGGCGGCCGGCCAGGGTCGATCCCGATCCACGACGCAGGCCGTGCCGGCGAGGCGGTCACGCTGCTGCCGCTGGAAGAGATCTCGATCGCGATCGCGATCGCGATCGCGGGTGGCGACCCGCGCATCGGCCCGCCCGACGACGGGTGCCGGCACCCGATCGTCGATCCGAGCACCGGCCGCTCGCCGGCCAGCGTGCGCAGCGTGACGATCCTCGGCCCGGACGGGCTGAGCTGCGAGGCGCTGAGCAAGAGCGTGTTCGTGCTCGGCGTCGAGTCCGGACTGCAACTGATCGCGTCGCTCGCCGACGTCGATGCGCTGATCGTCGACGCAGGAGGTCGGCAGCACCGCTCGGCCGGATGGCCCGATGCCGGCGGCGACGGCTGACCACGGCAGCGCCCGTTCGGGCGCGCCGGTATTCCCGAACTGCGCGGGGATGGCAAGATCGCCGCCATGAAGGCGCGCAACCCAGGGCCCGGCGGCCTGGTCTATTCCACCGACGGCGGCCGCATGTGTCCGGCCTGCCGGCGCCCGGTCGCCGATTGCCTCTGCGCCGCGCCGGCCGCAGCGCCGCGCGGCGACGGCATCGCGCGCGTGCGCCGCGAGACCCAGGGCCGCGGCGGCAAGGCCGTCACGGTGATCCGCGGCCTGGCACTGGACGCCGACGCGTTGGCAGCGCTGGGCAAGCGGCTGCGCAATGCCTGCGGCGCCGGCGGCACGGTGAAGGACGGCGTGATCGAGGTCCAGGGCGACCATGTCGAGCGCGTGCTCGCCTGGCTGCAGCAGCAGGGGCTGAGCGCGAAGCGTGCGGGCGGGTAGGCGCCGCGCGATCGCACGAGGTTGAAACAGCGGATCTCGAGGCCACGCGCAGGCGCCGCTGCCGGCCTACCATCGGCCGATGTCTGGCTTCGACGACTCGACGCTGTGGCGCATCAGCGCTTACGAGCGGCTGCGTGCGGGCGGCGCGGCGGGCTTCGACGCCGAGGGCTCGACGCTGCTGCCGACGACGCTGCTGGCCGACCTGCGCCGTCTGCAGGGCGGCGCCGCCGCGGGTGACGTGCTCGAGGTCGTCGCCGCCTGCCTGCGCCACCGCGAGCCGGCGCTGCTGAACCTGGCCCTCGGCGAATGCGTCTGGCCGCTGACGCTGTTCCCCGGTCAGCAGCTCTACCACTCGCCGCGCGACGCGTCGGCGCTGGTTGCATCGTCCGGGCTGCAGACGCTGCGCCTGATCGAGGCCGAACGCCCCGGGCTGCGCCCGCCGGGCCACCCGATGCACGAGCGCATTGCGGCGCCCGACAAGTACCGCCCGCTCGCGCCGCTGCTGTGGACGCTGGCGCTGCACGGCCCGCGCGCCACGCTGCTCGCCGAGATCGGCGGGCGCGCTGCCTACCGGCTGGCCAGCGGCCAT
Source organism: Rubrivivax sp. SCN 70-15 (assembly GCA_001725505.1). Lineage (GTDB taxonomy): Bacteria > Pseudomonadota > Gammaproteobacteria > Burkholderiales > Burkholderiaceae_C > Rubrivivax. The sequence goes on along the minus strand of MEGM01000073.1, from coordinate 7,514 downwards.
GCCGAGGACCGCGCGCTGGCGCCCGGCGCGCTCGCACCGGAGGTGACGCTGCTGCACCAGCGCGCCGCGTCGCTGCGCGAGATCGCGCGCTGGCCCGGGCTCAGCGTCGAGCGCGCGAGCCGGCTGCTCAACGCGCTCTACCTGACCGACGCGCTGATGGTCACGCGCAGCCATCCGTCGGCACGCAAGGCGCCGCTGGACTGGCGAGCGCTGTTCGGGCGCGGGCGCTGAGATTCGGGTTCGCGCGGGCCGCGCGCGGCCCGCGTCGGGCCTCGAACGCGAGGCCGGCCTATTCCGGCGCGGCCGGCGCCAGCGCGGCGCGTGCCGCCAGCGACTCGCGCAGCTTCTTCAGCCGCTCGCGCGGGTCCTCCTTGGCCACGACCTCGTTCAGCTTCATCTCGGCGATGAAGCGGCTGGGCACGCCGGCGATCGTGTCGCGCCCCTTCTTGCGCCGGCGCAGCGTGCTCACCACGAGCGTGCTGCGCGCGCGCGTGATGCCCACGTACATCAGCCTGCGCTCTTCCTCGAGCCGCTCGAGGGTCATGTCGTCGTCGCCGCTGCGGAAGGGCAGCAGCCCTTCGTTGACGCCGGCCAGCACCACGTGCGGCCACTCCAGGCCCTTCGCGGCGTGCAGCGTCGACAGCGTGACGACGTCCTGCTCGTCGCCGCGCTCGGCCAGGCTGATGATCACGCTGATCGTCTGCGCGACCTGCAGCACGCTCTGGCGCTCGCTCTCGAACGTCCCGCCCTCCTGCGTGATCTGGCCGCCGCAGCGCCTGGCGATCCAGTCGACGAAGTCGAGCACGTTGGTCCAGCGCGCGGCGGCGAGCTTCTCGCTGTCCTCGCCGTCGTAGAGGTGCCGCTCGTAGCCGATGTCCCCGAGCCAGCCGAGCAGCAGCGCCTTCGCGTCCTCGGCGCCGCTCGTGTGGCGCGCGCGGTGCTCGAGGTCGCTCACCGCGCGGCCGAATTCCTGCAGCGCATCGATCGCCTTGCCCTTCAGCGCGCTCGCGAGGCTGGGCGAGAACAAGGCCTCGAACAGGCTGACCTTCCATTTGCCGGCGAACTCGCCCAGTGCCAGCAGCGTCTGGGTGCCGATGCCGCGCTTGGGCGTGGTCACCGCGCGCAGGAAGGCGGGGTCGTCGTCCTGGTTGACGAGCAGGCGCAGCCAGGCGCAGAGATCCTTGATCTCGGCGCGGTCGAAATAGCTTTGCCCGCCCGAGACCTTGTACGGGATCTGCGCCGCGCGCAGCTTGTGCTCGAACACGCGCGCCTGGTGGTTGGCGCGGTAGAGCACCGCGAAGTCGGCGAGCCTGTTGCGGCCGTCGGCGCTGCGCAGTGCCTGGATGCGCGCGACCGCGCGCTCGGCCTCGTGCTCCTCGCCGTCGCATTCGAGCAGCTTCACGGGTTCGCCGTCGCCGAGATCGCTCCACAGCTTCTTCTCGAAGAGCTTGGGGTTCTTCGCGATCACCGCGTTCGCCGCACGCAGGATGTGACCGGTGCTGCGGTAGTTCTGCTCGAGCGCGATGACCTTCAGCGCCGGGTAGTCCTGCGGCAGCCGCTTCAGGTTCTCGATCGTCGCGCCGCGCCAGCCGTAGATGCTCTGGTCGTCGTCGCCGACGGCGGTGAACACGCCGCCGGAGCCGGCCCCGCCGGTGGCATCGCCGACCAGCGCCTTCAGCAGCTCGTACTGGACGGCGTTCGTGTCCTGGACTTCGTCGACGAGCACGTGGCGGAAGCCGGCCTGCCACTTCGCGCGCGCCTCGTCGTCGCGCTGCAGCAGCTTCAGCGGCAGCCCGATCAGGTCGTCGAAGTCCACCGCCTGGTAGGCGGCCAGCCGCTCCTCGTAGCGCGCCATCACGCGGGCCGCGACGCGCTCGTCGTCGTCCACCGCGGCAGCGGCGGCGCCGGCCGAGTCCAGCCCCTGGTTCTTCCACAGGCTGATCGTCCACTGCCAGCGCCGCGCGAGCGCGTTGTCGCTGCAGGCGCCGGCGTCGCGCAGCACGCCGAGCACGTCGTCGCTGTCGAGGATCGAGAACTGCTCCTTCAGCCCGAGCCGGTGGCCGTCGGCGCGCAGCATGCGCACGCCCAGCGAGTGGAAGGTGCTGACCGCCAGGTCCTTCGCCGCGCGCGCGCCGACGAGTGCCTTCGCGCGCTCGCGCATCTCCTGCGCCGCCTTGTTCGTGAAGGTGATCGCGGCGATCTGCTTCGGTTCGAGCCCGGCCTGCAGCAGGCGCGCGATCTTGTGCACGATGACGCGCGTCTTGCCCGATCCGGCGCCGGCCAGCACGAGGCAGGGGCCGGCCAGGTGGTGCACGGCCTGGAGCTGGGCGGGGTTGAGCGAGGCGGGGGGTTCGGCCATGGTCGGAAGGCGGGGCCGCGGATGATAGCGGCCGCCCTCGGGCCGCCTGCCGTCAGCTGCTGGCGGCGCTCGCTGCCGGCGCGGCTGCGCCGTCCGGCTGGTCGAGGTGGATCAGCCACAGGCGCGCGATCTCGCCCAGGCTGTCGTCGCGATCCTGCAGCGACTGCAGGATTGCGCGCGCCGCGTCGGTGCGGCCGGCCTGGGCCGAGATCCAGGCCAGCCGCAGCCGCAGCATTGCCGGCTGGGTGACGAGGCCCTGCGCCAGCCCCTGCTCGACGAGCGCGATGCCGCGCTCGGTCTGGCCTTCGGTGGCCAGCGCCAGACCGGTGGCGACGCGCAGGTCGGCGCTGGCGTCCGGCCCCGGATCGGGCGCGTGCGCGAGCTGCTTCGCGTCGTCGGCGGCGAGCCGCGCGACGCGTTTGCGCAGCGCATCGTGCGTCGCGGCGTCGGGGCCGGTGCCCAAGATGCCGGCCGCGAAGCCGGCGTCCAGCACTTGCAGCGCCTCGCCGGGCAGGTTGGCCTGCAGCGCCAGCTCGGCCAGGCTCGTGTATTCGGGCGCATCCTCCATCGCGCCGACGGCGAACAGCAGCCGGTAGCTGTCGACGAGCAGCAGCGGGTCGAAGCCGCTCTCGCGCTGCAGGCGCTGGATCCTCTCGCGCCAGTAGGCCGCGCTCGGGTGGTAACGCAGCAGCTGCTCCAGCGTGTGCAGGTATCCCTTGTCGTCGCCCTGCCTGGCTTGGCTGGCCGCCTGCCGGCGCAAAGACTCTTCGGTCGGTACGCGGTCGGCGTCGAACCCCGCAGCGGTCAGATCCTTCTGCGCCTGAACAGCGCTCGGCCCAGAGCTGGAGCGTTCATCGCCGGTGGCCGCGACCGGGTCGGATCGGCCCAGCGCGCCATGCAGCGGTGCGCTGCCGAGCACCGCGGCGAGGAGCGGGGCGAAGCGTTGGATCAGGAGGGGCATGCGAGGCTGTCGACGGGGCATGGGCATGGTGCGTGCGGCACCCTTGTAGCCAGACGGGCGGGGACGTTGGCGACGACGTCCCGGCCGCCCGACGCTGGGGAAGGCGACACTGCCGACATTTGCGCCGATTCTGAAGTGACGACGATCGCCAAGCCCGATGCTGCCTTAACCGCCGACCCACCAACCACATCATTGGACACGGCGCCGGACGGCGAGTTCGATCTGCGCGAGGCGGACTGGCGCAACGGCGCCGTCGTCTACCAGGTGCTGGTCGACCGCTTCGCACCGCCGGCCGACCTGGACGCCAAGCGCGCGTTGTACCCGGCGCCGAAGGTGCTGCACCGCTGGAGCGAAGTGCCGACGCACGGCCATTACGTCGACAGCGCAAAGGTCTGGAGCCACGAGATCGACTTCTGGGGCGGCGACCTGAAGAGCCTCGAGAGGCGGCTCGACTACGTGCAGGGCCTGGGCGCCGATGTGCTCTACCTGAACCCGACAGCTCTCGCCTACACGAACCACAAGTACGACACGCTGGACCACAAGCGGGTCTCGCCCGAGTACGGCACACGCGACGACGTCAAGGCGCTGGCCGCGGACCTGCACCGCCGCGGCATGAAGCTGGTGCTCGACGGCGTCTTCAACCACATGGGCCGCAACGCGCCCGTTTTCCGCCAGGCCGACGCCGACCCGAAGAGTCCGTACCGCGACTGGTTCGTCTTCGGACCGCAGTACCCGGGCGGCGCGCGCGCCTGGGCCGGGGCGCAGAACCTGCCCGAACTGAACCTCGAGAATCCGGCGCTGCGCGCCTACCTCTGGGGCGACCCCGACTCGGTGGTGCGCGGCTGGCTGCGCGACGGCGCCGATGGCTGGCGGCTTGACGTCGCCTTCGAGATCGGTTTGCGTTACCTCGCCGAGCTGACCCAGGCCGCGCACGCGGAGAAACCGGGCTCGCTGGTCGTCGGCGAGATCGCCAACTACCCGCAGGAATGGTTCCCGTCGGTCGACGGCGTGCTCGGCTTCACGATGCGCCAGCTGATCCTGCGCACCGCCGGCGGGCGCATCGACGCCGCGACCGGCGGCCGGATGATGGCGCGGCTGATCGACGATGCCGGCGTCGGCAACATGCTCAAGAGCTGGCTCCATCTGGGCAACCACGACACCGCGCGGCTGGCGACCGTGCTCCCCGACGAGCGCCAGCGCCGGCTCGCCCAGGTGCTGCAGTTCACGCTGCCGGGATCGCCCAATCTGTACTACGGCGACGAGCTCGCGATGACCGGTGGCGCTGATCCCGAGATGCGCGCGCCGATGCGCTGGGACCTCGTGCGCGACGACGACGCGGCGCTGACATGGACGCGCCGGCTGATCCAGCTCCACCGGCAGCGGCGCGCGCTGCGCATCGGCGACTTCCGCCTCGCGGTGGCGAATCGTCTGTTCGCGTTCGAGCGCCGCACCGACCGCGCCGCCGACAGCGTGATCGTGATCGTCAACCCGGCGCCGACGCCGGTCAGCGAGACGGTGATGCTGACCGACTCGAAGCTGATGGACGGCACGCGGCTGGTCGACCTGCTGGGCACGCATCCGGGCGCGCCGCTGCGCATCGTCTCGTCGATGCTCGACGTGGACTTGCCGGCGCACTCCTTCGTCGTGCTGCAGCCCGACACGGCGCCGCTCGACGGCTACACGAACTACAAGCGGGTGCCGTGAGGCCGGGCGTGCCGGGCGGCCGCGGCGCCGTTCAGCGCGCGTGCTGCTCGATCGCCAGCGCCGCCCCCGACAGCGCGGCCAGCGTGTCGGTGACGAGCGCGGTCGGGATCGCCTGCAGGTAGGCGCGAAAGCGCCCCTTGGCCTCGAAGCGCTCGCGAAAGCGCGAGGCGAAGAAGCGCTCGCCGAGCCTCGGGACGATGCCGCCGCCGATGTAGACGCCGCCGCGCGCGCCCAGTGTCAGCGCGACGTTGCCGGCGAAGCTGCCGAGCAGCGCGCAGAACTGGTCCAGGGTCTGGGCGCAGCCGCCGTCGCCGGCGAGCCCGCGCTCGACGATCGTCTGCGCTGCCAGCGGCTCGGCGGCGCGGCCCGTCAGTCGCGCGATCGCCTCGTGCAGCACCGGCAGCCCGATCCCCGACAGCAGCCGCTCGGCCGAGACATGGGTGTGGTCGCGCCGCACCAGGTCGATCAGCCGGCTCTCGAATTCGTCCGCCGCGGCCAGCGTCGCGTGGCCGCCTTCGCCGGGCAGCGCGATCCAGCCCTGCGCGGTCTGCACGACGCCGGCCACGCCCAGCCCGGTGCCCGGGCCGATGACCGCCAGCGTGCCCCGGGGCGGCGGCAGCGCGCCCTGCGCGCGCAACTGCGCCGGGCCCAGCCGCGGCAGCGACAGCGCCAGAGCCTCGAAGTCGTTCAGCACCAGCAGCGCGTCGAGCTGCAGCGCCTGCGCCAGCGCGGCGCGCGAAAAGCTCCATGGACTGTTCGTCAGGTCGACGCGGTCACCGTCGACCGCGGTCGCGACCGCGACCGCCGGCGATCGCCGCCTTGCGCGGCGCCGACCAAGCCGCGCCGAGCCGTTCGCGCAGCCCGGCCAGGTAGGCCTGCGCCGCCTGCGCCGGCCCGGCATGTTCGGCGACCCCCAGCGTCGCGACATGCTGCACGCCCGTGGCGACCTCGGCGACCCAGCCGAAGCGCGCATTGGTGCCGCCGATGTCGGCCACCAGCCAGGGCAGGGCAAGCGCGGCACTGTCGGCGTGCCCTGGCACGGGGCGGGCCGCCATGTCGGCACTCGCCGCGCTGCGGGTCTGCGATCCTTCGCTCTTGGGCACGCTCGTCCGGCTCCGTTCGGTAATGGGGTGAAGGTAGCAAAACTACATCAATGGATCAAGAGAGAACGCCCCAATCCTGGGCGCTTGTTTTAGGGAAGAGCTCGATCACTCCCGGCAAAAACCGTAGTCAAGCTACGATTTCCGGACCGGTGCGAGCTGACCCACAATCGAGCCGCTGACCGCCGCTCCCCCGCACCTGCCCAGGCGTAGCCCGATGAACCCCTTTGCCAGCCCCCGCTTGATCGCCGACATCGGCGGCACCTACGCAAGATTCGCGCTCGAGACCGCGCCCGGCCGCTTCGAGCAGACGGCGTCGCTGCGCTGCGCCGAGCATGCCGACTTCCACGCCGCCGTCAGCGTCTATCTGGCGACACTGTCCGGCACGCCGCCGGAGCACGCGGCGATCGCGATCGCGAACCCGGTCGAAGGCGACCAGGTGCGGATGACGAACTACCCCTGGCAGTTCTCGATCGAGCAGATGCGCGAGCGCCTCGGGCTGCAGACGCTGGTCGTGGTGAACGACTTCACCGCGCTCGCGATGGCCTTGCCGCGGCTCGCGAACGGCCAGCGGCGCCAGATCGGCGGCGGCCAGGTGCGCGAGCGCAGCGTGATCGGGCTGCTCGGCGCCGGCAGCGGCCTGGGCGTCTCGGGGCTGATCCCGGCGGGCGACGGCTGGATCGCGCTCGGCACCGAAGGCGGGCATTCGAGCTTCGCGCCGCGCGACGAGCGCGAGATCGCGATCCTGCGCCATGCGCTGGGCGAGTTCGATCACGTGTCTTTCGAGCGCCTGCTGTCGGGGCCGGGGCTGGAACTGATCCACCGCGCGCTGGCCCAGCGCGCCGGGCTCGCACCGCAGGCGCTCGCCGCGCCCGAGATCACGCGTCGCGCGCTGGCCGCGAGCGACGCCGTCTGCCGCGAGGCGCTCGACGCCTTCTGCGCCATCCTCGGCACCGCCGCGGCCAACCTCGCGGTGACGCTGGGCGCCTTCGGCGGCATCTACATCGGCGGCGGCATCGTGCCGCGGCTGGGTGACTATTTCGAGCGCTCGCCGTTCCGCGCGCGCTTCGAGGACAAGGGCCGTTTCAGCGACTACCTGCGCGCGATCCCGACCTTCGTCATCACCGCCGAGCAGGCCACGTTCGTCGGCGCATCGGCGATCCTGGCCGAGCAACTGCGCGCGCTCGAGGCCGGCGACGGCGCGGCGATCCTGGGCCAGATCCGGCGCGCGCTGCCGAACCTGTCGCCGGCCGAGCGTCGCGTCGCCGACCATGTGCTGGCGCATCCGCGCTCGGCGCTCGGCGACCCGATCGCGACGATCGCGCGCGCCGCCGACGTGAGCCAGCCGACCGTGATCCGTTTCTGCCGCTCGCTCGGCTGCGAGGGCCTG
>MEGM01000072.1 GCA_001725505.1 Rubrivivax sp. SCN 70-15 | reverse complement strand
CTGACGGTGCCGGTCGTGAGGACGCCGAAGTGGAGCGACGCCGAGCGCCAGCAGGAGCTGGACAACAACGCGCAGGGCATCCTCGGCTACGTCGTGCGCTGGGTCGACCAGGGCGTAGGCTGCTCGAAGGTGCCCGACATCCACGACGTCGGCCTGATGGAAGACCGCGCGACGCTGCGCATCAGCAGCCAGCACATGGCGAACTGGCTGCTCCACGGCGTGGTCACGAAGGCCCAGGTGCGCGCGACGCTCAAGCGCATGGCCAAGGTGGTCGACAAGCAGAACGCCGGCGACCCGGCGTACCGGGCCATGGCCGACCGCTACGACGAGTCGGCCGCGTTCCAGGCCGCGAGCGACCTGGTCTTCAAGGGCCTGGTCCAGCCTTCGGGCTATACCGAGCCGCTGCTGCACGCGTGGCGGCAGAAGGTCAAGGCCGGCGCCTGACGCGCCGGTGCGGCGGGCTTCAGGTCGGCGTCGGCCGGCCCGCCATGCGGTCGAACCCCAGGAAGAACTCGCGCGCGAGCGCGACGAGCTGCTTCTCGCTCGGGTGGTCGACGACGCGCCAGGCGGCGATGCGCCGGGCCGTCTCCGGCTGGTGCTTGCGCGCGTAGTGCTCGAAGTCGGTGATGCCGGTGTGCGGGCCGACGACGAGGATCTCCTCGATGTCGTCCAGCTCCCGGCACAGCGCCGCGAAGTACTCATGCTCGGTGCGCACCTGGCTCGCGTGCTGCGCGGTGTGGTGAGTGTGTGCCTTGACCTTGTGGGCCTGCAGATGCTCGGCGTCGAAGCGCAGCACCTGTGCGCTTTGGTGGTCGAGCCAGACCACGGCATGGAGGGTCGTCATCGAAGGATTCCTTTTCGGGGGCAGGTTCAGAGGGCTGCGCGCGCTGCGCGTTGCTCGCGTGCGTTCTCGCAGTCGACGCAGCGCAGCGCCCAGGGCTCGGCCTTCAGGCGGTCGAACGGGATGTCGACGCCGCAGTCGGTGCAGCGACCGTAGTCGCCGGACTGCAGCCGGGCGAGTGCGGCGCTGACCTCGCCGAGCTCGGCCAGCTCGAGATCGGACAAGGCCATGTCGACCTCGCGCTCGCCCTGGCGCTGCGGCGCATCGTCGCCGTCCTGGTCGAGCACCTCGTGTGCGTGCTCGGGCCGCGACAGGCCCTCGTGGTGCTCGCGCAGGCGGCGGTCGAGCTGGTGCTGGCGCTGCACCAGCGCAGCTTCGAGCAGCGCGCGCTGGCCGGTGGTCAAGGGACTGCTCATGACGGGTTCCTTCTCGTTCGGGACATCGGGCGAATGATGCACCGAGACCGCGCCGAGGCCCTTGCGCGGGCTCAAGCGCGGGCCGACGGGGTCCCCGGCGCGGGGCCGGCCGCCGGGCTCGAGCCGCCCCGCGCTGGCGCTGCCTAGAATCCCGCGCCATGCTGTCCCCCGCCCTCCCCGAGTCCTGCGACGTGCTCGTCGTCGGCGCCGGCCCGGCCGGCAGCGCCTGTGCGTCCAAGCTCGCCGGCGCCGGGCTGGACGTGCTGCTCGTCGACGCTCAGGCCTTCCCGCGCGACAAGGTCTGCGGCGACGGTCTGATCCCCGACGCGCATGCGGCGCTGCGCGGCCTGGGCGTCTACGACGAGGTGATGGCGCTCGCCCGCCACGTGGCCCATGTGCGCTGCGTCGCGCCGCGCGGCGGCGCGGTCTCGGTGCCGGGCACGCTGGCGGTGCTGCCGCGCAGGCAGCTCGACGACCTGCTGTGCCGCGCCGAGCGCCGTGCCGGCGCGCGCTTCGAGGCGCCGGTGCGCTTCGAGGCGCCGCTGCTCGACGGCGAGCGCGTCGTCGGTGCGCGGCTCAAGGCCGGCGGCGCCGCGCACGAGGTCCGGGCGCGCTGGGTCGTGCTCGCCACCGGCGCCGTGCCGCAGGCGCTCATCAACGCCGGGCTGTGCGAGCGCCGCACCCCCAGCGGCGTGGCCTTGCGCGGCTACGTGAAGAACGCCGCGATGGTTGGCCACATCGACCAGCTCGAGCTCGTCTGGCACCCGCGCCTGAAGGGCGGCTACGGCTGGATCTTCCCGGCCCCGGACGGCGTCTTCAACATCGGCACCGGCCTCACCGGCAGCCACGTCACCGGCCGCGACGGGCGCGGCTCGATGCAGGACGTCAACCTGCGCCGGATGTTCGACGCCTTCTGCGACGTCTACGCGCCGGCGCGCGAGCTGATGGCCGGCGGCACGCTCGTCGGCGAGCTCAAGGGCGCGCCGTTGCGCTGCTCGCTGCTCGGCGCGCGCTGGTCGCGTCCGGGGATGCTCGTCACCGGCGAGGCCGCCGGCAGCACCTACGCCTTCTCCGGCGAGGGCATCGGCAAGGCGATGGAGACCGGCATCCTGGCCGCCGAGGCACTGCGCCAGGGGCTGGACGACGACGCCGGCGTGCGCGCCCATTACGACACCGCGCTGCGCGCGCTCGCGCCGCGCTTCGCGCTCTACGAGAAGGCGGCGCACGTGAACGAACGGCCCTGGCTCGCCGACCTGGTGATCTGGCGCGCACGCAAGAGCCCGCGCATCCTGCGCCGGATGAGCGGCGTGCTCGAGGAGACGCAGAACCCGGGCCGGCTGCTCAGCTGGCGCGGCATCGGCAAGCTGATGTTCGAGTAGCGCGGCGCCGCGCGCGCGACCCGCGGGCACAATCGCCGGCGTCGTCCCTCACCGCCCGCGTCGCCATGGCCGCCATCCCCGTCCCCCGTTTCGACCAGTTCTACCGCCATGCCGAGCTGACGCGGCTGCTCCAGGACTTCGCCGCCGCGCTGCCCGGGCGGGTGTCGCTGAGCTCGATCGGCAAGAGCCACGAAGGGCGCGACATCTGGCTCGTCACGCTGACGAACCAGGCCACCGGGGCCGACACCGACAAGCCCGCGTTCTGGATCGACGGCAACATCCACGCCGCCGAGCTGACCGCGAGCACCGCCTGCCTGTACTGGCTGCACAAGCTCGCGACCGGCTACGAGAGCGACGCGCAGGTGCGCCAGCTGCTCGACACGCGCGCGGTCTACATCGTCCCGCGCCTGAACCCCGACGGCGCCGAGCTCGCGCTCGCCGACCGGCCGCGCCACATCCGCAGCTCGACCCGGCCCTACCCGTGGGACGAGGAGCCGGTCGACGGCCTGACGGTCGAGGACGTCGACGGCGACGGCCGCATGCTGACGATGCGCATTGCCGACCCGCACGGGCCCTGGAAGAAGCACCCGAACGAGCCGCGGCTGATGGTCGCGCGCGAGCCGGGCGAGTTCGGCGGCGACTACTACCGGCTCATGCCCGAAGGCACGCTGAAGAACTGGGACGGGCTGAGGATCGGCGTCAACCCGGACCGCGAAGGCCTGGACCTGAACCGCAACTTCCCCGCCTACTGGCGCCAGGAGTACGAGCAGAAGGGCGCCGGGCCGTACCCGACGAGCGAGCCCGAGGTGCGCGCGATGGTCGACTTCGTGACCCGGCACCCGAACATCGGCGCGGCGGTCAGCTTCCACACCCACAGCGGCGTGATCCTGCGCCCGATGGGCACGCAGAGCGACGACGACATGACGCCCGAGGACCTGTGGATGTACAAGCGGCTGTCGGACCTGGGCGCCAGGCTCACCGGCTACCCCGCGATCAGCATCTTCCACGAGTTCAAGTACCACCCGAAGGAAGTCATCACCGGCACCCAGGACTGGATCTACGAGCACCTCGGCGCGCTGTTCTGGACGGTCGAGATCTGGGCCCCGAACAAGGAGGCCGGCATCACCGACTACCAGTGGGTCGAGTGGTACCGCGACCACCCGCCCGAGGACGACCTCAAGCTGCTCAAGTGGAGCGACGAGCATTGCGGCGGCCAGGCGCACGTCGACTGGTACCCGTTCCGACACCCGCAGCTGGGCATGGTCGAGCTCGGCGGCTGGGACAAGATGAACTACTGGCGCAACCCGCCGCCGCAGCTGCGCGAGCGCGAGGCGGCGCGCTTCCCGGCCTGGCTGATGCAGCTCGCGCTGTCGCTGCCAAGGCTCGAGGTGCTGCGCACCGAGGTGCGCGCGCTGGGCGGCGACACCTGGCGCGTGCGCTTCGCGGTCGCGAACAGCGGCTACCTGCCGTCGAACGTGAGCAAGCGCGCGCTCGAGCGCAAGACGGTTCGCGGCACGGTGTTCCGGATCCACCTGCCGCCGGGCGTCACGCTGGTCAGCGGCCGCGAGCGCGTCGAGGGTCCGCACCTCGAGGGCCATGCGCCGAAGAACTCGCTCCAGGCCTTCCAGCCCGGGCGCGAGATCACCGCTGACCGCGCCGTCGTCGAATGGGTGGTCCACGGCGCGGCCGGCACCGCGATCGCGCTCACCGCCAGCGCCGACCGGGCCGGCACCGTCCGCACCGAGGTCACGCTCGACTGATCGCTGCCGGCGCGCAGCCCTTGCGTCAGCGCCTGCGCGCGACCCAGCGCGCGAGCGTCAGGCGCAGCCTCTCGGCGTCGATCGGCTTGGTCAGGAAGTCGTCCATGCCGGCATCCAGCGCCGCCTGGCGCTCGCTGACCAGCGCCGCCGCGGTGAGCGCGATGATCGGCAGCTCGCGGCCGCAGTCCAGCGCACGCAGCGCGCGCGTCGCCTCGTGGCCGCTCATCACCGGCATCTGCACGTCCATCAGCACCGCGTCGAAGGGCCGGCCCTCGCCGGCCGCGCGCTGCACCGCGGCAACCGCCTGCTGGCCGTCGGCGGCCTGCTCGACCTGGACTCCCCAGCGCTCGAGCAGCGCGACCGCGATCAGCATGTTGACCGGGTTGTCCTCGGCCATCAGCACCGTCGCGCCGCGCAGCGCCTGGCTGTCGTCGTCGGCCGCCGGCGCCGGCGCCGCCGGGGTCGCGCCGGGCAGCGGCAGCTCGGCCCAGAAGCGGCTGCCGCGGCCGGGCTCGCTGGTCACGCCGACCTCGCCGCCCATCAGCTCGGCCAGTTCGCGGCAGATCGACAGGCCCAGCCCGGTGCCGCCGAAGCGCCGCGTCGTCGACTCGTCGGCCTGCGTGAACGGGTGGAACAGCCGCGCCTGCGTCGCCGCATCGATGCCGGGCCCGCTGTCCTCGACCTCGAAGCGCACGCGCGTGCCATCGAGGCGGCGCGCGCCGATGCGCACCGTCCCGCGCGCGGTGAACTTGAGCGCATTGCTGACGTAGTTGCTGAGGATCTGGCGCACGCGCAGCGGGTCGCCGGCCACGGTGCCGGCGACGCCCGGTCCGATGTCGAGTTCGAGCGTGAGCGCGCGCGCGCCGGCCTGCGCCGCGTAGCCGCGCTGCAGGGTGTGCAGCAGCTCGTCGAGCGCGAACGGCATCGTCTCGAGCTCGAGCTTGCCGGCCTCGATCTTCGACAGGTCGAGGATGTCGCTGATGATCACCGCGAGCGACTGCGCGCTGTCGGCGATCTGGTCCAGGTAGTGGCGCCGCCGCTCCTCGGTCAGCGCCGGGTCGCGCGCGAGCTGCGCCAGATGCAGCATGCCGTTGAGCGGGGTGCGCAGCTCGTGGCTGGTGTTGGCGAGGAAGGCGCTCTTCGCGCGGCTCGCGGCCTCGGCGGCGTCGCGCGCGTTCGCCAGTGCCTGCTCGAACTGGCGCCGTTCGGTGACGTCCTCGATGAGCCAGATCGTGCCGCCGCGGGCCGGGCTGTGCGGATCGATCGCCTTGGCCAGGATGCGCGCGAGGAAGCTGCTGCCGTCGCGGCGCATCGCGAGCCGCTCGATCTCGAGCTGCTCGCCGCGGCCGAGCAGCGGTGCGGCGATGGCGCCGATCTCGGCGTAGGCCTCGTCGCTGGGCCAGACCACGCGTCCGGGCTGGCCGAGCAGGCTGCCGGGGGGCCAGCCGTACATGCGTTCGAGCGCCGGGTTCGCGAGCACGAAGCGCCGGTCGCGCGTGACCGCGATGCCGATCGAGGCGTTCTGCAGGATCGCCTCGCGCTCGAGCCGCGCGCGCTCGACCTCGGTGACGTCGCGCGCGTTGATCACCAGGTATTCGCGCCGGTCCATCACGAAGCGCGCGCCCGAGACCAGCATCGAGACCGTGCGCCCGCCCTTCGTGACGAACTGCGTCGGCATGTCGGTGACGCTGCCCTGCTCGCGGATCTGCGCGACGAAGTTCGCGCGATCGTCGGTGCGCACCCAGATGCCGAGCTCGATCGAGGTCCGGCCCAGCACCTCGGCCGCGCTGTAGCCGACGAGGCGCTCGAAGGTCTGGTTGACCATCGCATAGCGGCCGGTCGCCATGTCGGTCAGCGTGATCACGTCGGGGCTGGTCGCGACCAGGTGCGACAGCATCGTCTCCGAGCGGCGCACCGCTTCCTCGGCGGTGCGGCGCTCGCTGTCGTCGACGTAGATCGACAGCGTCGCCGGGCCGCCGGCGGCCTCGACGCGCACCCCGGTGGCGCGCACCGAGACGCGCCGCCCGCCGGGCAGCACGAGGCGGAAATCGGCCACCGGCAGCGCGTCGCCGGGCGGCGCGTCGGCAAGCTCGTCGAGCCGGCGCCGCTCGCGCTCGCGCGAGTCGCCGCTCTCGTAGGCAGCGAGCAGGTCGAGGCCGAGCAAGGTGTCGAGCGTCGAGTGTCCGAACAGCGCCAGCCCGGCCGCGTTGGCGTCGATCACGACGCCGTCGCGGTGCAGCACCAGCGGCGTCGGGATGCGCTCGAACAATGCCTGGTAGCGGGTCTCGGTCTCGACCAGCGCCTGGCGCGCGTCGAGCTCGTCGCTGACGTCGCGCGCGACGCCCCAGTAGCCGACGAAGACGCCGCGCGCGTCGAAGCGCGGCTCGCCGCTGATCACGAGCGAACGCGGCGCGCCGTTGCCGACGCGCCAGCGCACCGCGCGCTCGCGGAACGGCACGCGCGTGTCCAGGTCGGCGAGCAGCGCGTCGAGCGTCTCGGCGTCGCAGTCGAAGGCCGGCAGCTCCCAAGGCACCTGGCCGATGCCGTCGACGACGCTCGGTGCCGGCGGGTCGACGCGCTGGTTGATGACCTCGACCAGCCGGTAGCCCTGGTCGATCTCCCAGTAGGCGTCGGCGGCGATCGTCAGCAGACCGCGGAAGCGCCGCTCGCGTTCGTCCGCCGACTGCACGAAGCGCGAGACGACGAACGACAGCAGCCATCCGGCAGCCAGCCCGACCGCCACGAGCAGCAACTGCATCGCGAGCTGCAGCGGCCATTCCTCGACCACCTGCGTGGCCGCAGACGCCAGCCCGGCGCGGCCCACGACCGCGACAACGACCAGGCTCAGCGAGGCCACCGCCGCGAGCAGCATCCCGGCGCGCCGCCCGGCCACAGTGCTGGCCACGCAGACGAGGAGCGCGAAGAAGCCCAGCCCCGGCGACACCAGGCCCAGCCCGTAGACCAGCGCCGACGCGGTGATCATCGCGGCGGTCGCGATCAGCAGCGCGACCATCAACCGCTCGACCCAGATGCCGCGCGCACGGATCGCGACGGCGGCGAAGATCGCGAGCACGAGATGCACGCCGACGAGCGCGGCCCGCACCGGGATGCCCACCGGCGACGGCAGCAGCACCAGGCACAGCGCGTCGACGAGGTAGGCCAGCGCCGCGGTGGCGAAGAAGTAGCGCGTGATCAGCGCGCGCACGCCGCGCCGCGCATCGACCGCGCGTCGCGGCGCCGGACCTGGCAGCCGGTGGAGCGCGGTTTCTTCGAGCGTCGGCGCGTACACGGCTGCCTGCGATCCGGCGTGCGCTCAGCTGCTGCCGCGCGCGCGCTGCAGCAGCGCGCGGGTGGCTTCGGCAGCGGCGCGCGCGGCCTGCGCGAAATCGTCGCCGGCGCTCGCGTAGAGCACGGCGCGCGACGAATTGACGATGATCGGCGCGCCCGGGCGCCAGCCCGCGCGCACCGTCGCCTCGGCGTCGCCGCCCTGGGCGCCGACCCCCGGGATCAGCAGCGGCAGCGTCGGTGCGAGCTCGCGCACGCGGGCGATCTCCTGCGGGTAGGTCGCACCGACGACGAGGCCGAGCTGGCCGCCGCGATTCCATTCGCCGGCGGCCAGGCGCGCGATGCGCTCGAACAGGCGCTCGCCGCCCTCGAGGCGCTGCGCCTGCAGGTCGTCGCCGCCGGGGTTCGACGTGCGGCACAGCAGGATCAGCCCGCGGCCGTCGTAGGACATGTAGGGCTCGATCGAGTCCAGCCCCATGAACGGCGACAGCGTCACAGCGTCGGCGCGGTAGCGCTCGAAGGCCTCGCGTGCGTACTGCGCCGCGGTGGCGCCGATGTCGCCGCGCTTGGCGTCCAGGATCACCGGCACGCCGGGCGCGCTGCGCCGGATCGTCGCGATCAGCCGCTCGAGCTGGTCTTCGGCGCGCTGCGCCGCGAAGTACGCGATCTGCGGCTTGAAGGCGCAGACGAGGTCCTTCGTCGCGTCGACGATCGCGGCGCAGAAGTCGTGGATGCGCGCCGCGTCGTCCTTCCACGCCCCCGGGAACTTCGCCGGCTCGGGATCGAGGCCGACGCACAGCAGCGAGTCGTTGCGCGTCTGCGCGGCGGCGAGGGCGGCGCGGAAGCTCATGCTCAGATCCTGCGCGCCAGCGTCGCCGCCAGCCCGGTGTAGCCGGCCGGCGTCAGGGCCTTGAGCCGTTCGCGCTCGGCCGGCGGCAGCGCCAGGCCGTCGATGAACGCGGCCATTGCCTCGCGCGTGACGGCCTTGCCGCGCGTCAGCGCCTTCAGCTGCTCGTAGGGCTCGGGCAGGCCGTGGCGGCGCATCACCGTCTGCACCGCCTCGCCCAGCACCTCCCAGGCGCCGTCCAGGTCGTCGGCGAGCGCGGCCTCGTTGAGCTCGAGCTTGTCCATCCCGCGCAGCAGGCTGTCGTGGCCGAGCAGCGCATAGCCGAGCGCGACGCCCATGTTGCGCAGCACGGTGCTGTCGGTCAGGTCGCGCTGCCAGCGGCTGATCGGCAGCTTCTGGCTCAGGTGCGCGAGCAGCGCGTTCGCCAGCCCGTAGTTGCCCTCGGCGTTCTCGAAGTCGATCGGGTTGACCTTGTGCGGCATCGTGCTCGAGCCCACCTCGCCGGCCTTCGTCTTCTGCTTGAAGTAGCCGAGCGAGATGTAGCCCCAGACGTCGCGGCACCAGTCGATCAGGATCGTGTCGCAGCGCACGACGGCGTCGAACAGCTCGGCCATGCAGTCGTGCGGCTCGATCTGCACCGTGTACGGGTTGAACGTCAGCCCGAGGTGCTCCTCGACGACCTTGCGGCTGAAGCCTTCCCAGTCGAAGTCGGGCCAGGCCGCGAGGTGCGCGTTGTAGTTGCCGACCGCGCCGTTCATCTTCGCGAGCAGCCGCACCTCGGCGATGTTCTCGCGCGCACGCTGCAGCCGCGCGAGCACGTTGGCGATCTCCTTGCCCACCGTCGTCGGGCTCGCGGTCTGGCCATGCGTGCGGCTCAGCATCGCGACGCCGGCCCAGCCATGCGCCATCGCGCGCAGGCGCTCGATCAGGCGGTCGAGCGCGGGCAGCAGCACCTGCTCGCGCGCGCTCTTGAGCATCAGCGCGTGGCTGGTGTTGTTGATGTCCTCGCTGGTGCAGCCGAAATGGACGAACTCGCCCACGCGCTGCAGCTCGGCGTGCTTCTCGAAGCGCGACTTGAGCCAGTACTCGACCGCCTTGACGTCGTGGTTGGTCGTCTTCTCGATCTCCTTGATCGCCTGCGCGTCGGCCTCGGAGAAGCGCACGACCAGGCCGCGCAGCAGCCCGCGCGCGGCCTCGGACAGCGGCGGGAATTCGGCCAGCCCGGCGTCGGACAGCGCGACGAACCATTCGACCTCGACCTGCACGCGGCGGTGCATCAGGCCGAACTCGGACAGCAGCGGCCGCAGCGCGGCCAGCTTGGGCGCATAGCGGCCGTCGAGCGGCGAAAGGGCGGTAAGTGTGGAGATTTGCATCGGGCAGTGCTGGGTGATCGGCAGAACCCGGCAGCCGGTGAACGCGGCGCGGACGCTGCCCGTGGAGGAATGCCGATTTTAGGCGGCGGGGGGTGTCGCGCCCGGGGTGCGCATGCTCGGCCGATCAGGGTCCACAGCGCGATGGCGGCCATCGCGGCGGCCAGGGTCGTGCCGTAGGCCGCCATCACCGCCGCGTTGCGCGCGACCGTCGCGCTCCAGCGCCCGCCGTAGACGCGGCGCGACGCGAGCAGCGCATGCGCCGGCATCGACAGCGTGGCCGCGATCGACAGCGCGCTGACCTGTGGCAGCGTGAACAGGATCGCGGCGAACCAGTAGGCGTGCAGGTGCACTGCGAAGACCAGGTGCTCGGTGTAGCGCAGGCCCCGGTTCCATCAGGCCAGCTTCAGCCACAGCGCGAACATCGGCACCAGCACGAACATCGCCTGGCCGAAGTGGCTGATGAAGCGCTCCGGGGCGAGCTCGAATTCGCGTCGCAGCGCGCGCCGGTCCAGGTCGAGCCGCCGCTCGAGGCGCCGGCAAAGCCAGTCCGGCAGGTTCTGGCAGTAGAACGCCCCGTCGCGCACGCCGACCCGGCCCTGGCCGATCGTCTCGAGCTGAAGCTCGTTCGTGCGCGCGAGATGGTCGGCCGTGCCGGGGGGCAGGTTCACGTCGACCGTCGTCGCCAGCCGCAGCGCGAGCAGCGCGAACAGGCTGATCGTCAGGTACAGCCGCAGCGGCTGCACGTAGCGGCGCCGCCGGCCGGCGAGGTATTCGCGCGTCAGCGCGCCGGGCTTCAGGAACAGCAGCTTCAGCGTGCGCCAGAGCGCGCCCTCGGTGGCCAGGTAGTGGCCGCCGAACTGCTGCGCGAACTCGCGCAGCGTCGGTGCCCGCACGAGGCTCTCCTGCCCGCAAACGGGGCAGCAGCTCGGCCGCGGCGATGCGAACGCGTGGCCGCAATTCAGGCCGGCGTCGGCGGCGGGCGGGGGGTCGGCCATCTGCGGCGATGGTAACGACGCTGGTGCGCCGATAGGACTGTGGCGATTTGCAAAGCCGGCATCATCGCGTCAGCCGACCGCTGCGGCCGGCCGTTCAGGACGGACCCATCGTCAGAGGAGGCTTGCCATGATCACTCGCCCTGCCCTGCGCCGCGCGACCGCCGCCGCGCTGTTCGCCACTGCCGCGGCGCTGCTCGCGGGCTGCGTCGTCGCCCCCGGGCGGCCCTACCACGGCGGGGCGTTCGTCACGGTCGCGCCGCCGCCGCTGCGCGTCGAGATTGCCGGCTCGCCGCCGGGGGCGGGCTATGTCTGGATCAGCGGCTGGTGGGGCTGGGTCGGCGACCGCCATGTCTGGCACCCGGGCCACTGGGACGCGCCGCGGCCGGGCTACCGCTGGGAGCCGCACCGCTGGGAGCGCGACGGGCCGGGCTGGCGCGAGCGCGGCGGCCGCTGGGAGCGCGACTGATCCGCGGCTGTTAGATTCGGCGCCATCGCTGACCCCCGGTGCCGCCCGATGCTCCACGGCTACAACCCGCCCGAGCGCTTTCTGCCCTACCTGAGCTGGGCCGAGATCGCCGAACTGCCCGACCGCGAGAACACGGTCGTCGTGCTGCCCGCCGGATCGACCGAGCAGCACGGCCCGCACCTGCCCTGCGCGGTCGACACGATCATCGCCGCCGGCGTCGTCGGCCATGCGCTGCGGCGCGTGCCGCCCGAGGTGCCGGCCTATGCGATGGCGCCCATCACCTACGGCAAGTCCGAGGAGCACCTGCATTTCCCCGGCACCGTCACGCTGACCGGCGAGACGCTGCTCGCGACGATGATCGAGATCGGCGAATCGGTCTACCGGGCCGGCTTTCGCAAGCTGCTCATCGTCAACGGCCACGGCGGCCAGCCGCAGGTGATGGAGATCGCCGCGCGCGAGCTGCGCCTGCGCCACGGCGACTACATCGTGCTGCCGCACTTCACCTGGCGGCTGCCGCATGTCGCGAGCCGCTACCTGAGCGAGCGCGAGCGCCGGCTCGCGATGCACGCCGGCCACGCCGAGACCGCGATGCTGCTCGCGCTCGCGCCCGACACCGTGCGCATGGAGCGCGCCGTCGCGAACTACCCGCCCGAGTTCCCGTCCAAGCTGCTCTCGCCCGACGGCCGCCCGGCCTGCGCCTGGACGGCGCGCGACTTCGGCCCGAGCGGCATCATCGGCGACCCGCTGCCCGCGACGCGCGAGCAGGGCGAGGCGATCCTCGATTCGCTCGCCGCGAGCTGGGCCCAGGCGATCGCCGAGCTGCACGCGCTGAAGTGGGTCGAGCGCGACGAACTCACCTGGGGCCGCGGCGACCAGCGCGGCCATGTCGAGGGCGCGCCCGGCGTCTGATAGCCGCGAGCGATCGTCGGAATGGTTAAGTGTCCGCTCGCGGCACGTTGCGGCCGTTCGCGGGTTTGGCCGCACTGCGCATGCGCGAGGTCCAGCGTGAGCCGGTGGTTCGGGGGTGCGTTCTCCGGTCCACGCTCGCGGACGACCGGCTGGGGTGCGCCACGGCGACCTCGTCAATGCCTTCTTCTCGTGCCACGGGGAGTAGTAACCGCGAATGGGCCCTGCGCCCGCCCCCCCGAGCCACCGTCTCCTGCCACCCCCGAGGGCCGCCCACTCGACGCACGCCACCGACGGACTCGCAGGGCGGTGGCGGTACCCGCGAGCGCAGGGC
>MEGM01000071.1 GCA_001725505.1 Rubrivivax sp. SCN 70-15 | reverse complement strand
CACCAGGTACAGGCAGGGCTGGCCCAGCGACACCACGATCTGCACGCGCGAGCGCACGTAACGCTTCAGTTCACGCAGCCAGAGAATGTAAATTGCGCCCATCGGGGTCTTGACCTCTCGATAAAAATTTTGCCGGTTTTAATTAAAGCTTTTGTTTATTTTTCTTTACCTCTTCCACATCTTCGTGATCTGCCGCAGGCGGTCGTTGGAGTCGGCGCTCTCGTCGCGCAGGGACGAGCCGGTGAGCGCAAGGAAGGCCTCTTCGAGCGACTCGGCGCCGGTCTGCTGTTTGAGCTCCGCCGAGGTGCCGACGGCGATGATGCTGCCGTGGTCCATGATGGCGATGCGGTGGGCGACGCGGTCGGCCTCGTCCATGTAATGCGTGGTGAGAAAGACGGTGGTCTTCTCGGTCTCGTTGAGGCGCTTGACGTGCGTCCAGAGCTGGTTGCGGCTCTGCGGGTCGAGGCCGAGGGTGGGCTCGTCGAGGAAGAGGATGGCGGGCGTGTGCAGGAAGCCGCGGGCGATCTCGAGCCGCCGCTTCTCGCCATAGGCCAGCTCGGAGACCTTGGTGTCGGCGCGGCCGCTCAGGTTCACCAGCTGCAGCGTGTGGTCGACCTGGGCCTGCAGCCCCGGTATCCGGTCCGGATTGGCCAGCAGGTCCAGCTTGAACGCGCCGCGGCGCTCGGCCAGCGTGGCGATCACGGCGTTGTCGCGCACCGACAGCTTGTCGAACAGCTGGTTGACCTGGTAGCTCTTGGTCAGGCCGAGCTGGCAGACCTCGGTCACGCCCTTGCCGGTGATGTCATGGCCGTCGAAGACGATCCGGCCCGAGGTCGGCGCGACCTCGCAGGTCAGCATCTTGAAGAAGGTCGACTTGCCGGCGCCGTTCGGCCCGATGATGCCGCGCAGCTCGCCGCGCCGGACGCTGAAGTCGATGTCCGAGTTCGCGCGCACGCCGCCGTAGTGCTTGGACAGGCCCTTGACCTCGAGGATCGGTGCGCCGGCGTCGCCCGGGCCCGCGGCACGCCGCGACGGCGGGCTCGGCACAGCCGCGGCGACGACCCGGTCCGACACCCCGTCGCCCGTGCCCCGCGGAGCGACCAGCGCCCACAGGTCGGCCAGACCGCCGACGATGCCGCGGCGCAGGAACACCACCAGCAGCACGAAGATCACGCCCAGCGCCAGCTTCCAGGTCGCGCCGAGCTTGAGCGTGGCCTGCAGGAAGTCCTGCAGGAACAGCCACACCGCCGCGCCCACCAAGGGGCCGAACAGCGTGCCGATGCCGCCGATGGCGGTCTGGATCACGAGCTGGCCCGAGGTGTCGAACATGAACGCGTCGGGCGGCATGAAGCCCTGCATCACGCCGAGCAGCCCGCCGGCCAGGCCGGCGTAGGCCGCCGCGATCACGAACGAGGTCAGCTTGTAGGCGTGGATGTCGTGGCCGACCGCGGCCGCACGCAGCGGGTTCTCGCGGATGGCGCGGAAGACGACGCCGACCGGCGAGCGCACGATGCGCAGCGCGATCACGATGCCGATGAAGTAGCACAGCGCGAGGAACGGGTACAGCGACCAGCCGCTGTCGAAGCGGTGCGTGTAGCCGAACAGGCTGAACACCGGCGCGGGCACGCCCGGCAGCCCGTTCTCGCCGCCGGTCCATTCAGACAGCGGGTTGAACTCGACGAAGAAGAAGACCTCGGCGATCGCGACCGTGATCATCGCGAAGTAGATGCCGGTGCGGCGCAGCGCGACCAGGCCGACGAGCCAGCCGACGACCGCGGCCGCGACCGTGCCGATCAGCAGCGCCAGCGTGACGTACGGGAAGCCGGCCTCGGTCAGCAGATAGGCGCAGACCATGCCGCCGGTGCCGAACAGTGCCGACTGGCCGAACGACAGCAGCCCGGTGTAGCCGAACAGGATGTCGAAGCCCAGGCCGAACATCCCCCAGACGAGGACCCGGTTCACGGTGTCGGGCGCGGCGCCGAGCAGCGGAAGCACGAACGGCACCGCGATCAGGCCCGCGGCGGTCAGCACCTCCGCGGTCATCGGGTGGCGGAAGAGGCGCCCAGAGCTCATTCGCGCCCCTTCACGCCCAGCAGGCCCAGCGGCCGGAACATCAGCACCAGCGTCATCGCGGCGAACAGCATCACGTAGGCGTAGCCCGGGTTGAACATCGAGGTGATGCTGACGATCTCGCCCGCGATCAGGCCGCCGAGCACGGCACCCGGGAACGAGCCGACGCCGCCGATGACGACGACGACGAAGGTCTGGACCAGGATCGCCTCGCCCATGTCGGGCGCGAGCGAGACGACCGGCGCGTTGACGATGCCGGCGAAGCCCGCGGCCATCGCACCGATGCCGAACACGAGCATGAAGATCCGGTCGACGTTGATGCCCAGCGAATCGACCATCACCGAATCCTCGATGCCGGCGCGCACGATCAGCCCGAGCCGCGTGCGGTACAGCACCAGGAACAGCGCGAGCAGCGCCAGTGCGACGATGCCGACGACCGCGAGCCGGTAGGTCGGGTAGAACGTGAAGCCCAGGTTCGTGATGCCGGCGAACACCTTGGGCGCCGGCACCGTCTTCGTCAGGCTCGAGAAGCCGTAACGCACCAGCTCGACGATCACGATGCCCAGGCCGAACGTGACGAGCAGCTGGTCCTCGGGCGGCCGCTTGTAGAAGTGGCGGATCAGCACCCGTTCGATCACGATGCCAACCAGCAGCAGGAACAGCGTCCCCGCGGCGACCGCGATCGCGAACGACCCGGTGTGCTCGTACGCGAGGTAGCCGGCGTAGCCGCCGAGCATGAACATCGCGCCGTGCGCCAGGTTCAGCACGCCGAGCGTGCCGTAGATGATGGTCAGCCCGGAGCTGATCAGCGCCAGCAGCGCGCCGAGCGCCAGCCCGTTGAACAGCTGCGCGAAGAAGGTGGGCCAGTTGAGCATCGCCGTGTCGCGCACCCCGAAACGCGCGGACGCGGCACGTCCTCGGACGCGCCGCGTCACGCGCCGGGGCGCGTCGTCCTCAGGTGTAGTCGCCGAGCTTGCAGCCGAACGCGTCCGGCGCCTGCATCAGCGGCGCGCCCGGAACGACCTCGAGCACGTCCCAGTAGTCTTCCTTGTTCTTCATGTCCGCCGGCTTCTTGCCGCGCACGATGATGACCGGACGCACGCACTGGTGGTCTTCCGGCCGGTAGTGCACGTCGCCGACGAGCGACGGGATCGTCTCGCCCTTCTCGTAGGTCTTGATGACGTCCGGCGTGTAGAAGCTGCCGGTCTCCTCGACCATGCGCGCCCAGTGCGCGAAGCTGACGTAGCCGTTCTCGGCGCCCCACTCCGGGCGGTAGCCGTACTTCGCCTGGAAGGCCTCGACGAACATCTTGGACAGCGGGTACTTGTCCTCCAGCGTCCACCAGAAGTCGGTCGCGGCGTACACGCCCTCCATGATCTCGGCGCCGACTTCCTTGGACAGGAACGGCACCTGATAGGGCACCACCAGCGTCGCCTTGGGCAGGATGCCGAACTGCTTGGCCTGCTGGATCGACAGCACCGCGTCGCGGCCCCAGTTCACGTTGATGAGGAACTCGGCGCCGGAGTTGGTGATGTTCGTCAGGTACTGGCTGAAGTCCTGCGTGCCCAGCGGCGAGACCTGGTTGGTCACCATCTGCCAGCCGGCGTTCTTGCTCAGGTAGTCGTTGACCGACGCCGTCACCGTGTGGCCGTAGGTGTAGTCCGGCGTCATGAACGCGGCCTTGCGGTTCTTGCCGAACTTCTTCACGAGCACCGGGCCGATCGCTGCCGCAGCAGTCTGGCCGTAAAAGCACTGGCGGAAGCCGTAGCGCACGCAGTCCTTGCCGGTGGTGTCGTTGGAGCCGGAGATCGCCGACAGGTAGAGCACCTTCTCGCGCTGCGCCAGCTTGTTCAGCGCCACCGCCACCGCCGACGAGGTGGACCCGGTCATCATGATGATCTTGTTCTCGCTGATGAAGCGCTGCTGCACCTGCACCGCCTGGTTCGGCTTGGCCGCCGAGTCGGCGTAGACGAGCTTGAACTCCTTGCCGAGGATGCCCTTGCTCGTCTTCGGCGAGATCGCCTTGATCAGCGGATGGCCGCTGTTGATGTGCTCGACCGCGAGCTGCATCCCCTTGAGCTCGTCGGCGCCCTGGGCCGCATACGGCCCCGTCAGCGGCACCGCGGCGCCGGCGTAGACCGCCGAGCCCGAGGAACCGGCCGGCCAGGTGCCGATCGCCGGGTGATCGGCGGCCCAGGCGGCGCGCGGCAGCAGCAGCGAGGGGGCGCCTAGGCCGGCGCCGATGACCGCACCCGTCTGCAGCAGACGGCGGCGGCTTGCATCCTTCAGGTTATCGCTCATTGATGTCTCCTTGGGCTTGTGGTGGCGGATCGATGGTCCGCGCAAAGAGTGAAAAGAATGTGGACCAATATTGTCAAGAGCACAATATCTCGTTGATGTTGTTTGACAATTTTGTCCATCTTTGACAGAAGAGCAGAAAAGCTTGTCGATCCTTGACCTTGCGCTGCAACATCGGCCGGGCCTCGCGCCGGTCGCGCCCCGGTCGTGACGCCGCTGCCGTTGGTCGGCCCGCGGATCCGCGACCGCCGGCGCGCGCTGGGAGTCACCCAGGCCGCGCTCGCGTCCACGCTCGGCATCTCGGCGTCGTACCTGAACCTGATCGAGGCCGGCCGGCGTCGCATCGGCGGTGCCCTGCTCAGGCAGATCGCCGAGGCTCTGGACCTGGGCATGGACGATCTGGACGGTGCGGCCGAGCGGCGCGTGCTGTCGGACCTGGCCGAACTGGCGGCCGAGCCGCTGCTCGTCGGGCTGGGGCTGGACCCCGCGACGGCCCCAGACCTGGCCAGCCGCCACCCCGGCTGGGCGCGCGCGCTGGTGACGCTGCACCGCGCGTGGCTCGATCGCGGCCGCACGGCGAGCGCGCTGTCCGACCGCCTGAGACACGATCCGTTCCTGCCCGACGCGGTGCACAAGCTGCTCACCCGCGTGGCCGCGATCAAGTCGTCGGCCGAGATCGTCCAGGGCGCGCAGGACCTGCCGCCCGAACAGCTGCGCCGCTTCGCGGTGATCGTCGGCAGCGACAGCCAGCGACTCGCCGAACTGGCCCAGGTGCTGGCGGCCTACTTCGAGCGCGCACACACTGCCGTGCGCTCGGTGACGCCGGTGGGCGAGGTCGACGACTTCCTGGCCGACCGCGGCCACCACTTCCCGGCACTCGAGGACGCGGCCGAAGCGCTGCGTGCCGCGGCCGGCATCGCGGGCGACGGCGCCCGGGACGCCGAGGCAGCGCTGGCCCGCCATCTGGCGCGCACCCACGGCGAGCACCTGGCGCCAGGGTCGCCACCGATGGCGCTGGCCCGGCGCGCCGCCGAGCTTGCGTGCGGCGACGGCGCCCTGGCCGACGAGCTACGCCGCGCGAGCACGCTGAGCAACGACGCGGCCCGCCGCCGCGCCGCGCAGGTGCTGACCGACTACCTGGCGGCTGCGGTGCTGATGCCCTACGACGCGTTCCTGGCCGCCGCCCGGGCGCTGCGCTTCGACGCCGAGGCGCTCGGGCGCCGCTTCGACACGGGCTTCGCGGCCGCGTGCGAGCGCCTGGCCACGCTGCACCGCCCGGGCGACGAGGGCCTGCCGTTCGCCCTGATGCGGGTGGACGCCGCGGGCTACCTGAGCCGGCGCGTGCCGCTGCCGCGCCTGCCCGTGCCGCGACACGGCAGCGCCTGCCCGCTGTGGGCTGCCTACCAGGCGCTGCAGTCGCCCGGTGCCATCGTGCGCCAGCTGGTCGAGTTTCCCGGCGGCGAGCGCTTCGTGATGATCGCGCGCACCGTCGATCAGCCAGGGCCGGGCTTCCCGATGCCGCGCCGCGTCGCGTCGCTGATGCTGGCCTGCGACGCGCTGTACGCCGACCGGACCGTCTACGGCGACGGGCTGGACCTGGGCTCCAACGCGCCGGCGCTGCCCGTGGGTCCGAACTGCCGCGTCTGCCCGCGCACGGGCTGCACCTGGCGCCAGGAGGATCCGATGATCGACGCCTGAGCCACCTGCGCGCCGAGGGAAGCCACCCGGTCCAGTTGCGCCATCGCGTGGCTACACTGACCGCATGGCAGCAGGCATCGAGGGTGAGACGTCCGCAGCGCGCAAGGTGCTGATCGCCGAGGACGACGCCAACATCGTCGAATCGCTGAGCTTCGTGCTCGGCCGCGCCGGCTTCGAGGTCGGCACGGCGCTGGACGGCGACGAGGTGCTGCGCCGCCTGCGCGTCGAGGCGTTCGACGTGCTGGTGCTGGACCTGATGCTGCCCAAGCGCAACGGCTTCGAGGTGCTCAAGGCGATCAAGGCCGAGCCGGCGCTGCGTGCGCTGCCGGTGCTGGTGCTGACCGCCAAGGGGCAGCCGCAGGACCGTCGGCTCGTCGAATCGATCGGCGCCGAGGCCTTCATGACCAAGCCGTTCTCCAACACGGACCTCGTCGACGCGGTGCGCCGCCTCGTGCGCAGCTGAGCAGCGGGTGCAGGACGGCGTCGTGGCCACCGAACCGCTGCCCGTTGCGCAGGAGCCTGCCGAGCGCACCCGCGACGCGGCGGTGCTGCTGCCGGCGCTCGGGCTGTTCCTGCTGATGCCGCCGGTCATCGGACTCTTCGCGCTGCCCCTGCGCGTGGCCGGGGTGCCGCTGATCGTGCTCTACCTGTTCGGCGTGTGGTTCGCGCTGGTGCTGGGCGCCGCGCTGCTGGCCTGGGTGCTTCGGGCGCGCCGATCCGCGCCGCCGGCCGAATGCTCTCCACCGAGCTGATCCTTCCGACCGCGCTGCTGTACGTGGCGCTGCTCTTCGTGGTGGCCTTCGTCGGCGACCGGCGCGCGCGCGCCGGTCGGCTCGGCTGGCTGCAATCGCCGCTGGTGTACACGCTGGCGATCTCGATCTACTGCAGCTCGTGGACCTTCTACGGCGCGGTCGGGTCGGCGGCGCGCACCGGCCTGGAGTTCGCGACGATCTACATCGGCCCGTCGCTGGTCTTCGTCGGCTCGCAGCTGCTGCTGCGCAAGCTGGTGCGCATCGGCCACGTGCACGGCGTGACCTCGATCGCCGACATGATCTCCTCGCGCTACGGCAAGCACGCGCCGCTGGCGGCGCTGGTGACGGTGGTGGCGATGGTCGCTGTCGCGCCCTACATCGCGCTGCAGCTGCGCGCGGTCACCACCGCGTACCAGGTGATCGTCAGCGCCGGCCCGGAGAATCCGTCCGGCGTGCCGGACGCGGCACCGGACTTCCAGGCCGCGCTCTGGATCACCGCCGGGATGGCGCTGTTCACGATCCTGTTCGGCACGCGCAACGTCGACGCCAAGGAGCAGCACCATGGCGTGGTCGCGGCGATCGCCCTCGAGGCGGTGGTCAAGCTGGTGGCGATGCTGGCGGTGGGTGCGCTGGCCTTGTGGGGCCTGTCGGGCGGCGTGGCCGACGTCTTCGAGCGCGCGGCGCCGGCGCTGCTGCGCACGCCCGACGATTTCGGCGCGCGCTGGGTCACGATCACGCTGCTGTCGGCCGCGGTCACGGTGTGCCTGCCGCGCCAGTTCCAGGTCACGGTGGTCGAGAACACCGACGAACGCCATCTGCACACCGCGTCGTGGCTGTTCCCGCTGTACCTGCTGCTGATGACGCTGTCGGTGCTGCCGATCGCCGTCAGCGGCCTGAGCCTGCTGCCGCGCGGCGCGAACCCCGACATGTTCGTGCTGACGCTGCCGATGTGGGCGGGCCACAACGATGTCGCGCTGCTGGCCTTCCTCGGCGGCTTCTCGTCGGCGACCTCGATGGTCATCGTCGCCTGCATCGCGCTGTCGACGATGATCTCCAACCACCTGGTGATGCCGCTGGCGGTGCGCTACCGCTGGGTGCCGCAGAACCCCGGCGCCACGCTGCGGCGCTTCCTGCTCGTGACGCGGCGCGTGGCGATCTGCGTCGTGCTCGCGCTCGCCTTCCTCTACTTCCGCGTCAGCGGCACGAGCGACGCGCTGGCCTCGATCGGGCTGGTCTCGTTCGCCGGCGTCGCACAGTTCGCGCCGGCCTTGCTGGCGGGCCTGTACTGGCGCGGCGCGAATGCCGGCGGCGCCGTCGCCGGCATCCTGGCCGGCACGGCGGTGTGGGCATACACGCTGTTCCTGCCGAGCTTCGGGCCGGGCGTCGTCTGGTCCGCCGCGGCGCTGCACGACGGCCCGTTCGGCCTGGCGTGGCTGCGGCCGCAGGCGCTGTTCGGCCTCGCGGGCCTGGACCCGCTGGTGCACGCGCTGTTCTGGAGCCTGGCGCTGAACACGCTGCTGCTCGCGGCGGGGTCGCTGCTGCACCGGCCGCGGCCGATCGAGCGCCTGCAGGCGGCATTGTTCGTCGACGTGTTCCGCGCGCCCGCCGACGCCGGCTCGGGGGTGATCCGGCGCTCTGCGCCGGCGGCCGACCTGAAGATCCTGGCGCGGCGCATCCTCGGCCCGGCGGAGGCGGACCGCTTCTTCGATCGCGCCGCGCGCGACCAGGGCCTGGCCGGCGGCACGCCCGTGGCCGACGCGGCCTTGATCTCGCAGCTCGAGCGCAAGCTCGCCGGCAGCATTGGCGCGGCGATGGCGCGGGCGCTGATCTCGGAGGCCGTGACGGTCGAGACGATCAGCCTGGACGACCTGATGCGCATCGCCGACGAGACCCGCCGCATCGCCGAGCACAGCCAGCAGCTCGAGCAGAAGTCGCGCGAGCTCGAGGCCGCCGCCGCGCAGCTGCGCGACGCAAACACGCGGCTGCGCCGCCTGGACCAGGAGAAGGACGACTTCCTCAGCCAGGTCAGCCACGAGGTGCGCACGCCGATGACGGCGATCCGCTCGTTCTCGGAGATCCTGCTGGCGACGCGCGACCTGGAGTCGGGGCAGGTGCAGCGCTACCTGCAGATCATCCACGGCGAGGCCGTGCGCCTGACGCGGCTGCTGGACGCGACGCTGGACCTGGGCCTGCTCGAGCGCGGCGAGGTGCAGTGGTCGCGCTCGAGCATCGACCCGGAGGCGGCGCTGGAGAACTCGATCCGGATCGGCCGCGGCCTGGGCGGCGAGCGCGTGCCCATCGTCAGCGGGCGGCGGGCGCAGGGCGTCGTCGTGCAGGCGAACGAGGACCGGCTGTGCCAGGTGTTCATCAACCTGATCTCCAACGCCGTCAAGTTCAACACCCATGCCCGGCCGCGGGTGACGATCGCGAGCGCCGTGAACGACGGCCTCTACGAGGTCCTGATCGCCGACAACGGCCCCGGCATCCCACCGGAGCTGCGCGGGCAGATCTTTGCCGGGCCCGTGCGCGGCGGCCACCGTCCACGCTCGCCGGCAAGCGGCGCCGGCCTCGGCCTGGCGATCAGCTGGCAGATCATGCGCCACCTCGGCGGCGACCTCGAGCTCGTGTCCGGCGCCGGCCCCGGCGCCTGCTTCCGGGTGACGCTGGCGGCGCTGCGCGAGGCGGCGCCGGCCGCAGCCCCCGCACCCGCGTAGGTGGCGTGCTCGGTGGCGCTCGCGGGCGGGCCGGCGCGGAGCGCCTGATGACCGGGTGGAACAGCCCAGCCTCGAGTCGCCGGTGCGGCCCGCCACGTCGACACGAATCGCTTCAATTTCCATCCGCGCGCGGCCTCGCGCCTCAGGCGGCGGCCTGCTGGCTCTGCAGCTCGATCTGCTCGGCGAGAAAGCGGAACAGCCGCTCGTCGTTGCTGAAGGCGACGTTGAAGCGCAGCCAGCCGGTGGTGCGCGGCTCGACGAGGAACAGCTGCCCCGGCCCGAGCATGATGCCGTCGCCGGCAGCCAGGCGCGAGAGCTCGGCGCTGTCGAGCAGGTCGGGGTGGCGCGCCCAGAGGTACATCCCGGCCTTCGGTTCGCTGAAAAGCTCGAAGCCGAGTTGGCGCAAATGCTGCCCGACCTCGCCGTGCGCTGCGGCGAGCCGCTCGCGCAAGGTCTTCAGATGCTTGCGCCAGCGGCCTTCGGTGAGGGCGCCGAAGGCCAGGCGCTCGGTCAGGTCCGACGAGGTCAGGCCGGAGACCATCTTCAGCCGCGCCAGACCGTCGAGCAGGTCCTCGCGGCCGACCGCGTAGCCGACGCGGATGTTCGGCGAGATCGTCTTCGAGAAGCTGCCGATGTGGATCACCCGGCGCAGCTGGTCCAGGCTGGCGAGCGACGGCCGCGGCTCGGGGTCGAGGTCGGCATAGATGTCGTTCTCGACGATCGTCAGCGCATGCGCCTCGGCCAGCTGCAGCAGCCGGACCAGTTGCGCCAGCGGCGCCACCGAGTTGCTCGGGCTCTGCAGCCGGGGCTGGGTGAAGAACACCTTCGGCCGATGCTCGGCGAGCAGGGCCTCGAACGCGACGAGGTCGTAGCCGTCCGGGGTGCGCGGCACGCCGACCAGCCGCGCGCCCAGGAAGCGCAGCATGAACATCAGGTTCGGGTAGCCGGGGTCGTCGACGAGCACGGCATCGCCGTCCCGCACCAGGCGCCGCGCGACCAGGTCCAGCGCCTGGCTCGAGCCCTGGGTCAGCAGCACGTTCTGCGCGCCGGCCGCGATCTGCTGCTCGGCCAGCGTCTCGGCGACGAGCAGGCGCAGCGCCAGGTGCCCCTGCGGCAGGCCGTAGCCGCCGAGTTCGGCGCCGTCGCTGGCGAGCTGGCGCAGGCTGCGCCGCACGCCGTCCTCGAACAGCCAGTCGTTGGGCAGCCAGCCGCAGCCGGCCTTGAGCGCCAGGTTGCGGCTCTCGAAGATCTGCTGCAGATACCAGCGGCCGTCGAAGCTCAGGTCCGCGGTCGGCCGGGCCAGCGGCAAGGCCGTGTCGGCCGTGCGCCGCTTGACGAAGAAGCCGGCGTGCGCACGCGAGACCAGCCAGCCCTGCGCGACGAGCCGGTCGTAGGCCTCGACGACCGTGAACACGCTGACGGCATGCGAAGCGGCAAAGGCGCGGATCGACGGCAGCTTGGCTCCGGGGCGCAACACCTGCGCGGTGATCAGCCGCCGAAAACCGTCGACGATCTGGCTGACCAGCGGCGTGGACGAATCGGGCTGGATGGCGAACATGCGGCGGGCGACGCGCACCGTCTAGGTGCTTCCATGTACAGGGCTCGGGGCCTGCACAGTACACCGTCACAGACCCCAAGCTGTACATGGTATCCGGTCGACGCAGAGCCTAAATTCCAGCCACCGCAGCTCCGGATGAAGTCGATGCAACGCGAACCCCAGCTCAGCAATGCCGCCCTGATGGCCCGCCGCCATGCCGCGGTGCCGCGCGGCGTCGGCCAGGCGCACCCGATCTTCGTCGCGCGAGCGAGGAACGCCGAACTCTGGGACGTCGAAGGTCGGCGCTACGTCGACTTCGCCGGCGGCATCGCGGTGCTCAACACCGGCCACTGCCACCCGGCGGTGATCGACGCGGTGCGCGCGCAGCTCGATCTCTACACCCACACCTGCTTCCAGGTCGTCGCCTACGAGCCTTATGTCGAGCTCGCCGAGCGACTGAACTCGATGGCGCCGGGGGCGTTCGCGAAGAAGACGCTGTTCCTGTCCACCGGTGCCGAGGCGGTCGAGAACGCGGTCAAGATCGCGCGCTCGTACACCAAGCGCAGCGGCGTCATCGCGTTTACCGGCGGCTACCACGGCCGCACCTTGCTGACCCTCGGCCTGACGGGCAAGGTCGCACCGTACAAGAGCGGCTTCGGGCCGTTCCCGGGCGAGGTCTTCCACGCGCTGTTCCCGAACGAACTGCACGGCATCAGCGTTGCAGACGCGCTGGACTCGGTGCGCACGATCCTGAAGAACGACATCGAGGCCGACCGCGTCGCCGCCTTCATCGTCGAGCCGGTGCAGGGCGAAGGCGGCTTCTACGTCGCGCCGCCGGCCTTCATCGAAGGGCTCAAGCGCATCGCCGACGAGCACGGCATCCTGCTCATCGCCGACGAGGTGCAGACCGGCGCCGGCCGCACCGGCACCTGGTTCGCCTGCGAGCAATGGCCGGTCGTGCCGGACCTGATCGCGACCGCGAAGTCGCTTGCCGGCGGCTTCCCGCTCTCGGGCGTGATCGGCCGCGCCGACGTGATGGACGCGCCCGGCCCCGGCGGCCTGGGCGGCACCTACGCCGGCTCGCCGATCGCCTGCGCCGCGGCGCTGGCGGTGATCCAGGCCTTCGAGGACGAGCACCTGCTCGATCGCGCGCGCGCGCTGGGCGCGACGCTGACCGCCGGGCTGAAGGCGATCGCCGCCAAGGTGCCGGCGATCGGCGACGTGCGCGGCCTGGGCGCGATGGTCGCGGTCGAGCTGCTCGAGGGCGGCGACCCGGCGCGGCCGGATGCCGAACTGACCCGGCGCGTCGTCGCCGAGGCTGCCCGCCGCGGGCTGATCCTGCTGTCCTGCGGCAGTTACGCCAACGTGATCCGCATCCTGGTGCCGCTGACCGCTCCCGATGCGGTCGTCGCCGAAGGCATGCAGATTCTTGCCGACAGCTTTGCCGCGATGGGCTAAGTAGGCATCTTCGTAAATACGGCCACGTATATGATTGATAAGTTCTGCCACGTATGGCATCGTGATGCGATCCTTCTACCGGGGATCTCGCATGC
>MEGM01000070.1:1493-14235 GCA_001725505.1 Rubrivivax sp. SCN 70-15 | reverse complement strand
CGCGGCGCATCGTCGCCGCCTGCGACACGCTCAGCCCGGCCGACCCCGCCGGCCTCGCGCTGGCCAGGCTCGACGCGACGAACTCGGACAGCGTCAGCTCGATCGGTGCGATCTCGTCCTCGCCCAGCGTGTCGAACGAATCGGAGAGTGCGCTCAGCGTGCCGGCGAACATGCGCCCCATGCCGGAGCGGCCCGACAGACAGCCGACGTCGAGCGTGAGCGCCGCCGCGAGCCGCGGCTTGAGCGAGCGGCCCGGGATCTGCACCATGAACTGGCGGAAGTCGGAGCGGAACCGCAACCCGGGCGCCGCCGCCGCAGAGCCGTAGACGATGTCGCCGGGCTGGATCTCGATCGTGCGATCGCCGTCGACGAGCGTCGCGTCGCCGGCCATGTGCAGCGCGAGCCAGACGGCCTCGGCATCGCTACCGAGCCGGCCCAGGGTCTGCGCCGAAGACGCGATGCGCATCAACTCGATGCCGCGCGGCGTCTGGCCGGCCAGCAGCGTGCCGTGCAGCGGCGCCGGCTCGGCGCCCGGGTCGGGTCTCAGATGATGCCGGTGCAGCCTCTCGCGCCACGCGCCGGGGCGTTGCGCAGCCGGATACGACTCGGTCGTGAAATGCTCGAAGCGCAAGGTCAAGGTTCTACGAGGTGTTGCGCCTGAGTCGCAAGACCCGTGCCACGGCGCGGCGCGCCGTGTCCCGACGCGCGCTCAGCGGTCGGAGAAGACGTTCTTGCGGATCGAGCCGTGCACGCCCCAGTTCGCGTCGACGACCTGGGTCACGCCGAAGTCCGCCGCCACCGACATCAGCGCGATCGCCTCGTCCTCGCTCAGCCTATGCACCGTCATCAGGAAGCGGCGCAGCTTGCGGAACGCGTCGCGCATCGCCTTGTCGAGGCTCGAATGCTGCGCCACCTCGGTCTGCGCGTTCGTGCCCAGTTCGGCCAGGTAGTTCGGCATCGTGAAGCCGTAGACCGACCATTGCTCCGCCGTCTCGAGCATCGGGTGCGTCAGGCCCTCGAGCGGCGTGCCGCCGAGATCGTCCTTCTTGTGCAGGACGAACTCGAAGTCGCCGGTGAGCGAGGTCTCGATCGCCGTGCCGCCGAGCTCGCTGTCGCCCTGCGCCGCGTGCGGGTCGCCGACCGAGAAGAAGGCGCCCGCGACCGCGACCGGGTAGTACATGCGCGCGCCCTTGCCGATGCGCCAGTCGTCGATGTTGCCGCCGGTGTAGCTGGGCGGGATCGAGCTGACGTAGTCGGACTCCGCGGGCGCCAGCCCCATCGTGCCGAAATGCAGCCGCGCCGGCACCTTGATGTCGGGCAGGATGTTCTCGCGCTTGCGCACGAGCCGGTGGTCGACCTTGACGCCGGGGTAGTCGATCGTCGCGTGGACGATGCCATCGGGGTCGGTCTGCGGCGTCCAGACATAGTTGTAGACGGCGCGTGCGAAGGGCTCGCCCGAGGTGTCGAGCTCGAAGATCGTGACCACCTCGCGGGGCTTGGGCTCCTCGATCAAGTCGCGGTAGTGGAAGCCCCAGGACGCGGCCACGTTCGAGCCGAAGCAGCGCCCGGCATGGCAGGCGCTGCAACTCGGGCGCGGGCGCACGTCGAGGATGCGCACCTCGAGCACGTCGCCGGGTTCGGCGCCTTCGACGACGACCGGCCCGGTGAGCAGGTGCACGCCCAGGCCTTCGCCCGCGCCGCGCTCGAACGGGCCCACGGTCGGCCCGGCACCGCGCCGCGCGACCGCCTTGTGCTCGCGCGTCCACCGGAACACGCTCTCGGCGCCGGGGTCGCCCTCGACCATGCGTTCGTGGTCGTCGTTCGCATGGTGGGTCAGCGTCTCGATCGTGGCCCGGTCGCCGGACTTCAGCGTCAGACCCGGCGCGACCGCCTTGCTGAAGTAGCCCCAGTGGACGGTGGACGGCGAGACGGGAAGGTGGTGGTGCTTCATGGGCGGACCTCGTGGCGCGGCCGGCGGGCCGCAGCGGGACAGGTGGAATCGTTGGTCGGGGGGTGAAGCTCGGGACGGCCCGCGCCGCGGCGCTGTGGGGCCGGGCTCACGAGACGGCCTTCAGCGGGGCATCGGCTCCCATCACGCTGAGGAAGCGGGCCGTCAGCGGATGGCGCGGCCGGGTCAGCACCTCGTGCGCGGGGCCGTCCTCGACGACCGAGCCGCCGCTGAGGAAGACGACGCGATCGGCCACCTCGTCGGCGAAGCGCAGCTGGTGCGTCGAGATGATCATCGTCAGCCCGTCCTCGATCGCCAGGCGCCGGATCACGTCCAGCACCTCGCTCACCAGTTCGGGGTCGAGCGCCGAGGTCGGCTCGTCGAGCAGCAGCACGCTCGGGTTGGGCGCGAGCGCGCGCGCGATCGCGACGCGCTGCTGCTGGCCGCCGGACAGGTGGCGCGGCAGCGCGTCGGCGCGGTGGCCGAGCCCGACACGATCGAGCAGCTGGCGCGCGCGACGTTCGGCATCCGCCGGCGACAGGCCGTGCACCCAGCGCAGCGGGCCGGCGATGTTCTCGAGCGCGCTCAGGTGGCTGAACAGGTTGAACTGCTGGAACACCATGCCGACGCCGACGCTGGCGCGCTCGTTGGCCAGGTCGCGCGGGCTCATCAGCTGGCCGTCGGGGCGGTAGCCCAGGCGCCGGCCGCCGACGCGGATCTGGCCTCCGTCCCAGCTCTCGAGGTGGTTGATGCAGCGCAGCAGCGTGCTCTTGCCCGAGCCGCTCGGGCCCAGCAGCGCGACGACCTCGCCCTTGCGGATCGTGAGGTCGAGCTCGTCGAGCACGACCTGGTTTCCGTAGCTCTTGCACAGCGCGGTGATGCGCACCGCGACGTCGTGGCTGGCGAGGGCGGCAGCGCGCTCGCCCGGCGCCTGTGCTTTCGCGGTCGCTGGCGTGGCTGGCGCCACGGCGCGGGCCGCGGGCAGCGGCGCTTCGGGGGTCGGCGACGCCCCGGCCGGCTGCACGCGCCGCCACGGCAGCCAGCGGGCGAAGCCGCGGCGGCCGGCCGGGCGGTCCAGATCGAGCGCGCGTTCGACGACGAGCTGGATCGCGCTGACGGCGCCGGTCAGGCCCAGGTAGATCAGCCCCGAGGCGAAGAAGATCGAGAAGAAGTCGAAGGTCGACGACGCGAGCTGCGTGCTGCGCAGCGTCAGCTCCTCGAGCGCGATCACCGACGCCAGCGACGAGTTCTTCAGCGCGCTGACCGACTCGTTGCCCAGGGCCGGCACCATCGTGCGGATCGCCTGCGGCGCGATCACGCGGCGCATCAGCAGGCGCGGTGTCATTCCCAGCGCCTGGCCGGCGAGCACCTGCCCGCGGTCGACCCCGAGCACGCCCGAGCGCAGGATCTCGGCGATGAACGGCCCCTCGTTCGCGGCGAGCGCGAGGCCCGCTGCGCCCATCGCGCTCAGCTTGATCCAGATGTGCGGCAGCGCATCGTAGGCGAAGACCATCTGCAGGATCAGCGGCGTGCCGCGGAAGATCACCGTGTAGCCGCGCGCAATGGCCGCCAGCGGCGCGAAGCGGCTCAGCTGCATGCTCGCCAGGACCAGCCCCAC
The DNA here is from genome assembly GCA_001725505.1 of Rubrivivax sp. SCN 70-15. Taxonomy (GTDB): domain Bacteria; phylum Pseudomonadota; class Gammaproteobacteria; order Burkholderiales; family Burkholderiaceae_C; genus Rubrivivax. Next base: position 10,669 of record MEGM01000070.1, on the reverse strand, counting down.
CACCAGCCCGCCCGCCAGGCCGAGCCCGGTGACGGCGACCGTGAAGCCGATGCCCCGCAGCAGGTAGGGCAGGGCGAGATAGTGGAGGAACAGTTCCATCGGCTTACTTCGCGACGATCAGCTTCGGGGTCTCGAGGTTCTCTTCGCCGAGCGACCACTTCTTCAGCAGCGTGGTCTGGATGCCGGCCTTCTGGATCTCGACCAGCGCCGCCATCACCGCGTCGCGGAACTCGGGCTTGCCCTTGGGCACCGCGATGCCCACCGAGTACGGCAGCGTCACGGCGGTGGCCTTCTCGAGCTTGTCGGGGTAGGCCTTGACCGCCTGGTCGACGGTGTTGACGTCGTTGACGTAGGTGTCGGCGCGGCCGGCCAGGATGGCCTGGATGCAGCTCGCGTTGTTGTCGTAGAGCTGGATCGACGCCTCGGGCTTGCCCGCCGCCTTGCATGCCGGCGCCAGGGCCTGGATCAGCGGCACCTCGACGTAACCCGTGTTCTCGGCCGCCGCCGCGCCGCACATCGAGGTGTTGATGCCGGTAATCTTCTTCGGGTTGCCCTTGGCCACCAGCACGCCGTCGAACACCTTCGAGTAGGTGATGAAGTCGGCCGCCTTGGCGCGCTCCTCGGTCGCGTAGATGTCCGAGATGACGATGTCGGCCTGCCCGCTCTGCAGCGTGGTGAGCAGCGCGGCGAAGGTCACCGGCTTGTAGCTCATCTTGGCGCCGAGGCAGCTGGCGATCGTCTCGCCCAGGTCGATGTCGAAGCCGATGTACTGGCTCGGGTCGTTCGGGTCGAGCGCCTCGTAGCCGGGCGTGTGCGGGTTGATCGCGTTGACCAAGGTCTTGCCCTTGAACTGCGGGTACTTCGCCTGCAGCGCCTGGCACGAGGCCGGCGCCGCGGGGGCGGCCGCGCGGGCCTGCCCCGACAAGGCCAGCGCCGCGAGGCAGGCGCCGGCGACGAGCGCCGGGCGCCAGCGCGCGACGCGGTCGCCGCGGTTAGAAACGTCTTGCCCGGAATCCGAGAGATGGGTACGCATGAAGAAGCTCCTTGGCGGCTGATGACCAAGGCGCACACCACGCACGTCTTGTTGCATCGCACAAGAGTCAGCTTAGGCAAAAGGATCAGTGCTGACTTGTCTGAAAGCGCACGACTGCTTGCGGCGTGGCGCACGCCGCCGTCACTGCGGGTCGGACGTGATCGGGTGCGGGCGTGACCGCACCTCGGACGGGCATCCGATGCATGGGCCGCCGGCCCTGCCGACCGGCCGCTGCGAAGTGCCTCAGCGGCGCGCGCCGGCAGCGTCGCGCCGGGCGACGAGGTCGATCTCGATGCGCGCGCCCTTGGCCAGCCCGGTGACGCCGATGCAGGTGCGCGCCGGGCGCCGCCCGGGCGCGAAGTAGCTCGCGTAGACGGCGTTCATGGCCTCGTAATCGGCGTCGAAATGCGTCAGGTAGATGCGTGCCGACAGCACCTGGCCCAGGCCCAGGCCGCAGCCGGCCAGCACCGTCTCGAGGTTCTTCATCACCTGGTGCGTCTGCGCCTCGATGCCCTCCGGGTAGGGCGAGTCCAGCGAGGTGCCAGTGAAGGGCATCTGCCCGGTGACGAAGACCCAGCCATCGTCCTCGACGGCATGGCTGAAGGGCGCGACCGGGTCGGGCGCGCCGGCGATCATGTGGAAGACGGGTGGCATGGTGGGGTCCTCGAGCGGCCGGCGGTCGCGGGCCGCGGTGCGATCGCACGGGCGCGTGCGCAGGGGCGCAGTGGGTCGGCGATGGTCGACATGCTCGGGCGCATGCCAGATGCATGCCAGCGCCACGCCCGGCGCGAAGGCCGCTGTCCCGACCGCTCGGCCCAAAATGGTGCGCAGCCCGCCGGCCGGGCCCCGGCTAGCGGCGCGCGGGTCGGGGTGCTGCCACGTCGCAGTCGATCTTCTCGAAGATGACCTTGAACGCCCTGTCGGTCCGCCGGCACGTCAGGACCCGAAAGCCGAGCCCCGGCACCGATCCCTGAAGGTCGGTGCCGGAAGCGGGCATGTCGTTCATGGCCCTTGCGATGTGGCACCTTCCCTGGCTGTCGCGCAGCGCCAATCGGTTGTCCTCGGTGCGGTGCTCGGTGACGCGGTAGTGGTGCATCGTGCTTCCTGGCGATCGATCGCCAGACGATAGTCGTCGCTGACACCGCCGTATGTGCGGCTGCGAACGCTGGCGGACGGGCACCGCGCCGCCTCGCTGGTTCGACGTCGAGGATCGACCGCGCGAAGGAGGCGCCGCTTTGTGCGCCAGCGGACGGAACGAAGGCGGCGTTCACGTGATGATTTATCCATGAATGCCTCGACGTCCCCGCTGCAACGAGTGTCCCAGCCGCCGGCGCGCGAGGCGCGGGTCGGTGGGCCGGTCTCGAAGCTCGTGGCGCTCACCGGGAAGGTCCGGGCCGCGCTGGGTCGCCGGGTGCGGCTCGCGCCCCCGACCTGCCCGCGTGCGCAGGACGAGTCGGAGACGGTGATGAACTCCCCGTGCCTGTGACGGCATGCCGCGGACGATGAGTCTCGTCGCGCCCCACCCGAAGCGCATGCCGCTCGCGGGTGACTGGCTCGAGGCCGATCGCCTGCCCACGGACGCAGATTTCATCGCGCTCGGTGTCGCGTACCGCAGCAGCGGCGGGCTCGCGCGTGGCGACGACCTGGCGCGCCTGCTCGAGGAACGAGGCCGCGGCGACTTCTCGAGCCTGGCGCGGCTGATCGTCGGCGGCCGGATCTTCAGCTTCCGCTGGCACGAGGACTTCTGGGTCCCGCTGTTCCAGTTCGACTGGCGCGATCTGACGGTCAGGGCCGTCCTGCAGACCTTGCTGCTGGATCTCTCCGCGGTCCTCGATGGTTGGTCCATCGGACACTGGTTCGTGCAGCCGAATGCCCGCCTGCGCGGCGAGCGGCCGATCGAGTGCCTGGACGCGGACCCTGCGGCGGTGTGCCAGGCCGCCCGCGGCGACCGGCTCGACGCCGCCAGCCGACCCGTCACCCGATGAAACCGGGCGCCGCGAACCCACGCTGCGCCATCCCCGATTCCCGCCGGAGCCATACATCATGAACTGCCAACCCAAGCACGAGGCCGCGCTCCGAACCGCGGCGGCCGGCGTCGACGCCGACTGGAAGCTGCTGTTCAGCACGGTCAAGAACCGGCTGCGCCAGACGGTCGACGAACAAGACGCCGTACCGCTGGACGTGCAGGATCAGCAGCTGGCGCGCCGCGTCCAGGCCGGTGCGCGGGACTGCCTGGCGGCGCTCGACGAGTTGCACGCAGTGCTCGTGGGCCAGCTCGATCGCCGCCAGCATCTGGAGCACGACGTCGTCGCGGCGCGACGGGCGCTCGAGCAGGCCCGCACCGACCTCGCGCGTGCGCAGTCGAGCGAGCTGCGTGCGCGTCGGCAGGCACTGCACGACGAACTGACCACGCTGCCGAATCGCGGTCACTTTCACGAGCAGCTCGAGGATGCGCTGAACCGCGCCGAGCCCGGGCGTCGCGCACTGACGCTGATGTACCTGGATCTGGACGGCTTCAAATCGATCAACGACCTGCACGGGCACCTCGTCGGCGATCAACTGCTGAGGATCGTCGCGGTGCGCCTGGCGCGTGCCGTGCGATCGGTGGACGTCGTGGGCCGCCTGGGCGGTGACGAGTTTGCCTGTCTGCTTCGCGGCGCGATGACCCGGGACGAGCTCAGCCACCTCGCCTGCAAGCTGCTGGACGCGGTGTCGGCGCCGGTCCGCCTCGGCGCCCTGCAGCTGTCGGTACGCACGAGCATCGGGGTTGCCATCTGTCCGGCGCTGGGCGGCAGCGCCCGGAGCCTGCTCGAGCAGGCGGACGCGGCGATGTACCGCGCCAAGCGGCTGCGCAGCGGCTACGAGTTCCACGGCCCGGGCAACTGACGCGGCCGCCCGGCCGCTGCGTCAGGGTGCCGCGGTGACGCGCCAGATCGTGTTGCCGACGTCGTCGGCCACCAGCAGCGCACCGCGCTTGTCGATCGCGACGCCGACCGGGCGGCCCTGGGCGTTGCCCTTGGCGTCGAGAAAGCCGGTCAGCACGTCGACGGGCGCGCCGCTGGGCCTGCCGCCGGCGAAGGGCACGAAGATCACCTTGTAGCCGCTGAACGGACGCCGGTTCCACGAGCCGTGCTGGCCGACGAACATGCCGTCGGCGAAGGCGGGCGGCAGCCTGTTGCCGGCCGACGACGCCAGCCCCAGCGATGCGGTGTGCGGCCCGAGTGCGTAGTCGGGCACGAGCGCGCGCGCCACCAGATCGGGCCGCTGCGGCTGCACCCGTTGGTCGAGATGCGGGCCGAAGTAGCTGTAGGGCCAGCCATAGAAGCCACCGTCGCGCACCGAGGTCAGGTAGTCGGGGACGAGGTCGCTGCCGAGTTCGTCGCGCTCGTTGACCACGGTCCACAGTGCATGGGTCGTCGGCTCCCAGGCCATGCCGTTGGGGTTGCGCAGCCCGGATGCGAAGACGCGGTGCGCGCCGGTCCGGGTGTCGACCTCCCAGATCGCGGCGCGCCCTTGCTCGGCGGCCATGCCGTTCTCGGCGACGTTGCTGTTCGAGCCGACGCCGACGAAGAGCTTCGTGCCGTCGGCGCTGGCGACGAGGTTCTTCGTCCAATGGTGGTTGATCGGGCCGGCCGGGAGCGCGACCACGCGCTGCCCCGGCGCCGTGATGCGGGTCTCGCCGCGGGTGTAGGGGAAGCGCAGCACCGCGTCGGTGTCGGCAACGTAGAGATCATTGCCGACCAGCGCCATCCCGAACGGCGAATTCAGCCCGTCGAGCAGCACGCTGCGCTGCTCCGCCACACCGTCGCCGTCGGCGTCGCGCAGCAGGGTGATGCGGTTCGCGCTCGGCACCGCGGCGCCGGCGCGCTTCATCACCAGCCCCGCGACCCAGCCCTTGAGCCCCTTGGCATCGTCGGGCCGGGTGGGGGCGTTGGTCTCGGCGACGAGGACGTCGCCATCGGGCAGCACCATCAGCCAGCGCGGGTGGTCGAGTCCGCTCGCGAACGCGTTCACGCGCAGGCCGGGCGCGGCCACGGGCGTGGCCCCCGCCGGCCAGCCGGTGGCGGGCGCGATGTGGACCGTGGGAAGCAGCGTCTTCGCCGGCGCCGGCAGCACGGGTCGCGGCCCGGTGCCATCGGCGACCGTCAACAGGGCCTGGTCGCCGCAGCCGGCGAGCAGGGCCAGCACCGTGCCGGCCAGCACCGGCCGCCATCGGCGCGGCTTACGGGCCGCGCCGCCCGCCCGACCGTCGGCACCGAAGCGCTGGAACTCAAGGGTTCGCGGGTTTGTCGTCATGCCCTCAAGGTAGCAGGTCGGGCTCAGCTCTTCCCGAACCGGGCTTTTGCCTCGACGACGCACGATGCCTTCGCATCGCCGGCCAAGCTGTCGCACTTCTCGGCGGCCAGCTTGTAGTTGGCGGCGCGCTTCTCGTCAGCGGCATCGCTGCGCGCCGTGCCGACCTGGCGGTTCAGCTTCGCATCGGCCAGCGCCTTGGTGTGCGTGGCTTTCGCCTCGGCGACGCAGGCGTCCTTGGCCTGCCCGGCCTGGTCGTCGCAGCCTTGCCTGGCCGTCGCGTAGGCGGCGTCGGCGGTGACGACGGCGAGCTTGTCGCGGTCGCCGACCTTGCCCGTGTGGCGGTAGTCGAGCTCGGCACGCGCGATCTTTTCCTTGCCGGACGCGCGCTCGCGGCACACGTCGGCGGCATTGCCGCTCGACTCCTTGCAGGCCGCGTTGTCCGCCTTGGCGGTGGCTTCGATGCGGCCCTTGGCGGCGTTGAATTCGGTCTTCGTCATCGTGTTGGCGTAGACGGCGCCTGTGGCCAGCAGGGCGGCCAGGGCGATGCCGGTGCGGCAGTGGGCGAGGGTGATCATGATGGGCAATTCCTTTTCGGAGCGGCGCGGGTTGCGTCCGCCATGCCCGAGTGTCGGCACCCGACACCACTGCCGCCAGCGGACAGCGCCGTGGCGTGGTGTAGCTGCCGTCCTACGCGGCCGGGTGTATGTCCCGGGGTCGCTGCAATCGGCCGCCGGGGTACTGAACCTGCCATCGACCGGGCGGCGCGGCGAGCGCTCCGGGGCGGCGGCTCGGTACGGCGCCGTACGGACCCTGCGCGCGCGTCGCTTGCCAGCCCGTCTAGGGGCTTGCTCGCGACCGTGCGCGTGGCGGGCTGCCGCCGGTCATGCAGGCCACCAACCGCCATGGCATGCCCAAACACATCCTCGCTGGACAGGGCGTCCTCGTGACGCTGATGTCGTCGATGTACTTCGGCGGCGAGGCTGTCTCGGTGGTCTTCTTCCTGCTTTCGGCGATGACTGTGGCGCTGTACCTGATCGCCTACATGCTGATGTACGCCGCCGCGATCAGGCTTCGGTATTCGATGCCGAGTCTTGCGCGGCCATTCCGGGTGCCGGGCGGCTTGGTGGGCATGTGGACGGTGGCGGGCGTGGGCTTCATCGGTGTGCTTTTCAGCTTCCTCGTCGCTTTCTTTCCGCCAGACCAACTGCCGGTCGGCTCGCCTGGCCTCTACGTGGCCCTGGTGGTGATCGGCACGGTGGTGTTCTGCGGCATGCCGCTGTTCATCCATCAGCGTCGTCGCCCCGGATGGGCCGGCACTGCGACTCCGGCGGGGCCGGTCGTCGGCGAGGTGCCGGCGGTCACGAGCGCTCGAGAGCGAAAGAGAAGTTCGGAGACTGAGGGCCCTTCGATCGTCCGCAACGGGCGGATTGCGGCTCGCATCACTGCGGGCGGGCGAGCGCGCCCTCGACGATGTCGGTGTTCTGCGCGTCGATGATGGACCAATTTCCGGCACTGCGCGCGAGCAGGTTGAGCAGCACGCCGGTGCGCACGGGGAGCGCCGAGCCGTCGGGCGCCAGATGGCCTTCGAGCACCCAGCGCGCCCTCGCGATGGCCAGGTCCGCGGCCGGAAACCGGACCGCCACCTCGGTGACGGTCAACCGGCTGTTCCTGAACATCGTCACGTGCGCGAACTCGTGCGCCTTCTTGATCGCGTCGCGCCCCTTCCATCACAGGCCGACGACGTCGACGAACTCGGCGTCGGGCGCGAACAGCGCCGCGAAGGCGTTCATGTCGTGCCGGTTCCAGCATTCGGCGAAGGCGTGGACGACCTCGGTCACCTCGGTGATTGCGCTCGTCATGGGTGGCTCCTGTCCGGCCCGAGGGGGCCAACGGAGGTGGGCGACCTCCGGCGCTCGAAGCCATTGTCCAGCGCTGGTCGCCCGGCGCCATCCGGGTTCGCGCGCCCCTCGCTAGGCGTCGACATGGGCGAAGAAGCGCGACGCGATGTTGCCGATCTCGGCGGACGAGAACGCGCGCCTTCTGGCTTGGCGCACGCCGTCGCCGAGCTGGTCGATGCGCACGTGGTGGAGATGCCTGAAGACCTGCTCGCCCAGGTCCTTGTCGTCGATCAGGTCGCGCAGCTTCGCGCGGACCCACAGTTCCAGCCGGTCGCCGTTCTCGACGCCCGCGTCGGCCAGCGTCGTGTTCAGCGCAATCGCCTGCCCGTCGTGACGCAGGTAGTAGGTGTAGGACAGCTCGACGCCCATGTCTTCATCGACGTTCGAGAACTTCAGCTTCAGCGTGTTGCGCAGCATGCCGAGCAGGTAGTTCGGCTTCGCGTCGGCGGGGACGCGCACGCGAAAGCTGCGGCCGAAGCGGTTGCTGTGGATCAGCACCTCGATCGTCTCGGCAGCATCCGGGTAGGCGGCGGCGATCTCGTCGACCATGGCCGACGGCGCCGGGTCCGGCAGCCGGCCGAGGTCGCGCGCCGCGATCTCGTCGTCCTTGATCCGCGCCACCACCTCGAGAAATGGCGCTTCGTTGCCGTGGCGGAAGTCGATGTACTTCTTCGGCTTCAGCAGCGCCGGGATGTCCTGGTCGGCCAGCCCCGGCAACACCGCAGGGATGACGAAGCTGCGGCGCAGCTCGGCCTCCTTCATCAGCGCGCTCGACCATTCGAGCTCGACCCAGTAGCGCGTCGTCGAGACCGGGCTGAGCAGCGCGAGCAGGTAGTCGGACTCCGCGACCGCGGCGCTCATCCAGGTGACGATGTTGTCGCCCGCCTTGATCTCGGTCTGGTCGAGCCGGCTCACGATGCCGACCTTGGCCAGCCCCTCGCTCAACCAGGCGGCGAAGGCCGAGTCCGGCCCTGCGTGCGAGATGAAGACGGTCGGCGAGCGCTTGACGAGGGTGTTCATGCGGGACTCCGAAATGGGTCGCGGCTCCGGCCGTCGTCGAGGGCAGTCCCAGAGGCGGGTCCATGTCGGACGGATGGGGCCGCTATCATCGACCGTTCACGATCATGTCGCCCGGCGCCGGGCCTGCCAAGCCATGTACCAGCAGATCCTCGTTCCCGTCGACGGCAGCCCGACCTCGGCACGCGGCCTGGACGAAGCCGTCGCGCTCGCGCGGCTGACCGGCGGGCGGCTGCGACTGCTGCACGTCGTCGACGAGCTGTCCTTCGCGCTCGGCGCCGAGGGCTTTGCCGGCTACACCGGTGACATCTACGCGCTGCTGCGCGAAGGCGGCGCGAAGATCCTGGCCGACGCGCGCGCCCGGGTCGAGGCCGCCGGGCTGGCGGTCGACACCGTGCTGCGCGACAACACGAGCGGCCGCGTCTCGGACCTCGTCGTCGCCGAGGCACGCGCCTGGCCGGCGGAGCTGATCGTGATCGGCACCCACGGCCGGCGCGGCGCCGGCCGGCTCTTCATGGGCAGCGACGCCGAGCAGGTTCTGCGCCAGGCGCCGGTGCCGGTGCTGCTCGTGCGCGCCGCGGGCTGACGCCGCGATGAGCGGCAAGGTCCTGTTCGGCTTCCACGCCGTCACCGTGCGGCTGAAGACCGCGCCGCAGTCGATCACCGAGATCCACCTCGACGCATCGCGCCGCGATGCGCGCATGCGCCAGTTCGCCGAGCGCGCGGCGCAGTCCGGTATGCGGCTCGTCGAGAGCGACGACGCGCGGCTCGCGCAGCTCGCCGGCAGCGCGCGCCACCAGGGCGTGGTCGCGCGCGTGACGCCGCTGCCGCAGCAGCATTCGCTCGACGACCTGCTCGACGCGGTGCAGGGTGCGCCGCTGCTGCTGGTGCTGGACGGCGTGACCGACCCGCACAACCTGGGCGCCTGCCTG
>MEGM01000070.1:0-1484 GCA_001725505.1 Rubrivivax sp. SCN 70-15 | reverse complement strand
CTGGTGCTTGACGGCGTGACCGACCCGCACAACCTGGGCGCCTGCCTGCGCGTGGCCGACGGCGCCGGCGCGCATGCGGTGATCGCGCCCAAGGACCATGCGGTCGGGCTCAACGCGACGGTGGCCAAGGTCGCCAGCGGCGCCGCCGAGACCGTGCCCTACCTGATGGTGACCAACCTCGCGCGCACGCTGAACGAACTGAAGGAACGCGGCATCGTCGTCGTCGGCACCGGCGACGACGCCGACGCGACGCTCTACGAGGCCGACCTGAGCGGCCCGCTCGCGCTCGTGCTCGGCGCCGAGGGCGCAGGGCTGCGCCAGCTCACGCGCAAGACCTGCGACCGGCTCGTGCGCATCCCGATGCTGGGCGCGGTCGAGAGCCTGAACGTCTCGGTGGCGGCCGGCATCGGCCTGTACGAAGCGCGGCGCCAGCGCGGGGGCTGAGCGCGGCGGCGCCGGCCGTCGCGGCCGCTACACTGACGGCCATGCCCGTCATCGAAGTCAAGCACCCGCTGGTGCGTCACAAGGTCGGCCTGCTGCGCGAGGACGCGATCTCGACGAAGAAGTTCCGCGAGCTGACGCACGAGCTGGCGCGGCTGCTCGCCTACGAGGCGACCGCGGACTTTCCGCTCGAGCCGGCGACGATCGCCTGCTGGAGCGGCCCGGCAGCGATCGAGCAGATCGCCGGCAAGAAGGTCACGGTGGTGCCCATCCTGCGCGCGGGGCTGGGCATGCTCGATGGCGTGCTCGACATGATCCCGAATGCCAAGGTCAGCGTCGTCGGCCTGTCGCGCAACCACGAGACGCTGCAGCCCGAGCATTACTTCGAGCGCTTCGTCGGCCACCTCGACGAGCGCACCGCGCTCATCGTCGACCCGATGCTCGCGACCGCCGGCTCGATGATCGCCACCGTCGACCTGCTCAAGAGCCTCGGCTGCACCGACATCCGCGCCCTCGTGCTGGTGGCAGCCCCGGAGGGCATCGCCGCGCTCGACGCGAAGCATCCCGACGTTCGCTGCTGGACCGCCGCGATCGACAGCCACCTGAACGAGGTCGGCTACATCATCCCCGGCCTCGGCGACGCCGGCGACAAGATCTTCGGGACGAAGTGAGGACGTGAAACCCTGCCTGCGCAGGGATTCGCGCCTCATTTCGGGTCCGAGCTCTGCGAGGGCCGTGACAGCTGCTCCCGATCGATGATCGAGCAGGGCCGTGTGTCGGCTCGCGGCGCATTGCGGGCGTTCGGGGTCCGCGCCCGCGAGCGCCGCTGCGGCAGGTCGCTGGCGGCACCCGCGTTCTCCGGGCCACGGTCGCGGGGCGCCGCCTGGGCAGGCTTGTCCCGGTGGCTTCAACACCGCCGTCGTCGTGCTCACGCCCTGGCGACCGCGAATGGGCCCTGCGCCCGCGGGTACCACCACCGCCCTGCGAGTCCGTCGGTGGCGTGCCTCGAGGGGGCGGCCCTCGGGGGTGGCAGGAGACGGTGG
>MEGM01000069.1 GCA_001725505.1 Rubrivivax sp. SCN 70-15 | reverse complement strand
CGGCGAGCCGGTGCGCATCGACAAGGCCTTCTCGTGGGAGTACCCGCTGTCGGTGCACGGGCTGATGCACAACGTCGTCACCAACGCCTGGCGCGGCGACCCGTACCGCATCGACACGCTGCTGATCTTCATGGCCAACATGTCGTGGAACTCCACGATGAACACGGCCGAAGTGCGGAAGATGCTCAACGACCGCGACGAGAGCGGGGAGTACAAGATCCCGTTCCTCGCCGTGGCCGATGCGTTCCAGTCGGAGATGACGGCTTTCGCCGACCTGATCCTCCCCGACACGACCTACCTCGAGCGCCACGACGTGATGTCGATGCTCGACCGGCCGATCTCCGAGTTCGACGGCCCGGTCGATGCGGTGCGGATCCCGGTGCTTCCGCCCACCGGCGAGTGCAAGCCCTTCCAGGAAGTGCTGATCGAGCTCGGCACGCGCTTGAAGCTGCCCACCTTCGTCACCAAGGACGGGCAGCGCAAGTACCGGGACTATCCGGACTTCATCGTCAACTGGGAGACCGAGCCGGGCTCGGGCATCGGCTTCCTCGCCGGCTGGCGCGGCAAGGGCGGTGAGAAGTTCCTCGTCGGCGAGCCCAACTCGCGCCAGTGGGAGATGTACGAGCAGAACAACTGCGTCTACCACTACGAGCTGCCGCGTAGCTACCAGTACATGCGCAACTGGAACCAGGGCTACCTGGAGTGGAGCCGCGCGAACCGCATCACGCGCTACGCCGAACCGATCCTGATCCACCTGTATTCGGAGGTGCTGCAGCGCTTCCGCGGCGCGGCGCAGGGCAAGGGCATCGGGCGCAAGCCACCGGAGCATCTGAAGAAGCGCATCGAGACCTATTTCGACCCGCTGCCCTTCTTCTACGAGCCGCTCGAGTCGCAGGTGACCGACAAGCAGAAGTACCCGCTGGCCGCGGTGACGCAGCGGCCGATGGCGATGTACCACTCGTGGGACTCGCAGAACGCCTGGCTGCGCCAGATCCACACCCACAACGAGCTGCACATCAACACGAGCACGGCGCGCGCCGCCGGCATCGCCGACGGCGACTGGGTCTGGGTCGAATCGCAGTGGGGCCGTGTGCGCTGCCGCGCGGCGCACTCGCAGGCGGTCGAACCGGGCACCGTGTGGACCTGGAACGCGATCGGCAAGGCCGCCGGCGCCTGGAACCTCGCGCCCGACGCGAACGAGTCCCGCGAGGGCTTCCTGCTCAACCACGTCATCAGCGAAGAGCTGCCGGTGCGCGGCAGCGAGATGCGCATCTCGAATTCCGACCCGGTCACCGGCCAGGCCGCCTGGTACGACGTGCGCGTGCGGATCGTGAAGGCCGACGCCGACGAGCCGGCCGAGACCGCGCCGCAGTTCGCACCGATGCCGCGCTATCCGGGCATGCCCGAACCGCCTCGCGAGCTGACGTCGATAGGCGTTCTGAACGCCACGCTGAAGGGCAAGCGATGAGCCAGCGCCAGCTCGCACTGGTCATAGACCTGAACGTGTGCGTCGGCTGCCACGCCTGCGTGACGAGCTGCAAGGAGTGGAACACCAGCGGCGCCGCCGGCCCGATGACCGACCAGCATCCCTTCGGCGCGGATCCGAGCGGCACCTTCTTCAACCGTGTCCAGACCTTCGAGGTGGGCGAGTTCCCGCTGACGGAGACGGTCCACTTCCCGAAGAGCTGCCTGCATTGCGAGGAGCCGCCCTGCGTGCCGGTGTGCCCGACCGGCGCCTCGTACAAACGCGAAGAGGACGGCATCGTCCTCGTCGACTACGACAAGTGCATCGGCTGCAAGTACTGCAGCTGGGCCTGCCCGTACGGCGCGCGCGAGCTCGACGCCGAGCAGAAGGTGATGAAGAAGTGCACGCTGTGCGTCGACCGCATCTACGACGCCAGCCTGCCCGAGGTCGACCGCAAGCCGGCGTGCGTGAAGGCCTGCCCGACCTCGGCGCGGCTGTTCGGCGACATCCACGACCCGCTGTCCGAGGTCTCGCAGGCGATCCGCGACCGCGGCGGCTACGCCCTCATGCCGGAGTGGGGCACGCAGCCGGCCAACCACTATCTGCCGCGACGCAAGACCCATCTGCGCATCCACGACGACGAACTGGTGCGCGCGGACAACCCGCTGCGCGTCGAAGGCCACTTGCCCAGGCCCGCCCCCGGCACCCCGACGCTGGAAGACGCGGGAGCCTAGTGCCTGCGTCGCCGAAACCTCGACACCCGTCATCATGCGACCTGCCTTCTCGGTCATCCTGCTCACCACGCTGATCGGCGCGGGGCAGGGCCTGTTCATCGCGATCGTGCTGATCCAGACCCTGGCGGTGCTGGGTCTGGGGCCCGCGGCCGTGAGCCCGGCCTTTGCCGGCGGCGGCAGCGCGCTCGCACTGGCGCTGCTGGCGGCAGGTCTGGCGGCCTCGTTCTTCCACCTCGGCCGGCCCGAGCGCGCCTGGCGTTCGGCGGCGATGTGGCGCACGTCGTGGCTGGCGCGCGAAGTGATCGCGCTGCCGGCCTTCATGGGCACCGTGGCGCTGTACGGCATGCTGCAGATCAGCGGCTGGTCGCCCGTGCTGTTGCACGCCGGCGGCCCTGCCCCGACGATCGACCTCGGCCTCGTCGTCGGCCTGATCGGGGTGCTGCTCGCGCTCGCGCTGTTCGTCTGCACCGGCATGATCTACGCATGCCTGCGCTTCCTCGCCGAGTGGCACACGCCGCTCACGCCGCTGAACTACACGCTGCTCGGCGCGGCGTCGGGCTTCACGCTCGCCGCGGGGTTCGCGGCGATGGTCCAGCCGGCGCACGCGGATCTGCTGCTGGCCTGCGCGATCTCGCTCACGATCCTGGGCGCGGTCGGACGCAGCGCGGCCCTCGTGCGCAACAGCCGTCTCGTGCCGCGCTCGACCGCGCAGACCGCGATCGGCGTCAAGCACCCGCGCGTCGTCCAGCGTTCGATGGGCTTCATGGGCGGCTCGTTCAACACGCGCGAGTTCTTCCACGGCGCCAGCCCGGCCTGGATGCGCACGGTCAAGCCCGCGTTCCTGCTCCTCGCGTTCGTGCTGCCGCTGTTGCTGCTGGCGACCGGCTTGCACGGCGGCTCGCCGCAGTGGCCGCTGCTGGCGTTCGCCGTGCAGTACGTCGGGCTGCTGGCCGAGCGCTGGTACTTCTTCGCCCAGGCGAACCACCCGCAGAACCTGTACTACCAGGTCATCAGCTGAAGCCATGATGCCGCGCCGCGCCCGCCACCCGGTTGCCGCGCGCGGCGTCGCGGCGCTCGCGCTGCTGTGCCTGGCCGCACCGGCGCAGGCCGCGGTCGGCGCGAGCGCCAGCTGGCCCTGGTGGATCTGGCCGATCGCGCTCTTCGCGACCTGCTTCGTGATGGGCATCGTCGCGGTGCCGGCGGGCATCGGCGGGGGCACGCTGTTCGTGCCCATCGTCGGCGGCTTCTTTCCGTTCCATCTCGACTTCGTGCGCGGCGCGGGGACGATGGTCGCGCTCGCCAGCGCCCTGGGCGCCGGGCCCTTCCTGCTGCGCGCCGGGCTGGCGCGGCTGCGCCTGGCGCTGCCGCTGGCGCTGACGGCGTCGATGGGCTCGATCGTCGGCGCCGCGCTCGGCCTGGTGCTGCCAGTGTCGACGGTCGAGATCGCGCTCGGCGTCGTCGTGCTCGGCATCGTCGTGCTGATGCTCGTCGCCGGCAAGTCCGAGTTCCCGCTCGTCGCGGCCGCCGACCGGCTGTCCGCCGCCTGGGGACTGAACGGGCGCTTCACCGACGCCGCGACCGGCCGCGTCGTCGACTGGCAGACGCACCGCACGCCGGCCGCGATGGCGCTGTTCACCGTGATCGGCCTGATGGGCGGGCTGTTCGGCATCGGCGCCGGCTGGGCCAACGTGCCGGCGATCAACCTGCTGATGGGCGCGCCGCTGAAGGTGGCGGCGGGCACCTCGAGCCTGGTGCTGTCGCTGTCCAGCTCGTCGGCGGCGTGGGTCTACCTGAACCGTGGCGCGGTGCTGCCGATGATCGTCGTGCCGTCGATCGCCGGGATGATGCTCGGCGCACGCATCGGCGCGCGGCTGCTCGGCGTGCTCGACGCGTCGGTCGTGCGCCGGCTCGTGATCGGCGTGCTGTTGTTCGCCGGCGGGCGCTCGCTGCTCAAGGGCACGGGGGTCTGGACATGAGCCGGCACGACCCGTCCGAGCCACCGGTGATGGCGATCGCCGCGACCGACGAGCAATCGGTCTACGCGCGGCTGATCGAGGGCTCGACGCATTTCGCCACGCTGCTGCTGCTGCTGAGCTTCAGCGTCTACGTGTTCGGCGTGCTCGAGCCGCATGTCGCGCTCGAGCGGCTTCCGCAGCTGTGGGACCAGTCGCTGCAGCGCTACCTGCAGCTCAGCGGCACGAACCCCGGCTGGCGCGTGATCGAGCGCCTGGGCCGCAGCGACGTGATGAATCTCGTCGGCGTCGGCCTGCTGTCGTCGGCACCGGCGCTGAGCCTGCTCGTGCTGCTGCCGAACCAGCTGCGTCGGCGCGAATGGGCGCAGGCCGGCTTCTGCCTCGGGCTGGTGGCGCTGATGCTGCTCGCCGCCGCCGGCCTGCCCGGGCACGGATAGAGTCCGACACCATGGCCGCCGCCTTCGCCCGCCTGCTGCTCGCCACCGAACACACCGAGTTCGACGCCGGCGCCGAGCGGCTGGCGTTCGCGCTCGCTGCACGCGCCAGCGAGCCGCTGGACGTGGTGCTGCCGCTGGTGAGCAACCCCGAGTACGAGAGCGAGGCGCCTGGCCTTGCCGCGCGCGCCGAGGCCGAGGCCGCCGATCGGCTGCGCGGTCTGGCGGGCGCCGCGCGCGCCGCCGGCGTGACGCTGGCCACGCGCGTGCGTCGCGGGCCGGAGCCGCACCGCGAGATCGTCGACGAGGCGCGCCGGATCGAGGCCGATCTCGTCGTGATCCGTCGGCGCGGGCGGCGCGGCCTGTTCGCCCAGCTGCTGATCGGAGACATGGTGCGCAACGTCGTCACGCACTCGCCCTGCAGCGTGCTCGTCGCGCCGCGCGAGGCGCGCCCCTGGACGCACCGGATCCTCGTCGCCCTCGATCCGCAGAGCAGCGACATGACCGCGGTTTCGGCCGCGGCGAGCGTGGCCGCCGACGGCAGCCTGCCGCTCGCCGTGCTCTGCGTCGCCGAGAGCGACAGCGCCGCGCAGGCCGCCGCCGAGCAGGCCTTGCACCGGGCGCAGACCACCGCGGCCGCCTTCGGTGTCGCGACCGAGACGCTGTGCCGCGCGGGCCGGCCGCATGCGCAGATCGTCGCCACCGCGCGCGAGCTCGGCGCCGACCTGCTCGTGATCGGCCGGCGCGGCGACGAGGGGCTCGCGCATGCGTGGCTCGGCGGCGTCGCGCAGAAGGTCATCGGCCTGTTCGACGGGCCGGTGCTGGTCGCCGCTTCAACGCCCTCAACCCCCCCACACCGACCATGAGCGACGCACTGAACTACCTCGTCAAGGCGCGGCCCGACGCCGTCGGCCATTACTTCCAGTTCCTGAAGGAATGCGGCAAGCACCTGGACCCGAAGACGCGCGACCTGATCTCGGTCATCACCAAGGTCGACGCGCAGACCGAGCGCGGCTTTCGCCAGTACCTGGGCCGCGCGCTGCGCGACGGCTGCACGCCGATGGAGGTGCTGGACGCGCTGCTGATGGCCTTCCCGACGCTCGGGCTGGCAAAGATCGTCTGGGCGGTGGACATCATCCTGGCGATGGACCTGCCCGAGTTCCAGCCCGCCGCGCTCGGCGCCGAAGGCAGCTGGCACGACGTGATGGGCGCCGACGAGCTGGCCGTCGGCGAGACCCGGCGCGTCGAATGCGACGGCCGCGGGCTGTTCGTGCACCGCACCGACGACGAATGGCGCGTCTACGACAGCCGCTGCCCGCACCAGACGACCAACATCCCGCACCTGGCGCTGCAGGGCTGCACGCTGACCTGTCCGAAGCACGAATGGGCTTTCGACGTCCGCAGCGGCGAATGCATCGCCAAGGGCAACAGTCCGCTCAAGCGCTGGGACAGCCGCGTCGAAGGCGGCCGGCTGCTCGCACGCTGGTGACGATTTTCCCGTTCCCTACCACAACGACCTCGACGAAGGAGACAACCATGACCCGCACCCGCAACCTGTTCAAGCTGACCCCGATCGCCGCGCTGTTCATGGCCGGCGCCGCCTTTGCGACCGACGGCTACTTCCCTCATGGCTATGGCATCAAGGCCAAGGGCATGGGCGGCGCGTCCGTCGCGATGGCCCAGGACAGCCAGGGCGGCGCCAACAATCCGGCCAGCATGGCCTGGGTCGGCAACCGGCTCGACCTCGGGCTGGACCTGTTCTCGCCGCACCGCGACGCGACGCGCAGCGATGCCGGCTTCGCCCCGATCAACGGCAGCGTCGACAGCAACAGTACCAATTTCATCGTCCCCGATTTCGGCTACAACCACATGCTGAGCCCGAGCCTGTCGCTCGGCGTCTCGGTCTACGGCAATGGCGGGATGAACACGAACTATCCGCAAGGCCCCTTCCAGTGCCCGACCGGGCCGGAGACGATCGCGCCGGCCAACATGCTGTGCGGCAGCGGCCCGCTGGGCATTGACCTGATGCAGCTGATCATCGCGCCGACCGTGGCCTACAAGCTCAACGAGAACAACTCGATCGGCGTCTCGCTGCTCGTCGGCTACCAGCAGTTCAAGGCCTATGGCCTGGATGCTTTCAAAGGCAAGACCGACCCGTTGACGAAGGATTACGTCACCGGCAACGGCTACTCCCGCTCGCACGGGGTCGGGCTCCGGATCGGCTACATGGGCCGGATCAGCGACCAGTTCAGCGTCGGCCTGTCCTACGCACCGAAGATGAGCATGAGCCGCTTCAGCGAGTACAAGGGCTTGTTCGCCGACGGCGGCAAGTTCGACATCCCGGCCCATTACGCGGCCGGCATCGCCTTCACGCCGACGCCGGCGGTCACCGTGGCGCTGGACTTCGAGCGCATCATGTACAGCGGCGTGCCCTCGGTGGGTGACTCGAGTTCGGTCCAGCTGCCGCTGGGCGCGCCGGGCGGCCCGGGCTTCGGCTGGAAGGACATCAACGTCGTCAAGCTCGGGCTGCAATGGCAGGCGACGCCGGCGCTCACGCTGCGCGCCGGCTACAACCACAGCGGCAACCCGGTCACGAGCGACAACGTCACGTTCAACATCCTCGCGCCGGGGGTGATCACGCGCCACTACACCGCCGGCTTCACCTACGCGATGAACACCACCGACGAGATCAGCGCCGCGCTCATGATCGCGCCGCGCGAGAGCGTCAGCGGGCCGTCGATGTTCAACAGCCCGGCCTTCTTCGGGCCAGGCGCAGGCGGTACCGAGACGATCCGCATGCGGGAGACCTCGCTCGGCCTGTCGTGGAGCCACAAGTTCTGAACCGCCGGGGCGGGCCCGGCCGATAAAAGGAGACTAGTCATGGCCCATATCGTCGTCCTCGGTGCCGGCATTGGCGGCATGCCGGCAGCTTACGAGCTGCGCGCGCTGCTGCCCAAGGAGCACAAGGTCACGGTGGTCAACGCCACCGACACCTTCCAGTTCACGCCGTCCAACCCCTGGGTGGCGGTGGGCTGGCGCGACCGGGCCACGGTCACGATCCCGATCGAACCCCACCTGAAGCGCAAGGGCATCGGCTTCGTCGGCAAGGCGGTGACCGCGATCGACCCCGCCGCCAACCAGCTCGCGCTGGACGGCGGGGAGACGCTGGGCTACGACTACCTCGTCATCACCACCGGGCCCAAGCTCTCGTTTTCCGAGGTGCCGGGCTCGGGCCCGGTGTCCGGCGGCGGCGGCGGGCACACGCATTCGATCTGCACCGTGCCGCATGCCGAGGCCTTCTTCGCGGACTACCAGAAGTTCCTGCAGGCGCCGGGGCCGATCGTGATCGGCGCGATGCCGGGTGCGAGCTGCTTCGGCCCGGCCTACGAGTTCGCGCTCATCGTCGACACCGACCTGCGCCGGCGCAAGCTGCGCGACAAGGTGCCGATCACCTTCGTCACCTCCGAGCCCTACATCGGCCACCTGGGTCTGGGCGGCGTCGGCGACAGCAAGGGCATGCTCGAGTCCGAGTTCCGCAGCCACGACATCAAGTGGATCACGAATGCGAAGACGACCAAGGTCGATGCCGGCAAGCTGTTCACGACCGAGCTCGACATGCAGGGCCAGCCGGTCAAGGAGCACGAGCTGCCGTTCAAGCTGGCAATGATGCTGCCCGCGTTCAAGGGCGTCGACGCTGTCGCGGCGGTGGCCGACATGTGCAACCCGCGCGGCTTCGTGCTGATCGACGAATTCCAGCGCAGCAAGAAGTACAAGAACATCTTCTCGGCCGGCGTCTGCGTCGCGATCCCGCCGGTCGAAGTGACGCCGGTGGCCAGCGGCGCGCCGAAGACCGGCTACATGATCGAGACCATGGTCACGGCCATCGCGCACAACATCGCCGACGAGCTCGCCGGCAAGCCCGTCACCGCGAAGGCGACCTGGAACGCGATCTGCCTGGCCGACATGGGCGACACCGGCGCCGCCTTCGTCGCGCTGCCGCAGATCCCGCCGCGAAACGTGAACTGGTTCAAGAAGGGCAAGTGGGTGCACCTCGCGAAGATCGCGTTCGAGAAGTACTTCATGCGCAAGATGAAGTCCGGCAACACCGACCCGGTCTACGAGAAGTACGTGCTCAAGGCGCTGGGAGTCGTGCGCCTGGTCAAGTAGGCCCGGCCGACGACCCCCACCTCGAGCCGCCCATGCTGCCGCTGGACGACGTCGGCCGCCTGTTGCGGCAATGCACGTTCTTTGCCGCGACCGACGATGCGTCGCTCGCGGCGCTGGCCGAGTGCACCTCGCCGGTCCGGCTGCGCGCCGGCGAATGCCTGTTCGAGAAAGGCCAGGCGGGCGACGCGCTCTACCTCGTCGTCGACGGTCGCATGCGGGTGCACAACGGCGACGAGGTCGTGGTCCGGCTCGGCGCGGGCGAGGTCTTCGGCGAGATCGGCGCCTTGTCGAGCCAGCCGCGCACCGCGTCGGTCACCGCCGACCAGGACAGCGCGCTGCTCGCGCTCGACCAGGCCAGCCTGTTCGCGACGCTGGCCGCGCGGCCGCAGGCGAGCCGCTCGGTGATCGAGGCGCTGTGCCAGCGCGAGAGCCAGATCATCGACGAGAAGTTCGAGCGCATCGTGCGCGCCAAGATGCTCGAGAACGAACTCGAGATCGGGCAGCGCATCCAGAAGAGCTTCCTGCCCGAGACGCTCCCCGTCGTCCCCGGCTGGCGCCTGGACGGCCTGCTGCGGCCGGCGCGCAAGGTGTCGGGCGACTTCTACGACTTCTTCCCCGTGCCGTCGCTGGGCGCGGTCGGGCTCGTCATCGGGGACGTCTGCGACAAGGGCGTCGGCGCCGCGCTCTTCATGTCGCTGTTCCGCAGCCTGATCCGCTCGGCCGCGCTGAGCCGGGGCGCGGGCGCCGCGTCGCCGGGCGCGGACGCGATCGCCGACCTCGTCCGCCACGCCATCGAGTCGACCAACCGCTACATCGCGTCGACGCATGCCGGCAGCAGCATGTTCGCGTCGGTCTTCTTCGGCCTGCTCGACACCACGAACGGCCTGCTCTGCTACGTGAACGCCGGCCACGAGGCCCCGTGCATCGTCGACGCCAGCGGCGCCGGCACCGAGCTGGCGACCAGCGGCCCGGTGGTCGGGCTGTTCGAGGAGGCGGCGTTCGGCGTCGCCTGGGCCGAGATCCGACCGGCGGAACTTCTCTTCGGCTACACCGACGGTGCCAGCGACGCGCTCGACCGCGCCGGCGAGCCGTTCAGCGAAGCCCGGCTGCTCGCGGCCACCCGTTCGGCCGGCTATTCGGCCGCCCGCAGCGGCACGAACCCGCTGGCCGAGATCGATGCCGCCGTTCGAGGCTTCGTCGGCAACGCCGACCAGTACGACGACGTCACGATGATCAGTGTCTATCGCGAATCGACCCCGTGATTCGCGCACGAGAAGAAGCCGGAACGTCCCGGCAATGGATCCACAGAGGAACGGAGAAGAAAGCATGAGCACTGCACTTCAAATGGCCGTATCGGACGCGGCAGGCGCGGTCCCGGTGACCGTCCTGCGCGTCAGCGGCGACCTGGACTCGAAGAGCTACCCGGAACTCGAGGCCAAGGCCGGCGAGCTGATCGGTGCGGGCAAGCACAGGATCGTCCTGGACCTGAGCGGGATCAGCTTCATGGGCAGCGCCGGGTTGCGCGCGATGCACGGCATCGTCAACAAGCTCAAGAGCGCCGACGGTGGCCGGCTCGTGCTGCTCAACCCCTCCGATGCCGCCGCAAGGGTGATGAAGACGCTGGGCTTCGACCAGTTCTTCGAGATCAAGCCTACGCTCGACGAGGCGCTCGCGAGCATTCGGCGCCCGTGACCCGCGCGGCACGGGGAATGACCGAGACGCACCGGCTCGAGGTCCGGCCGAGCCTGGACGATCTCGCCCGGGTGCGCGACTTCATCGAGACCAGCGCCGGCGCGGCCGATCTGGCGGCCGACCGGATCGGCGAGCTGGTGCTGGCCGTCGACGAGGCGGTGTCGAACATCGTGATGCATGGCGGTGCGCCCGATGCCGGCCGCATCGAGATCCGGGTGCTGCGCGGCCCGGACGAGGTGCTCGTCCAGATCCAGGACGAAGGCCTGCCCTTCGATCCGACTCAGGCGGACGAGCAGCATCTCGGCCTGTCGCCGCTGGAGCGCGAGCGGCCCGGCGGCTTCGGTCTGAACCTGATCAACCGGCTCGTCGACCGCGTCGACTACCGCGTCGGCGAAGACGGGCGCAACGAGCTGGCGCTGCTCAAGCGGCGCTAGACACGCGCTCGACGGCGCGTGGCCGGCCGCGTCGCGCCGCTTCGGCCTCGAGCGCATCCAGGTCCGCGGCCCAGTCGACGGGCAGGCGGCTCAGCACCTCGAGCCGCGGGTCGGCGAGCGCCTGAGCCAGGTCGGCCCGGCGCGCCAGGCGCCGATCGCGCTGCGCCAGCAAGGCTTCGATCAGCGGCCGGTACATCTGCACGAAGCCCGTCAGCCAGCGGCACGACTCGGCATGGCCCGGGACTGCACCGAGCGCGAAGCGCTCGACGAAGGACATCGTGGTCCGCGCGTCGAACCAGTGCCCATCGGTCACCCAGCGGTTGACCGTGAACAGGCCCACCGGCAGCCCGCGCGCGTCGAGCGCGATCGCGAACAAATGCGTCGGCGCGCTGCGCGCCCAGCGCTGGCGTCCGGGGCGGCCATAGCGGCGGCGCCCCGACGCGGTCGCGTGCCAGAACAGGTGCAGATGCCCATGCTCGCGCTCGCCATCACGGTGCGAGTGGTAGAAGAACTGCGACCCGCGGCGCGGGTCCACGACGTCGTCGGGCGGGTAATGCTCGAACGCGACGACCTCGCGGCCGCCGATCCAGCTCTGCAGCAGGGAGCCCGATGCCGCCGTGACGTCGGCGAAGGTCGACACGCTGTCGCGCGCGCCCCGCAGCACGCGCGCGAGCGAGCCGTCGTCGGCGTGACGCCAATGGCGCCGCAGGGCCGTGGAGGCGCTCACGGAAGGCTCCTGCCGGGCGCTCCCGGCGCCGCACCGGAGCCGGCCCGGCCGGCCAGTGCACGGGCACGAGCCCCGAACCGCCAGCGCCCGAACGGCGACGGTGTGCCGAACGCGGGCTCGGCTACTTCTTGCCCGCGCAGGTCGCGCTCGCTCCGGCCATCGCGCCGCACTTCGGAGCGGACTTGGCGGCGCACTTCCCGGCCGTCTTGACCTTCGCCTTGACCTTGTGCGCGCCCGCCTTGCAGCCGCCTTTGGCCGCCATCGGCTTCGGGCCGCACTTGGCGCCGGCACAGGTCGCCGCCATCGCCGGGCCGTTCAGCGCGGCGGCAGTCACGACCGCCGAGGCCAGGGCCCGGGACAGGGTGGAAGAAAGTTGGCGCATCGGAATCTCCAGGTGGGTCGAGGGGTGGCGGGTCGAAGAACGCGCCGAGGCCGGCGCGGTCGGTCCGCGCGGCTGCGCCGAGCATGTAGCGCGCATTCTCATCGAACGCCGCGATACCCGATTGCAGACGTCGGTGCCGCTGACTCAACGTCCGGGCAGGCGGCTCGGTGGACACGGAGCGACGACGTCGCTCCGCTGCCCTCACCCACGCCATCGCCACCGAGCGCGGTAGGCTGCGCTTATGGCGCGGTGTCGTCGTTTTTGCGACGACCGATGCAGGAAGCCGGCACCGTTCGCTATAGCAATCCCTAACTCCTCCACTATGATGGACGGAACTTTTCCGCGGATCGCCACGAAGTGCCTATTCGAGGCGGCCCGTTCGGAGTGGAGCCACTGCCCTTCGTCGCATGTCGTCCGCCACGCTCAGTTTCACACTCCGCCCGGCGGGCGACTGGAACGACTTGATCCAGGCCGCAGGTGTTCGCGCTGCGAGCTATGGGCATCACACGCCCTCGCTGCGCTCGATGCTTGAGGATCCGGACGAGGTCGACTTGTCGCCGTCGACCGCAGTCTTCCTCTGTCATGACAAGCGGACCGGCGAAGCCGTCGGCACCGCCCGAGTCCAGGTGACCACGCGCGGCCCTCTAATGATCGACCAGTGCATCGATCTTCCCGACGACATGACGGCCCACTCACGGGCCGAGATCACACGCATGGCAGCCCGCTCGGGAGCGGATCCGCTTGTCAAGCTGGCGCTGATGAAGGCTGGCTACCTCTATTG
>MEGM01000068.1 GCA_001725505.1 Rubrivivax sp. SCN 70-15 | reverse complement strand
CTCGCCGCCGATCAACAGAAACGGCACCTCACCACCGCTGGCCAAAAAACGCCGCCTCGCCGCCGAATAAGCGCGCTTCCTGATCGCCGTTCACAGCAGGCCGATGACCAGGCCCGTGCGTTCGTTGAAGGCGGCCGGCGAGAGCACCAGCATCGGATGCAGGTCACGCATCTCGCTGCCCGCCTGCGGATTGCAGTCGATCCAGATTACGTGCTGGCGCTGCGGCACCCATGCCAGAGTCCTGCGCCGGGCCACAGCACCGGTCACCACACCTCGCGGCCCACGGGCGCGGCGGGCATCGCTTCGCCGCCGTGCAGCGCCGGGTCGAAAAGGGCCAAACGCTCAGCGAGCGTTGCGGGCTGGTCGCGCTGCGGCGTGATGATCACGCGGCCCCCTTCCACAGTGATATGCACCCGTTGATTGGCACGCAACTGCGCCGCGCGTGCTATGGCGGCCGGCAGTCGCACGCCCAAGTTGTTTCCCCAGAGCTTGATGTCCAGCGTGGCTTCGCTCATCGATCTTCCTATTTGTTTCAACGTGTTTATACACCGGTGTCACCGCGCGTGAACGCCTACGGTATTGAGGCCGCTGCGCTCATGCACCACGGGAGCTGCTGCTCAGCCTCGACGCGCCGATGGACCACCAGGCGACGGTGCATGCCTGCGTGGGGCAGCTGCTGGGCCCGCCGATCGACGACGAGCTCTCGGTGTTGTTCTACGACCTGACGACGATCTGCACCGCGGGCCCGAGCGAGCAGCCGGGCGATGTGCGCCGGCCGGGGCTGTCCAAGGACGGCAACAGCGCGCGGCAGTTCATGCTCGGCGTGGTGCAAACCGCCGACGGGCTGCCCATCCACTACGAGATCCTCGCCGGCAACACCGCCGAGGCACCCACGCTCGCGCCGATGCTCAAGTCCGTGCCAGCCCTCGGATCATCAGAGTCCTCCGGTGCGTTGGGCCCGCCATCACACTCACAACAAGTGCCCGATCAGCCCGGCAAGCAGGCTGAGCACCACCGAGCTGGCCAGCGGCACGTACCAGTCGCGCCCGGCCAGGCGGAAGCTGAAGTCGCCCGGCAACCGGCCCAGGCCGATTTTCAGCAACCAGCCGCGCAGGCCGTTGAAGATCACGACGGCGAACAGGAAGACGAGCAGCCAGCGCATCAGGTGGTCACAGCGTGTGGCAGCGGTCGCCGGCGGTGAACCCCAGCGGGTCGAAACCGGGCAGCCCGCGCACGAAGCCGATCACCTTGAACAGCTCGCCCATCTCGTGCTCGGCGAGCAGCTTCTGCGCCGGCGCGAGGGTGCGCGCGTCGGCGCCTTGCAGCAGTTCGAGCAGGCCGCAGTTCATCAGGAAGCGCGCCTGGCTCGTGTAGCCGACGACGCTGGCGCCCGCGTCCTGGGCGGCCAGCGCGATGCCGGTGAAGTCGACATGCGCGGTGAAGTCCTTGGCGCCGACGTCGGCGAGCGGATCCGCGTCGGCCCGGTGGCCGCGGTGGCACATCAGCGTGCCGCCGCTTCGCTGCGGATGGTAGTACTCGGCCTCGGGGAACCCGTAGTCGACGAAGAAGGCGGCCCCGCGCTGCAGCCGCTCGGACAGCGTGCGAACGAAGGCCTCGCCCTGCGGGTGGATCTCGGTCACCGTGCCGGCCGCAAAGCCCGGGTCCAGCGGCGGGCGCAGATCGGTCGGGCGGTCACGCCAGGCGAAGGCGCCCCCCTCGACCGCGACGCCGCGCTCGTGCCAGTCGCGCCCGTCGAAGGCAAGCAGCTGCACCGGCATCGCGTCGAGGACCTCGTTGCCGACGACGACGCCGTGGATCGAATCGGGCAACCGGTCGAGCCAGCGCACGCGTGGGCCGTAGGCGGCCAAGCGCGCCTGCTGGCGCTCGCGCAAGGCGCCCGACAGGTCGACGACGTGGTAGCGCACGTCGGCGTCCAGCGCGCCGAGCAACTGCTCGGCCAGCGCGCCGCTGCCGGCACCGAACTCGAAGACGTCGCGCGCGCCGGCGGTGCCCAGCGCCTGCGCGACCTGGCGCGCGAACGCCTGGCCGAACAGCGGCGAGAGCTCGGGCGCGGTGACGAAGTCGCTGCCCGAGGCCGGCGACGCGCCGAACTGGCGGCTGTCGCGCGCGTAGTAGCCCAGGCCCGGCTCGTACAGCGCGGCGGCCATGAAACGGTCGAACGGCCACCAGCCGCCGTCAGCGCCGATGCGGCGGGCGATCAGCGTCGATAAACTGCTAGCTTCCTGGCCCGCCATCCCGGCATTGTAGAAACCGAGAGTCCGGCAGCGGCCGGGCCGGGCCCCGCCGACACCCCAGCATGAACGCCACCTCTCCTTCCCGGCCCGTCGCCCTCGTCACCGGCGCGGCGCGGCGCATCGGCCGCACGATCGCGCTTGAACTGGCCGCGCATGGCTGGGATGTCGCGCTGCACTGCCGTCGCTCGCGCGTCGACGCCGAGGCCACGGCCGCCGACGCGCTGGCTGCGGGCGCGTCCCGCGCCGAGGTCTTCGCCGCCGATCTGGCCGACGCCGCCGCCTGCGAGGCGCTGGTGCCCGCGGTGCTGCTGCGCCTGGGGCGGCTCGACGCGGTGGTCAACAACGCGTCGCTGTTCGAGTACGACGATGTCGCCAGTTTCAGTGTCGGGATGATGGAGCGGCACTGGCGCGCCAACACCGCGCCGGCGATCCTGCTCGCGCGCGCGCTGGACGAGCACCTGCGCTCGCGGCCCGGCGCCGCGGCGGGCTGCGTGGTCAACCTGCTCGACCAGAAGCTCGCGAACCCGAATCCGGACTACCTCTCGTACACGCTGAGCAAGGCGGCCCTCGAGGCGGCGACGACGATGCTCGCGATGGCGCTGGCGCCCGTGGTGCGCGTCGTCGGCGTCGCCCCGGGCGTGACGCTGCTGTCGGGCGAGATGAGCGGCCCCGAGTTCGCCGACGCGCACCGGATGACGCCGCTGGGCCACTCGTCGACCCCCGAGGACGTGGCGCGCACGGTGCGCTTCGCGCTCGAGTCCAGGGCGATCACCGGCACCACGATCCTCGTCGACGGCGGCCAGCACCTTCAGCCCCAGCCGCGCGACGTGATGTTCATCGCGCGCAACGAATCCAGGGAATGAATGAAATGAAACCCCCAAGCTCACTTCGTTCGCCGCCCCCCGAGGGGGCGCTCAGTACCTTCGGAACGGCCGGGCGGTACTGACATGCACAGCCTGCTCAACCACCCGCAACTGATGGACTGCCGGCGCCTGTTCCTGCGCGACTACGAGGTCTGGATCAACATCGGCGTGCACGACTTCGAGAAGAAGGGCGAGCAGCGCGTGCTCATCAACGTCGATCTCTACGTGCCGCTGGCCCAGTCGACCCCGAGGGCCGACCGGCTCGAAGAGGTGCTCGACTACGACTTCATCCGGCGCACGATCATGGAGCGCGTCGCCAAGGGCCACGTCCACCTGCAGGAGACGCTGGCCGACGACATCCTGGCGCTGATGCTCGCGCACGGCAGCGTGCGCGCCGCGCTCGTGAGCACCGCCAAGCCCGACGTCTACCCGGATTGCGACGCGGTCGGGGTCGAGGTCTTCGGCCTGAAGGAGGCCGCATGAATGCGCTGACCGACGGCGCCGCGGTGCGCAAGGCGGCCTTCGAGGCGAACAAGCTGGGCAAGCGGCTGCACCGCCAGGTCGGCCAGGCGATCGCCGACTTCAACATGATCGAGGCCGGCGACAAGGTCATGGTCTGCCTGTCCGGCGGCAAGGACAGCTACTCGATGCTCGACATCCTGCTGTCGCTGCGCGAGCGCGCGCCGGTGCCCTTCGAGATCGTCGCCGTCAACCTGGACCAGAAGCAGCCCGGCTTTCCGGAGCACGTGCTGCCGGAGTACCTGAAAAGCCGCGGCGTGCCCTTCCACATCGAGGCGCAGGACACCTACTCGGTGGTCAAGAAGCTGGTGCCCGAGGGCAAGACGATGTGCAGCCTGTGCTCGCGGCTGCGCCGCGGCATCCTGTACCGCGTTGCCGGCGAGCTCGGCGCGACCAAGATCGCGCTCGGCCACCACCGCGACGACATGGTCGTGACGCTGCTGATGAACATGTTCTTCGGCAGCCGGCTCAAGGGCATGCCGCCCAAGCTCGTCAGCGACGACGGGCGCAACGTCGTCATTCGGCCGCTGGCCTATGTGACCGAGACGGACCTCGAGCGCTGGGCCGGGCACAGGCAGTTTCCGATCATTCCCTGCACGCTGTGCGGCAGCCAGGACAACCTACAGCGCGTGCAGGTCAAGCGCATGATCCGGGAATGGGACCGCCAGTACCCGGGCCGCATCGCCAACATGTTCACCGCGATGGGCAACATCGTGCCATCCCACATGATGGACCGGAACCTGTACCCGTTCACAACGCTCCAAGCCAATGGCGTGGCCGATGCGGCGGGCGACAAGGCCTTCGACGACGAGCCCTGCTCGCCGCCGGCGGCGAGCCCGGTGGTTTGGGCCGGCACCGCCGGCCTCGCGGAGGATTGAGATGAAGACGCTGCGTTCCCTGGCCTCGATGGCCGTCGCCGGCCTGCTGCTCGCCGGCTGCGCCGGCTTGCACACGGTCTCGAGCGACGTTTCCAGCTTCGGCGACTGGCCGGCCGGCCGCGCCCCCGGCACCTACGCCTTCGACATCCTGCCCTCGCAGCAGGCCGAGCCGGCGCAGACCGCCAGGCTCGAGGCCGCGGCGCGGCCGGCACTGGCCAAGGCGGGCTTCACGCCGGTGGCGGCGGGCCAGGCACCGGACGTGCTGGTGCAGATCGGGGCGCGCATCTCGCGCCAGGACAGCCCGCTCTGGAACGACCCGTTCTGGTGGCGCGGTGACTTCGGCTACTGGCGCTACGGCCCGTGGATGGGGCCATCGTGGAATTGGTCGGTGCAGTACACCAGCCCGCGCTACGACCGCGAGGTCGCGGTGCTGCTGCGCGACCGCGCCACCGGCAAGCCCTTGTTCGAGGCGCGCGCGGTGAACGACGGCTTGTCGGGCTTCGACGACCCGATGCTCGCGGCGATGTTCCAGGCCGCGCTCGCCGACTTCCCGCACCTGGGCATCAACCCGCGCACGGTGACGATCACGCTGCCGGTGGCCGACTAGAGCCTGGCGCTGGCCGTGGACGGCTGCACTCCCGCCTTGAGGCAGCCGCCTTTGCCGGTTCGCCTGGGAAACGGAATGCGCCGATGGATGCTCAGACCAGCAACTCCACGGGCGGCCCGAGCGCGAGGGCCTTTGCCCGCTTCGCCAGTCGTTGGTCGAATGTGGCGAATCCGGATGCACGCGAGCTGCGCGCCATGTGCAGTGCGTCGGCGAAATCCAGACCCTTGTCGAACCCATCGAGCGCGATCAGGACGGCGTCGCGGTCTTCGAGCGTGACGTGCTCGATGCTCGACAGCGCCCGCAGCACGCGGGAAGCGTCCTTCCTCGGCAGCTCATAAAGCCCACGCATGACCCACTCCAGCTCGAGCAGAACGGTCACCGAGACGAACGATCGCTCGGCGAGCGCTGCAACGGCGGCGGGCCGCTGCTTGGCGGCTTGATCATCGTCGGCATCATCGATGAAGAACCGCGCCAGGACGTTCGTATCCAGGGCCCTCATGGCATGCCGCGACGCGATCGGGCCAGCAGCGAAGCAGGGTCGAATTCCTCCAGGCGACGCGGGGTGCCACGCGCCGGCGCCTTGACCATGCCCGCCATCCCGGCCAGGTCGGCCGTCGCGACCGACCTGACGACGCGCAGCTTGAGCCCATCCGACTCTTCGAGCACTTCGATCCTGGCGCCTGGACCCATACCGAGCCGGCGCCGCAATGCGGCGGGCAACACGATCTGGCCTTTCGAGGAGACTAGGAGCGTCGACATGATGATTTCCAGACGAGGCGTTCGGCTTCCATCATAAATCGGCTTACGTAGTAAGGCAAAATTGACGGACTCCCGGCCTGATCAGTCGCCGCTTCGACTGGCGCGTGGACCTGCGGACGGACCTGCGGACGAATGAATCCAGCGGGCCTATGGTCGCGAGCCGGTCACGTCCCTGCGAGCAGGCTTTCGTAAGGGATGCGCAGACCATCGTGAAGTCGCTTCACCATGCGAAGGCTCAGCGGCCGCTTGCGATTGAGTACCTCGGAGACCCGTCCGCTCGGCCCGATGTAGGTCTCCAGATCCCGGGCGGTCAGCCCCTGCTGTTCCATCCTGAATTTGATTGCCTCGACCGGGTCCGGCGGGCCGAACGCATGGTGTTGGTTCTCGTAGGCCTCGATCAAGGTCACGAGCACGTCCCTCTCGTCGGCTTCAGGCGTGCCCTCGTCTGCCTGGTAGATGCTCTCAAGATGACGAAACACGGCGCGCAGGTCCTCATCAGTCCGAATGGGCCTAATAGTCATTGACGCTCTCCACGTTGATCCCGTCGTACTGTTGATGGGTGCCTATGAATTTCACCCAGACGATACCTGCGCGGTACTGCATTTCGACAACCATGCGGTACTTGTTGCCGCCGATGTTGAAAACAACTCGGTTGTTGCCGCAAATGCTGGCGCTGGCGTACTGGCCCTTCACACCCTGGGGTGACTTCCAGAAGGCCTTGAGCGCTTCTTCGTACCAGCTCTCAAGCGGCCCGCGCGCATCGGCGCATCCGGGCTGCTGCCAGAATCGCTTCAGCGTGCTCTTGGCGATGATTCGCATGACGGCCAAGGACTCCCATTTCGGGAGAATTATAATCTTTGGCCCGTTGCTCGCTGGCTTGCGATCCGGCGGTGCGGCACGCCAAGGTGCGATAGCGCCAGATTGCGGTTGGCGATGCCGCCAACCCCTTTGCGAGTGAACGCACGCTGGTAGCGCCGCGGCCACACCACTTGCTTCGCCGGCGCCGCCAGCGGAACCACGGGCTCGCCCTCGGAGGTGGCCGCGAAGGCGGCCAGCCGCAGGCCGATAATCGCCGCTTTGCGCGCAAAGGCTCGTCGGATGGCAGTCAACGTCGTGATCATGGCCGCGGGCAAGGGCACCCGCATGAAGTCGGCGCACCCGAAGGTGCTGCACAAGCTGGCCGGGCGCAGCCTGCTGCAGCATGTGTTGGATGCCGCGGCCGGGCTACATGCGGCCCGGACGATCGTCATCACCGGCCACGGCGCGGACGCGGTCGAACAGGCCTTCGCCGGGCGCGGCGTCGGTTTCGTGCGCCAGATGCCGCAGCTCGGCACCGGACACGCGATCCAGCAGGTGGTGCCGGCGCTGGACGACGCCAACCCGACCACGCTCATCCTCAACGGCGACGTGCCGCTGATCCGCCCCGAGACGGCGCAGGCGCTGGCTGCGGCGTGCGCCGGCGAGCGTCTGGCACTGCTGACGGTCGAGCTGCTGGACGCGACCGGCTACGGCCGCATCGTGCGCCGCGCCGGCGCGGTGACCGGCATCGTCGAGCACAAGGACGCGAGCGCCGAGCAGCGAGAGATCCGCGAGGTCTACACCGGCATCATGGCCGCGCCCACCGCGGCGCTCAAGCGCTGGGTGATGGCGCTCGAGAACGACAACGCGCAGCGCGAGTACTACCTGACCGACATCGTCGCGATGGCGGTGGCCGAAGGCGTGCCGGTGGTGACCAGCACGGCCGCCGACGAAGCCGAGGTGCTGGGCGTGAACAGCCCGCTGCAGCTGGCCGACCTGGAGCGCCGCTACCAGCGCCGATGCGCCGAGACGCTGATGGATGCCGGGGTGCGCCTGGCCGACCCGGCGCGCTTCGACCAGCGCGGCACGCTCGAATGCGGGCAGGACGTCGAGATCGACGTCAACTGCGTCTTCGAGGGACTCGTGAAGCTCGGCGACGGTGTGCGCATCGGCGCGAACTGCGTGATCCGCGATGCGCGCATTGCCGCCGGCGCGGTGATCCACCCGTTCACCCACGTCGAAGGGGCCGAGGTCGGCGCAGGCGCGCTGGTCGGGCCGTTCGCTCGGCTGCGCCCGGGTGCAGTGCTGGGCACCGAGGTGCACATCGGCAACTTCGTCGAGGTGAAGAACTCGACGCTGGCCGCCGGCGCGAAGGCCAACCACCTCGCCTACCTGGGCGACACGAGCGTCGGCGAGCGCAGCAATTACGGCGCGGGCAGCATCACCGCCAACTACGACGGCGCGAACAAGCACCGCACCGTGATCGGCGCCGACGTCCACGTGGGCTCGAACTGCGTGCTCATCGCACCCGTGACCATCGGTAACGGTGCGACCATCGGCGGCGGCTCGACGATCGCGAAAGACGCGCCGGCCGGCCAGCTGACCGTGGCGCGTGCCAAGCAGGTCACGATCGCCGGCTGGCAGCGGCCGAAGAAGGCGCCGAAGGCCGGCTGAGGGCCGATTCGGCCGGGCGCGCTTCGGTAGACTCGCGCGCACTCCAGGAGGTCCCTCGTTGTCGTCCAATGAACCGGTCGCGATCCTCTCGGGGGTCGAGAAGTCCTACCAGATGGACGCCGTGACGGTGCCGGTGCTGCAAGGCATCGACCTGCTCATACGGCCGGGACATTTCACCGTGCTGCTCGGCCCGTCGGGAAGCGGCAAGACGACCTTGCTCAACCTCGTGGGCTGCATCGACCGTGCCGACCGCGGCGAGGTCGTCGTCGCCGGGCGCGCGGTGGACGAGATGACGGACGACGAGCTCTCGGACTTCCGGGCCGAGCACATCGGCTTCATCTTCCAGAACTTCAACCTGATCCCGGTGCTGACCGCCTACGAGAACATCGAGTACCCACTGGTGCTCGCCGGCATTCCCGAAGCGCGGCGGCGCCGGCGCGTGACCAAGCTGCTGGACGCGGTCGGCTTGGCCGACCGGGCGAAGAACCGGCCCGGGCAGCTCTCCGGAGGCCAGCGCCAGCGCGTCGCGATCGCGCGCGCGCTGGTCCGCCGGCCCCGGCTGGTGGTGGCCGACGAGCCCACCGCCAACCTCGACAGCCAGACGGGCGACGCGATCCTGCGCCTGATGCGCCACATGCAGGCGCAGTATCGGATCTCGTTCCTGTTCTCGTCGCACGATCGAAGCCTGATGAACGCGGCCGACGACCTGATCACGTTGCGCGACGGGGTGATCCAATCGATCCGACGCAAGGCCGTGCCTGGCGCTGCCGAGGCGACCGTCTCCGATTTCGCCCCCGAGACGCGCCCGGGCGCCGACGAAAATGAGTGAGCTGGCGCTGGCGTTTCGAAACCTGCTGCGCAACAGGCGCCGCTCGTTGTCGACGTTGCTGACGCTGGCGATCGGGCTGACCGCGATCCTGCTTTTCAGCGGGTTCAAGGCCAACCTGGGTTACACCATGCTCACCGCCTACGTGCGTGCGGGTGGGCATCTGCAAGTGCAGCACCGCGACTACTACCTGTACGGCAGCGGCAATCCCACCGCCTACGCCATCGCGGACTACCAACCCTTGCTCGACGCCATCCGCCGCGACCCCGTGCTCGAATCGATGATCACGGTGGCCACACCGATGCTGCGCTTCGGCGGCCTTGCGGGCAACTTCGACGCCGGCATCTCGCGCACCGTCATCGGCACCGGCTACGTGGCCGCCGACGTCAACCGGATGCGGCAGTGGAACGAGTATGGGATCCCCGTGCGCGGACGCCACTTTGCGCTCGAAGGTACGACGCGGGATTCAGCCATCGTGGGCGTCGGCGTGGCGCGCGTGCTGCAGCTGTGCGAGCCGCTGCACCTGGCCGATTGCCCGAGCCCCGAGCCCACCACCACCGAACCCACGAAGAGGCCGGCGGCACAGTTGCCAGCGGATATCGCAGCGCTGGCGGCGGACAGTGTTTCAGCCGCCAAGACCGGCACCGGCGCGGCAGGCAGCGGAGCCCGGCTGGAGCTTCTCTCCAGCAGTTCGCGCGGCGCACCCAACGTGGCCACGCTGAACGTCGTCGCCGCCGAGGACCAGGGCTTCAAGGAACTGGACGAGGTTTCCGTCATTCTTCACCTGGCCCAGGCGCAACAGCTCGTGTTCGGCCGCGCGGCGCCGAAGATCACCGCCATCATGGTGTTGCTGAACAAGAGTTCCGACGAGTCAGCCGCGGCGGCCCGGCTGCGCGAGATCGTCGGCGGACCTGCGGGTGGCGCACAGCACTTGGTCGTGCGCAGCTTCGGCGACCTGAACCCCTTCTATGTCCAGAGCGAGCAGCTGTTCGACGTGATCTTCAATTTCATCTCGGTGCTGATCGGCGGCATCGTGCTCTTCACCGTCAGCAACACGATGAACACTTCGGTGGTCGAGCGCACGGTCGAGATCGGCACGCTTCGGGCGATCGGCCTGCGCCAGGGTGGCGTGCGGCGCCTGTTCGTGATCGAGGGCTTCATGCTCGGCTGTGCGGGCGCCGTGCTCGGGGTGGCGTCGGCGATCATCCTGGGCATCGCGATCAATCACTCGGGCCTGACCTGGCTGCCTCCGGCAAGTTCTGTCCGACTTCCGCTGCAGCTCCGCGTCCTGGGCGATCTTTCGACCCTCTTCGGCACCAGCATCGGGCTCGTCGCGCTGGCCACCGCGTCGGCCTGGTGGCCGGCGCGGCGCGCGGCGCGCCTCAACGTGGTGGAGGCCTTGCGCCATGCATGACTCAGCGTTTTCCGAAGACCGCCGGCGCCTGCTCGCTGGCGCCGCCACGGCGACATTCGGCCTGGCCTGGGTCACGATGGCGCGCGCCGCGCCCGACGCCCAGGCGATGCTCGCCGCCAGCGACGCCATCCGCAACCCGGCGCGGCCTTTCCGTGTCGTCGTCACTCTGACCGAGTTCGAAAAGGGGGCACAAGTCGACAGCACCACCCTGGTCAGCTACGCGCGCACGCTGCAGGTCGGCGGCCAGTTCGTCAGCCTGATGCGCTTCACCCAGCCGCTGCGCGATGCGGGCAAGGTGATGCTCAAGAACGGCAGCGACCTGTGGTTCTACGACCCTGGCACGAAGGCCGCCGTGCGGATCTCGCCGCAGCAGCGGTTGATCGGCCAGGCGTCGAACGGTGACGTCGTGACGGTCAACTTCGCCCGCGACTACCACGCCACGCTGGCCGGCGACGAGACCATCACGGACGGCGAGCGCAAGAGCCGCCACGCCGCCAAGCTCGAGCTCGCTGCCGCCACCCCCGACGCGACCTACGGCGCGATCGAGCTGTGGCTGGATGCGCAGAGTCACGCCCCGATCAAGGCACGCTTCTTTGCCGATTCGGGTCGCCTGCTCAAGACGGCCTACTACCGCCGCTATCAGAACGAACTTGGCGCCAGCCGGCCCACCGAGACCGTGATCATCGACGGGCTCGACCCGCAGTCGGTAACGCTGGTGCGCCTGTCCGACTATGGCTGGCGCGACGCGCCGACCGCCTGGTTCCAGCGCGACTACCTGTCGCGCTTCACTGCTGACTGACCTCATGATGCGCACGACACCCCTGCTGACCCTGACCACGCTGTTCGCCCTCGGCGCTGGCCTCGCGACGCCGGCTCACGCCGACGACGCCGATGCGCTGTCGTTGCAGGCGGCGCCCGCGCCCGCAGCCGCCGCCGAGTCGCCGCTGCGCGCGGCGCTGGAGCTCGGCGTCGGCCGCATCGACCTGCGCAATCCGTCGGACACGCGGGACGCGCACCGTGCGTCGCTCGACCTGCGCTATTCGACCCGGCTGAACGACGCGTGGCGGCTGACGCTGTCGGACCGGCTGGACGACACCCACCCCGCGCCGGCAGGCCAGCACGCCACGATGAACAGCCTGCGCGAGGCCTTCGTCGGCTGGCAGGCCGACCCCGCGACCTCTCTGGACTTCGGCCGGATCAACTGGCGCCAGGGCCCGGCTTACGGGTGGAACCCGACCGACTATTTCCGCAGCGGCGGCCTGCGCACGATCACCACCGCCGACCCGGTGGCACTGCGCGAGATGCGCATGGGCACCGTCATGGCGCGGTTCGGCCGGCTGTGGGACGGCGGCGGCGTCTCGCTGGCGCTCGCACCCAAGCTCGCCGATGCCCCAAGCACCAGCCCGGGTTCGCTGGACCTGGGCGCCACCAACGCCCAGAACCGCGCCCTGCTCACGGTCAACTCGCGCTTCAGCGACCGCGTCAGCGCGCAGGGGCTGCTGCTGCTGCAGCACGGCACCGCACCCACGCTAGGCGCGAGCGCGACGGCGCTGGCGAGCGACGCGCTGGTGGCGTACGCCGAGTGGTCGTCGGGCAAGACGGTCAGCCTGATCGACCAGGTATCGGGATCGGCACCCACACAGCGGCGCACCCAGCAGGCGTCGGTCGGCCTGACCTACACGCTGCCCACCGACCTGGCCCTGACCGTGGAGGCCGAGTACAACGGCGCCGGCCTGGACTCGGCCGGCTGGAACAGCCTGTTCAACCAGGGCCCGGCCGCCTACCAGCGCTACCAGGTGCTGACGCAACCGAGCCAGGAACTGGGCACGCGCCGCGCCTGGCTGTTCTACGCCAGCCAGAAGGGCCTGGGCCTCAAGCAGCTCGACCTCACCGGCTTCGTGCGCGTGAACGCGATCGACCACAGCCGGCTGGTCTGGGCCGAGCTGCGCTACCACTGGCCGCGCTTCGACGCTGCACTGCAGTGGCAACGCGCCTACGGCGACACCCTCAGCGAATTCGGCTTCATGCCGTACCGCCAGGTGGTGCAGTTGCTGGGGACGTTCTACTTCTAGCCCGTCGTCCGGAGCAGTGGCTCGCGGCGGGCGCCCGCCACCATGAAAATCTTGCTCACCGGCGCGGCCGGCTTCATCGGCATGACCACCGCGCTGCGCCTGCTGGCGCGCGGCGACGAGGTCGTCGGCCTGGACAACCTGAACGACTACTACGACGTGCGGCTCAAGCAGGACCGCCTGGCGCGGCTGCAACCGCACGCGAACTTCCGCTTCGTCAAGCTCGACGTCGCCGACCGGCCCGGGATGGAGGCGCTGTTCGCCCAGGAGCGCTTCGACCGTGTGATCCACCTCGCAGCGCAGGCCGGGGTGCGCTACTCGCTGAAGAACCCGCACGCCTACATCGACAGCAACATCGTCGGCTTCATGAACGTGCTGGAAGGCTGCCGCTATGGCGGCGTGCAGCATCTGGTCTACGCGTCGAGCTCCAGCGTCTACGGCGGCAATACGAAGATGCCGTTCTCCGAGCACGACAGCGTCGACCACCCGGTGAGCATGTACGCGGCGACGAAGAAGGCCAACGAGCTGATGGCCCACACCTACAGCCACCTGTACGGGCTGCCGACCACGGGCTTGCGCTTCTTCACCGTCTACGGCCCCTGGGGCCGGCCGGACATGGCGCTGTTCCTGTTCACGAAGGCAATCCTGGAGGGTCGACCGATCGACGTGTTTAACCACGGCAAGATGCAGCGCGACTTCACTTCCGTGGACGACATCGCCGAGGGCGTGATCCGCGTGCTCGACCGCCCGGCGACGGCGGACCCAGCCTACCTGGCTGACACCCCGGACCCCGGGACGAGCAACGTGCCGTTCCGGGTGTTCAACATCGGGAACCACAACCCCGTGCCCCTGCTGGACTACATCGCCAGCATCGAGGATGCACTGGGCATGAAGGCCGAGATGAACCTGCTGCCGCTGCAGGACGGCGACGTTCCGGCGACCTATGCCGACGTCGACGCGCTCAAGGACTGGGTGGAGTTCGCACCGGCGACGGACGTACGCACTGGGGTCGGGCGGTTCGTGGAGTGGTACCGCACGTACTACCGGGCCTGAGGGCGTGAGTCGAGATCAATTCCGAAGGGCGCGCTGGCCATTCTCGGCCCCTTCACCCTGCAGCCGCATGAGCGCCTTTCGCCCAAGGTGGTAGGCAAGCAGATGCGGCGGCATACGCAGCCAATGCGAGCGCACGAAAAGCAACCCAC
Source organism: Rubrivivax sp. SCN 70-15 (assembly GCA_001725505.1). Classification (GTDB taxonomy): domain Bacteria; phylum Pseudomonadota; class Gammaproteobacteria; order Burkholderiales; family Burkholderiaceae_C; genus Rubrivivax. Next base: position 2,099 of record MEGM01000068.1, on the reverse strand, counting down.
GGGCTAGCGCCGAGAACGGACCATCGCACGAAGGATGCTCTGGCCGCAAGGCGCTCCTCAGAAGCCACTTCATCATCCACCGCCGTACCGGCCGGCGGTCAAGCGCGCGTACCCGATCCAGTTGCTCGGAAGGCGCCGCGGTCGAGAATAGGCGCTCCACATGGATCAGCGCGTGCGCCAGTGGCACCTGCAGGCCGAGCTCCTCGGCGCGATCCAGTAAATCGGGCCAGAACGTATCTTGCCGGCCAAAGTGGAGCAGCAGGCTGTTCAGGTCCAGCAGATCCCGCAGCCCATGCCAGAACTCACCCTCCTGGAATAGGTGAGCGGCGCTATGCAATACCATGTCTGCTGGTGCCAGAACGCTGAGTTTGGGGTAGGACTCGACGCGTTGAATTCGCTCCAGCAATCGGCTGCCGTCGACCGCGAATCTCGAAGTCGGCGGCGTGATCGTGTGGTGTACGTCAATGCAGCTGCCGCGCTTGACGTGCCGCAGCGGCGGCAATTCATGCATCCAGCGTCGGTAGTAGCGGTCGTTGTAGGGGTCGCGCTCTTGCGCGATCCAGCCCGCCGCGAAGAGCGCGTTCTCGACTGCCTGCAACTGACGACGATCGACCATGATGTCGATGTCAGCGAACAGTCGGCCTGGGGCAGGCGGCAAGCCTGCGGCCAGATAGGCCGCCCCCTTGAGCAGGACGATGGGCGTGTCCACCCGATTGAGCGCGCGGCGGATGCAGTCGAGTTCCCAAACGACCTCGTTGCGCTGACGCTCAGCCATTCGAAGTGCGCTTTCGAGATGCCGGCGCGGCCCCTCGGGAGTGCTGTCGTACCAGCCCTGGTCGACGAAGTGTTGCGCCAGGCGTGCCTGGAGCGCGCTGCGCCTCGCTTGCCCCAGCAGCGTCTCCCATTGGCGCGAACTCAGTTGGGGCCGCCGTTGAGGATCAGCCCAAACGCCGGACAGCAGATCGGCGCTCACGCCGGCTGACCTTGCGCCAGTGCGTCGAAGCTGGCCACCGCATCTTCGAGCCGGCTGTACTGAAAGTCGAAGCAGGCGCTTGTCCCGACGACGCCCGCCAGCGCCTCGAAGCCGGTACGGCCCAGCACCATGTAGTTGAAGGCGTTGCGCCCGAGTTCGAGCATCGCGCTGGCACGCGGGCGCGGTGTGAGCATAGGCGGTGAACCTCGGACGTACTTAGGAAATACAACCCAGGCCGGACGCGCCTTCTCACCCGCCCGCGCCACATGGGCTGCTAGCACCCTCATCAGGCTTACCGCACCCTTGTTGGTATCGAACACGGTTGGACTGAAGACCGCGGTCGGCTCGAACTCCCGGAGCACGCCCAGCGACTCGTTCTTTAGGCTGACAGGGCGGCACAACGCAGTGACGTTGAGGTCGACAGGGTCAATCAGCGTAAGCTCATCCGAGAGCAGTCGCCACCCGCGGCAGATCAAGCCAGCACACAGGGTGCTCTTGCCCGAGCCCGGCGGCGCCGGCAGGATCGCGGCGCGTCCGTCGCGCTCAATCACAGCGGCATGCAGAGTCAGGTAATGGTGGGCCTGCGTCGAAATGCACCAGTTCATGGACCATTCGAGCAGCGGCAGCGCGTGATCGACGGGCAGCGGCTCGAAGGGTGACGCCCCGTCGAATCGAAACCGTACCTGGGGGCGCAGCCAACGACGCAAGCCCGCTGCGCGGTCGATATGCACCTCGAAATCGACGAATGCTTCGTTGTCCAGAAGCGGGTAGTCGCGATAAAGCAGCGCCAAACCCCTGGCAACCGACGAGATCGACGAGCGCACCCTGAAGGAGAATGGACCGGTCCGGATCGCCACCCCAGCACCGCCGACTCGACGACCAAGCTCGTCGAGTCGCAATGTAGAGAGCGTCATTGAACTGCCGTATCGACCAGCCCGAATTTGCTCAAGTCTTCGAGTGCCGATCTCAACGCAGCTCTGGCGGTCGAAAGTACCAGGCCGGTCGCGTCCGCAAGTTCTGCAGCGAGCGCGCCGAAGTCCTGAGGCGCGGTTTCGACACTCGATAACACGAACGCCGTCATAGCGCTCATCTGGTGGGTCATACCGGACGCTTCGTCGAAGACGAC
>MEGM01000067.1 GCA_001725505.1 Rubrivivax sp. SCN 70-15 | reverse complement strand
GCGCGAACACTGGTCCTTGCATCACTGCAACGGCGCTCACCCGCGCCACCATGCCTCAATCTCGCTCGGCTCGGAAGCGAAAGCTTCTCGGGCTCTGAGACGAGACTCGCATGGGACTGCTGACCTTCGGCCTCAACTTGACCCTCGACGGCTGCGTCGACCACCGGGAGGGCATCGCCGACGACGAGACGCACGCCTTCTTCACCCGACTCATGGACGAGGCGGGGGCGATGCTGTGGGGCCGCACCACCTACGAGATGATGGAGAGCTACTGGCCGGCGGTCGCCCGTGGCGATGTGGAGGCACCGCCTGCCGTGCGCGAATGGGCGGTCAAGCTGGAGACCAAGCCGAAGTACGTGGTGTCGTCGAAGAGAACAGACTTTCCGTGGTCCAACAGCCACCACATCGGCGGCGATTTGCGTTCACGCGTGCAAGCGCTCAAGGACGCCACACCGGCCGGCGTGCTGCTGGGGAGCGGCAAGCTCGCAACGGCGCTGGACCGGCTGGATCTGATCGACGAGTACCGGTTCCTCGTTCACCCGCGGATCGCAGGCCACGGCCCGACCCTGCACGAGGGCGGACTGCCCGACACGCGACGGCTCGAGCTGGTCTCGGCCAAGCCGCTCAGCAATGGCGCGGTCGCCATGCACTACCGGCGCGCGAGCGGTTGACTGACGTTGACGACGAAGTACCTGCTGCGCCGCCAGCGCGTAAAGCCAGCGTTTCGCGCCCGCTCCCAGGCGCGGCGCTCACTTGGGCGAATGCCCACATCGGATCGGCTGTGACTTGCCGTGGCTTGGATGAGCCGCTCCGACCTTGCCCTGACGTTGCTCGTCACGGTTTGGGCGGCTTGCGCACCCGCCACGGCGGCAGTTCCCGGAAGCGTCGGGACTGCCGTGACGGAGGCCGCCGTCGACGTGACGGCGTGTCCGCTCAGGCGTCTGCTCTGTGCCCGGTTCGATAAGTTCGGCTGACGCCGGCGCCCGACCGAAACCGTTGTGATGGCGACCTCCGCTGCGTACCTCGAACTTCAGCTTCCTACACCTTGCGGTCACTGAGGAAGATCGAGCGTACGACAGCAAGGGGTCGGCAGTGACCCGTCGCGGTCGACGGAAGCTGTCGCTGGCCAACCCACCCGGATGAGCCGAGACCAGGTCGCCGTCTGTTCGTCACCGTCCGGCAGGTCTTGAGGTACACCGGTCTCTCAGCTATGCGACCACCGAACGTCAGGTATCGGCGACCGCTGCCATTCGCCGGCGAATGCTGACCGTCTGCAATCAGTCTGTTGCTGTCGCCCACCCGTATGAACCTGAACGACATCAGGCGACCTACACACATCGGTGTCGGTACCGACCTCATGCCCGGCCGGTCTGCAGGGCGGCAATGAACCGTCGCGCCGCGAAGCATGGCACCAATGCCAGCAATGAGTTCTGGGGATGATCAGGCTGTCCGTCCGGCGAAGGGCGCGCCTCCCCGGCCGACAGAGGCGAGGGTGCCGACGGCCAACCCGGCTGTTTTCGACTTTAATGGCCTGTTTTCGACTTTAATTGGTCAGAACATCATCGGAACAGGACCATCCCGCTCACTCGACCGTGACGCTCTTGGCAAGGTTTCTCGGCTTGTCGACATCGGTGCCGCGCGCGCAGGCGGTGTGGTACGCGAGCAGTTGCAGCGGCACCACGTGCAGGATCGGGCTGAGCGCGCCGTAGTGCTCGGGCATGCGGATCACGTGCACGCCGGGCTCGTTCTGGATATGGCCGTCGGCATCGGCGAAGACGTAGAGCTGGCCGCCCCGGGCGCGCACTTCCTGCATGTTGCTCTTGAGCTTCTCGATCAGCGCGTCGTTCGGCGCCACGGTCACCACCGGCATCTGCTCGGTCACGAGCGCGAGCGGGCCGTGCTTGAGCTCGCCGGCGGGGTAGGCCTCGGCGTGGATGTAGCTGATCTCCTTGAGCTTGAGCGCACCTTCGAGGGCGATCGGGTAGTGCAGCCCGCGGCCGAGGAAGAGCGCGTTCTCCTTGCGCGCGAAGTCCTCGCTCCAGGCCATCACCTGGGGCTCGAGCGCGAGCACCGCCTGCAGCGCCAGCGGCAGATGGCGCAGCGCCTTCAGCTGCCCGGCCTCCTGTTCGTCGCCGAGGCGGCCGCGCACCTGGGCGAGCGCCAGCGTCAGCAGGTAAAGGCCGACGAGCTGGGTCGTGAAGGCCTTGGTCGACGCAACGCCGATCTCGACCCCGGCGCGCGTGATGTAGGCCATCTCGCACTCGCGCACCATCGCGCTCGTCGCGACGTTGCAGATCGTCAGCGTGTGCGCCATGCCGAGCGATCGCGCGTGCTTCAGCGCCGCCAGCGTGTCGGCAGTCTCGCCGCTCTGGCTGATCGTGACGACCAGCGTGCGCGGGTTCGGCACGCTGTCGCGGTAGCGGTACTCGCTCGCGATCTCCACCGTGGTCGGGATGCCGGCGATCGCCTCGAGCCAGTAGCGCGCGGTGCTGCCCGCGTAGTAGCTCGTGCCGCAGGCCAGGATCAGCACCTGGTCGATCGCCTTGAAGACCTTGTACGCGCCGTCGCCGAACAGCTCGGGGCTGATGCCGCCCACGCCGTCCAGCGTGTCGGCGATCGCCTTGGGCTGCTCGAAGATCTCCTTCTGCATGTAGTGCCGGTACGGCCCCAGCTCGGCCGCACCGCTGTGCGCCTGCACCGTGCGCACCGGGCGCTCGACGGTGCGGTAGCGGCCCGCCGCGTCGGGCGCGCTGACCCAGGCGCGCCCCATCTGCAGGTCGACGACGTCGCCCTCCTCGAGGTAGACGATCTGGTCCGTCACGCCGGCCAGCGCCATCGCGTCGCTGGCGAGGAAGTTCTCGCCCTGGCCCAGGCCCAGCACCAGCGGCGAGCCCTGGCGCGCGCCGACCACGCGGTGCGGCTCGTCGCGGCAGAACACCGCGATCGCGTAGGCGCCGCGCAGCCGCGGCAGCGCGCGCTGCACGGCGTCGAGCAGGTCGCCGTCGTAGAGGTGGTGCACCAGGTGGGCGATGACCTCGGTGTCGGTCTGGCTCGCGAAGACGTAGCCGCGCTGCTGCAGCTCGGCGCGAAGCTCGTCGTGGTTCTCGATGATGCCGTTGTGGACCAGCGCCACACGCCCCGCGCCGCCGATCTCCGCGCCCGGCCCGCTGGAGAAATGCGGGTGCGCGTTGTGCACCGCCGGCGCGCCGTGCGTCGCCCAGCGCGTGTGCGCGATGCCGGTGCCGGCGTGGATGCCGTCGCCCGCGATGCCGGCTTCGAGCTCGGCCACGCGCGAGGTGCTGCGCGCGCGGCGCAGCATGCCGTCCTGGTGCACGGCCACGCCGCAGGAGTCGTAGCCGCGGTATTCGAGCCGCTTCAGGCCTTCGACGAGGATAGGAACGATGTTGCGCGTGCTGACGGCGCCGACGATGCCACACATGGGTTGCGGTCTCCGAACGATGACGGCACCGATGCTAGGCGGCGAACGGAGAAATTTGCCATCGCACTATCCGGGTCTCGTGAACGAAATCACCACCGTCTTCGACGGTTGAAATATTACGACCACACTGTCCGCATTGTTGATATATTATTTCGCCATGGATTTCGACGCCACCGACCTTCGCCTCCTCGACGTGCTGCAGAACGATGCCTCGCTGTCGAACCAGGAACTCGCCGTGCGCGCCCTCACCTCGCCGGCCACCGCGCTGCGCCGGGTGCGCCGGCTGGTCGACGAAGGCGTGATCGAGCGCCGCGTCGCGCTGCTCAGCCCCGAGCGCCTGGGCGAGGGGCTGACGGCGCTGGTCGAGGTCACGCTCGACCGGCAGGGTGCCGAGCACCTGGACGCGTTCGAGACGCGCGCGGTGGCCGAGGCCGCGGTGCAGCAATGCTGGCGCGTCTCGCCCGGGCCGGACTTCCTGCTCGTCGTGCGCAGCGCCGACATGGCGGGCTACCAGGCGCTGGTGCAGCGCCTGTTCACGCAGGACGCCAACGTGCGCAACGTGAAGGCCTTCTTCGCCGTCAAGCGGGCCAAGTTCGACCCGCGCCTGCCCTTGCCCGTGGCCGCGCCGCCTACGCCCGCAGCAGCGCCAGCCCCTTGAGGTATTCGCCCTCGGGGAAGAGCATTGTCGTCGGGTGGTCGGGGGCGCCTTCCAGGCGCTGCAGGATGGCGGCGTCGACCCCCGCGTCGATGGCCGCGCCGGCGACGATCTTGTGGAACAGCTCGGGCCCGATGCCGCCCGAGCAGCTGAAGCTCAGCAGCAGGCCGCCCGGCTCGAGCAACATCAGCGCCAGCCGGTTGATGTCCTTGTAGGCGCGCGCCGCGCGCTCGGCATGCGCCGCGGTGGGGGCGAACTTCGGCGGGTCGAGCACGATGGCGTCGAAGCGGCGGCCGGCCTGCAGGCTGTCGCGCAGGAACTGGTTCACGTCGGCGTCGACGCATTCGTTGCGCGCGGCGTCGAAGCCGTTCAGCGCCACGTGCGCGCGCACCCGCTCGAGCGCCGGCGCCGACGAATCGACGCTCGTCACGTGGGTCGCGCCACCGGCCAGCGCCGCGACGCTGAAGCCGCCGGTGTAGCAGTAGCAGTTGAGCACCGTCTTCGCGCCGAAGTGGCGCACCCACTCCGCGAAACGCGCGCGGTTGTCGCGCTGGTCGAGGTAGAAGCCGGTCTTGTGGCCGGTGGCGACGTCGAGCGTGAGGCGCCAGCCATGCTCGCGGATCGTGACCTCGCTACTCCCCTCGCCGCGCAACCAGCCGGTCCGAACCTCCAGCCCTTCGAGGCCGCGCACGCTGGCGTCCGAGCGCTCGTACAGCGCGCGCGCGCCGGTGGCGGCCATCAGCGCGTCGGCGATCGTTGCCTTCCAGCGCTCGGTGCCCGCGGCCAGGAACTGCGCGCCGAGCAGGTCGGCGTAGCGGTCGACGATCAGGCCGGGCAGGCCGTCGGCCTCGCCATGGATCAGGCGCACGCCGTCGCTGGCCACCGGCAGCCGCTCGCGCAGCGCCAGCGCCTTGGCGATGCGGCGCTCGAAGAACGCGGCGTCGATGCGCTCGGGCTCAAGGAAGCTCCAGGCCCGCACGCGGATCATCGAGCTCGGGCTGTATGCGCCCCAGGCGAGGAAGCGGCCGTCGGCAGCCTCGACGCGAACCGTCTCGCCGGCGTCCGCGCCGCCGCGGGCGATGCTGCCCTGGAACACCCAGGGGTGGCGGCGCAGCAGCGATCGCTCCTTGCCGTCACGCAGGCGGATCGATTTCATGAATGCTTCTTCGCGCGCGGATGCGCCGCGTCGTAGATCTTCGCCAGGTGCTGGAAATCCAGCTTCGTGTAGACCTGGGTCGTGCTGATGCTCGCGTGGCCGAGCAGCTCCTGCACCGCGCGCAGGTCGCCGCTGCTCTGCAGCAGGTGACTCGCATAGCTGTGGCGCAGCATGTGCGGGTGCACGTGCGTCGGCAGCCCGGCCTGCAGCGCCTGTGCCTTCAGGCGCTGGCGCAGCTGGCCGGCCGTGAGCCGCGTGCCGCGCCGGCTCACGAACAGCGCCGGCTCCTCGGCGCGCGCGAGCTGCGCGCGCACCGCCAGCCAGCCCTGCAGCGCGCTCAGCGCCGCGCCACCCACCGGCACGCTGCGCCGCTTGGACCCCTTGCCCAGCACGTGCGCGGTGGCGTCGGCGGCGTCGATCCAGCCGGCCGCGGTGGCGCTGGCCGTGCGGTCCAACCCGACCAGCTCGCCCACGCGCAGCCCGCAGCCATAGAGCAGCTCGACGATCGCGTGGTCGCGTGCCGCCAGGCGCGCATCGCCGGCGTCGCCCGCACTGGGCTCGTGCGCGGCCAACGCCACAGCCTGCTCGACCGACAAGGCCTTGGGCAGCGGCCTGGCGGCCCTGGGCGGGCGCAGGCCGGCCACCGGGTTCGCGCCGACCAGGCCGTCGCGGCCCCACCAGCGGTACAGCCCGCGCCAGGCCGCGAGCGCGATCGCGATGCTGCGCGGCGCCAGGCCACGAGCGCGCAGCTGTCCGGCCCAGCCGCGCAGGTGGTGCGGCTCGGCGGCGCGCAACCCGACCCCTGCCGCCGCGGCCGAGGCCTGCAGCCGCGCGAGCGCCTCGCCGTACATCGCGATCGTGCGCGCGGCAAGCCGGCGCTCGACGCGCAGATGGTCCAGGAAGCGCTGAAGCTCGGCGTCCAGCGCGACCACGGCTCAGGCACGCAGCAGGCGCGACAGCGCCGCGCTCGCGACCTCGCCGATGCGCACCAGGAACTCGGTGCCCATCTCGGCCGAGTAGCGCGTCGGGTCGGGCGAGCCGAGAACGAGCAGGCCGAAGCAGGCGTTGCCATGGCGCAGCGGGATCAGCGCGACCGACATCACGCCGGCCGCCTCGTCGAGCCAGCCCACCGGCTCGAAACCGGCGTTGATGCCGCAGTAGGGCTGGGTCAGGCTGTCGGCGAAGCTCTTCGCGTCGTCGCTCACCGCGGCGGCGAAGGGCCGCTCGGCATGCGCGGTGTCGATGCCCCACAGCCGGATCGCCGCCTGCGGGATCAGGAACTGGTGCTTCAGGTCGCCCACCAGCACCGCCGGCAGTGCCGCCGGCTCTGCGGTGAGCAGCAGCGCGCGCGTCCAGCGGTGCAGCCGGTCGGCGATGGCCACGTTCTCCTGGCTGTTGCGGATCATCTCGACGATGCGCATTTCCAGGCCCTTGATGCGGTCGCGCAGCATCTCCATCTGCCGCTCCTGCAGCGAGACGGCGCGCTGGCCGTGCGGGCTGGTCAGCTGCACGCTGGACAGCAGCTCGGCGTGGCGCTCGAAGAAGCCCGGCGTGTTGGCCAGGTAGTTGGCGATGTCGGTCTCGGTGATGCCTTGCACCCCGGGGGTCACGCCCGATGTCGTGGTCACAGCTCGATTTCTCCTTCGAAGACGGTTTCGGCGGGGCCGGTCATCAGCACGCTGGCCTCGGCGTGCGGCCATTCGATCAGCAGGTCGCCGCCGCGGGTGTGAACCTCGACGCGCCGGTCCAGCCAGCCCAGCCGGATGCCGGCCACCACCGCGGCGCAGGCCCCGGTGCCGCAGGCCAGCGTCTCGCCGGCACCGCGCTCGTAGACGCGCAGCTTCACCTCGGCGCGCGACATCAGCTGCACGAAGCCGGCGTTGACCTTGCGCGGGAAGCGCGCGTGGGCCTCGATGCGCGGGCCGAGCGACGCGACCGGCGCGGTGTCGACATCGTCGACACGCAGCACCGCGTGCGGGTTGCCCATCGACAGCACCGCGACCTCGACGCCCAGATCGGCCAGCGGCCAGAGCTCGAAGCCGTGGTCCGGGTCGGGCAGACGCCGCGGCACCAGGCCGGCGGCGTCGAAAGGCACGCGCGCCGGCTCGAAGATCGGCCGGTTCATGTCCACCGTGACGCGGCCGTCGGCCTGCAGCGCGAGCGTGAGCTGGTTGTTCACCGTCTCGACGCGGATACGGGTCTTGTCGGTGAGCCCGCGGTCGTGCACGTAGCGCACGAAGCAGCGCGCACCGTTGCCGCAATGCTCGACCTCGTCGCCGCTGGCGTTGAAGATGCGGTAGCGGAAGTCGACGCCCGGCGTCGCGCTCGTCTCGACGACCAGGATCTGGTCTGCGCCGACGCCGAAGCGGCGGTCACCCAGGCGGCGCACCTGCTCGGGCGTGAGTTCGATGCGCGCGCGCGTGCCGTCGAGCACGACGAAGTCGTTGCCCGCGCCCTGCATCTTGGTGAAGCGCAACCGCATGGCCTCAATTATCCGCGCGGTACGGCGAAGGCTCGCCCTGTCGATGATCAGTAGAGCCCGGCCTCGCCGGCCGGGCGGGTCTTGAAGCGCTTGTGCACCCAGAGGTACTGGGCCGGGTTGCGCCGGATCTCGGCGGCGATCCATTCGTTCATCCTGGCCGCGTCGGCCTCGGGGTCGTCGGTCGGCCAATCGTCCCAGGGCGGCAGGAAGCGCACCCGGTAACCCTGGCCACCGGGCAGCGTCTCGGCGACGACGGGCTGAACGATCATCTTCAGCGAGCGCGCCATCCGGCTCGGCGCGAGCAGCGTCGCCGCCGGCACGCCGAAGAAGGGCACGAACGCGGCGTCGCGCGCGCCGAAGTCCATGTCGGGAAGGTTGAAGAAGGCATAGCCGCGCTTGATCGCGCGCACCAGCGGCAGCGCGCTCTCGTGGCGCGAGAACACGTCGCCCTGATGGAAGCGCAGCCGGCCGGCGCGCATCGCGGCGTCGAGCACCGGGTTGCTCTGCGCCTGGTAGATCGAACCGACGAGCCGCTTCTGGAACAGCTGCGTGGCGACGCCGGCGACGTCGAGCGCCATGAAATGCGGCACCAGCCACATCAGCGGACGCTCGCTGCGCTCGGCCAGGCCGACCTCGCCCTCGACGTGGATCAGCCGCTTCAGCCGCGCCGGGCTCGCGTACCAGAGCAGGCCGCGCTCGAGCAGGCTGCGGCCCAGCCACTGGAAATGCTCGCGCACCAGCGCCTCGCGCTCGGCCGCCGTCAGCTCGGGCAGGCAGAGCTCGACGTTGCGCAGCGCCACCGCGCGCCGGCTGCGCCCGAAGCGGTAGAGCAGCCGGCCGAGCGCGCGGCCGATGACCGCCTGCACCGCGAGCGGCAGCCAATGCACGAGCCAGACTAGCGCCAGCAGCGCGCGCGCCGCGAGGTTCATCACGCGCCCGCGGCGCCGCGCGGCGCCTTGTAGCGGTGGTAGCCCCAGAGATACTGCGTGGGCTTCATCCGGATCACGGCTTCCATCGAGCGGTTGATCGCCAGCGCGTCGGCGGCCTCGTCGCCGGCGGCCTCTGGCAGCGCCACCGGCAGCGCCAGCGCGTGCACCACGTAGCCGGCCCCGCGCGCGAGACGCTCGCTCCACAGCACCGCGACCGCGGCACCGGTCTGGCGCACCAGGCGCGCAGCGAGCGTCATCGTGTAGGCCGGCCGGCCGAAGAACGGCACCCACAGCCCCATGCCTTCGGGCGGCACCTGGTCGGGCAGCAGGCCGACCGTCTCGCCCTTCTTCAGCGCGCGCAGCATCAGCCGCACGCCGGCGAGGTTGGCCGGCGCGGTGGCGAGCGCGGGCCGGGCGCGGGCCGTCTCCTCCAGCTCGCGCAGCCAGGGCTGGCGCGCCGGCCGGTACAGCACCGTGATCGGCTGGCGCGCGCCGAAGCGCTCGGCGTAGGCCTGCGCCGAGACCTCGAAGCTGCCCATGTGCGGCGTCAGCAGCACCAGACCGCGGCCGCGCTCGAGCAGCGATTCGATCAGCGCGTCGCCGTCCCAGCGCACCGGGTCGGCGATGGACAGATCGCGCGGGCGCAGCCACAGGCGCGGCAGCTCCATCACGAGGCGGCCGGCCTCGGCCACCGACGCGCGCCGCTCGGGCGCGGCCATCCCGGCGAGCGCCGCGTTCTCGACCAGCCGGCGTCGGTAGCTCGGCGAGAGCAGGTAGCCGGCCCAGCCGAGCAGCGTGCCGAGCGCGTGCAAAAGCCGCAGCGAGCGCTTGGACAGCCAGCGGACCAGGATGAGCATGCTTCGTATAATTGGGCCGTCGCCGAGTTAAAGGACAACTTGCGGGGCGACTGCGGGGCTGAAGGATACCGACGCCCCGCCGGACCGACGGCCACGCTGTGGCGCCGGTTCAACAAATCCGCTAAAGCGTTCGCCGCGGCTCACCCAGGAAAGACCGGCGACGCGCACCGGGTCAACAACTGGAGCACATCAACGTGGCGAACGACTTCCTCTTCACTTCCGAATCGGTCTCCGAAGGTCACCCCGACAAGGTGGCCGACCAGATTTCCGACGCGATCCTCGACGCGATCTTCGCGCAGGACCCGCGCAGCCGCGTCGCGGCCGAGACGCTGACGAACACCGGCCTGGTCGTGCTGGCCGGCGAGATCACGACGCAGGCCAACGTCGACTACATCCAGGTCGCGCGCAACACGCTCAAGCGCATCGGCTACGACAACACCGACTTCGGCATCGACTACAAGGGCTGCGCGGTGCTCGTCGCCTACGACAAGCAGAGCAACGACATCGCGCAGGGCGTCGACCACGCCAGCGACGACCACCTCAACACCGGCGCCGGCGACCAGGGCCTGATGTTCGGCTACGCCTGCGACGAGACGCCCGAGCTGATGCCCGCGCCGATCTACTACGCGCACCGCCTCGTCGAGCGCCAGGCCCAGCTGCGCAAGGACGGCCGCATGCCCTACCTGCGCCCGGACGCAAAGAGCCAGGTCACGATGCGCTACGTCGACGGCAAGCCGCACAGCATCGACACCGTCGTGCTCTCCAGCCAGCACGCGCCCGAGTGGAGCCTGGGCTCGAAGATGAAGCCCGAGTTCACCGAGGCCGTGATCGAGCAGATCATCAAGCCGGTGCTGCCCAAGGAATGGCTCAAGGACACCAAGTACCTGGTCAACCCGACCGGCCGCTTCGTCGTCGGCGGCCCGCAGGGCGACTGCGGGCTGACCGGGCGCAAGATCATCGTCGACACCTACGGCGGCGCCTGCCCGCACGGCGGCGGCGCCTTCAGCGGCAAGGACCCGAGCAAGGTCGACCGCTCGGCCGCCTACGCGGCGCGCTACGTCGCAAAGAACATCGTCGCCGCCGGCCTGGCCCGCCAATGCCAGATCCAGGTGGCCTACGCGATCGGTGTCGCCAGGCCGATGAACGTGACGGTCTACACCGAAGGCACGGGCAAGATCAGCGACGAGAAGATCGCCGCGCTGGTGCAGGAGCACTTCGACCTGCGCCCGAAGGGCATCATCCAGATGCTCGACCTGCTGCGCCCGATCTACGAGAAGACTGCCGCCTACGGCCACTTTGGCCGCGAGGAACCCGAGTTCAGCTGGGAGCGCACGGACAAGGCCGCTGCGCTGCGCGCTGCGGCCGGGCTGTAAGCCCGCCGCGCGCACGGCGCGCGGTTTGCCGGCACGTCGTCAAAGGCTGACTTCGGGCTGCACCCGAAGTCAAGAGGCCCCCGGCCCCGGCCGGAGACAAAGGAATCCTCGGCGAAGCCGCACTTCCGACGGGCGACGCGAGTCGCCCGTCGTCGCTTGCGCAGCGCGCCGAAGACCGGTAAGGCATACTGGCTTACCATGCCCAAAGTCCACGAACTCAGCGCCACCGTCTCCAGCAAGGGCCAGGTCGTGATTCCGGGCGATGTGCGCAAGCGCCTCGGCTTGGTGCAGGGCTCGGTTCTGCGCTTCGTCCTCGATGCCGACGGCGTGCGCCTGCTGCCCGCGGCCGGCGACGTGCGCCGCCTCAAGGGCCGCCTGCCAGCGCCGCCAAAGCCCGTGTCGGTGGCCGAGATGAACCGGGCCATCGCTGACCGGCGCGCGGGCATCGCGGGCCGGGGCTGATACCCTGGGCCATGCTCGCGCTGGACACCAACGTGCTCGTGCGCTACCTGGCGCAGGACGACGCCAGGCAGTCGGCGCTGGCGAACCGGCTGATCGAGACCCAGCTCACGCCGGCCGAGCGCGGCTTCATCAGCCTGGTCGCGCTGCTGGAGACGGTCTGGGTGATGGAGAGCCGCTACGGCGCCGACGCCGCCACGGTGCACGCCATCCTGACGGATCTGCTCGACACTGCGGCGTTCGAAGTGCAAGAGGCACAAGCCGTGCGCGCGGCCGCCGCGTTGTACGCCCGGGGCGGGGTGGACCTGCACGACTGCCTGATCGTCGCCCTGGCCGCGCAGCGCCATGCCACCGTCGTGAGCTTCGACACGCGGGCCGCCAAGCGGCTGGGGATGCAATTGCTCCGATGACCCTGCTCGGCGCGCGGCGCGCTGCGACGCGGCACGCGGTGCGCCTGCCAACGGACCGGCCATGGCGACCGCCCGGCCCCGTCGAGCGCCATCGCGCTCGCTCGGACCGATAGCCGAGCCGCGGACGTCCAGACGCGCAAAAAGCCGGCCGCCGACATCGCCCCTGGCTCAGGCATCGAACACCTTCCCGTCCCGCAGCGCAAGCGCGCCGCTGTTCACCAGATCGGCCACCAGCTGCTCGACCCAGGCCGCGGGCGTCACGACGCCGCGCGGCGCGAAGCGCTGCCAGACCTGGCCGAACAGCGGCGTCGCGATCGCCCAGGCGCTCAGCTCGGCGAATGCCATCGCGCGCTCTTCCATCAGGTGGTACTTGATCAGCACCTTGGCGCCATGCCTGGCGTGCCGCGCCGGGTCGGCCTGCAAACCGGCGAGCCGGGCACGCGCGCGCGCCAGCGCACCGGCGACGTCGGCGAAGGGCGCGCCGTGGCCGGGGATCACCAGACGCACCGGCAGCCGCGCAATGGTGTCCAGCACCGCGGCCACGTCGTCGAAGCCGGGCTCGCCTTCGAGCTCGGGGAAGACGACGCCGAAGCCGTTCTCCCACAGCGCGTCGGCCGAGACGAGCACCCCCTGCGCTGCGTCGAAGAGCATCATCGAATGCGGGTCGTGCCCGGGCGCGGCGAGCCACTGCCATTCGCGCCCGCCGGCGACCAGCGGCTCGCCCGGAGCGAGGCGCTGCTGCGCGGCGAAGCGTGCGATGCGCTGGCCGGTCGCGCGGTAGCTCAGCGCAGCCTCGTCCCAGCATCGCACCGCGTCGGCCTGACCGGCGGGCACCGCCAGCGGCGCGCCGAAGGCCTGCTGCAGTGCCGCGTTGCCGCCGCAATGGTCGGAACGCCAGCGGCTCGTCGCCCCGCGCGTCGAGCGCGCGGAGCACCAGCGCCAGCGTCTGCTCGGCGTGGTTCACGTGGCCGGTGTCGACGAGCACCGCGCCGGCCTCGCCCGGCGCCGCGTGGATCAGCAGATTGTTCGACGACAGCCAGCCGCGCTCGAACACGGCGAGTCCGGTGAGCGGGTCGGCAGACGAATGATGGGGCACTGGCATCTCGGCATTGTCACCGTGGCCGCAGCGCGCGGCTTCGCGTAGGCTGGCCGTGCCATGCTTGGTCCCGCCCGCGAGCCCGTCACCTGCCGCCTTTGCCAGCAGCCGCTGCTGCCGCTGGAGCGGCGCCAGGGAGCGGTCTGCCGCCGTGCCGCCTGCCGCCTCCGGGCGGTCGAAGAAGCGCAGGTCCGGGCGCGCGCGGCCGAGCTGCAGCTGCGCCGCGCCGCAGTGGCGCCGACCGCGCCCTTGCTCTGGCTGCAGCCACACCGCGCGCGGCTGGTGCGCGTCAGCGCGGCCGAGAGGCGCGAACAGCGCGCGCACCTGAATGCACTGGCGGACGGCAGCGCCGAAGACCTTCCGGCCGCCCAGGACGCAAGCAGCGCACCCACCGCGCCCGACACCCGCGCCCTGCCCGCCCGCGTCTGCGCCTTCTGCGCCGGCCGCCCTTCTACACCGGCAGGCGTCGCCAATTCGCTAACGCCGGCACGCCCGGCCGATTTGCGCGCCTCCCGGATGCGGGTATAGTCGGCGCATGAACAGGATCGACCTCAAACGTCTCGCCTCCTACGACGAGGATTTTGCCCTCTGGTCGGCCGAGCAGGCCGCGCTGCTGCGCGCCGGCAAGCTCGAGCGCGTCGATCTGGAGAATGTGGCCGAGGAGATCGAGAGCCTGGGGAGAAGCGACAGATACGAAATCGACAGCCGCATGGAGGTCCTCATCCAGCATCTGCTGAAATGGCAGTTCCAGCCGGAAAAGCGGACGAATAGCTGGAAGGCGAGCATTCGGGAGCAGCGCATGAGGATCGCTCGCCTCATTGCGGAGAGCCCCAGTCTGAAGCCCTATCCGGCGACATCGGTGGCCGGCAGCTTCACCATCGCTCTCGACAAGGCAATCAGCGAAACGCAGTTGCCGGAGTCGGCCTTCCCCGCAACTTGCCCCTACACGGCTGCACAAATCCTAGACGATACGTTCTGGCCAGGACCAAGCAAATGAATCGCCTCCTTTTCGTCATCTGCCCGCTAGTCGCCGCCCTCGCCTCCCCCGCTTTGGCCGATGTCAGCATCGGGGTGGGGCTCAG
>MEGM01000066.1 GCA_001725505.1 Rubrivivax sp. SCN 70-15 | reverse complement strand
AACGAATCGGCTCATGCGCTGGGTGTGTGCTTGAACTGGTGCAATTGTCCGGGCCAGCCCCTGCCCAAGGTAGGCGGGAAAGTCCGACAGACTCCTAGGAGTTCAACCAATCGAGATAAATAGGCGACGGGAAGATGATCTGTACCGAGATTCGGGACAATCTGTGCGGCGCGGACCGCTTGCAGGACAGGCCTTCATTGCCGCGGTCGGTGCGAGTGATGATCGACTTACGGGTGGTGGCCTTCCGCACGCCGGCCTCGTCGCCATAATCGGCCTTTCACGCGGCGTCTCACGCAGCCCCGGGCTGCCCTTCACTGAACAGGTCGAAGAGAACTCCGCGCAGCCAGCGGTTAGCCGGCGAGCGGTGGTACTTGGCGTGCCAGAAGACGTTGATCGCGATGTCGGGCAGCTTCGCGGGGTGCGGGACCTTGGCCAACCCGAAGGGCGCCAGCAGCCGATCGGCCAGCCGTTCGGGCACGGTGGCGATGAGGTCCGATCCCTGCAGGATGTGGCCGACGCTGACGTAGTGCGGCACCGTCAACTGCACCTTGCGGTCGACGCCGCTGCGGTGAAGCAGATCGTCCACCTTGCCGTGACCGGTGCCTGCCGAGATCACCATCAGGTGCTCTGCGGCCGAGAACTCGGCCAGCGAGATCTTGCGCTTGGCGAGCCGGTGATCGCGCCGCATCAGGCAGACATAGCTCTGCATGAACAGGCGGCGCTGGAAGAAGCCGGCTTTCAGGTTCGGCAGCAGGCCCATCGCGGCGTCCACCTTGCCGGCCTCCAGCTCGTCGCGCAGGTTGACGGTGGTGTTGCGCACCGTGCTGAGCGTGACGCCGGGCGCCTCGCGCCGCAGCCGCTCGATCAGCGCGGGCAGGAAGAAGATCTCGCCGATGTCCGTCATGCCGATGGTGAAGGAGCGCTTCACCGTCGCCGGGTCGAAGCTGGTGCGCTGGTTGACGCCGCTGTGGATCATCGCCAGCGCGTAGCTCACCGACTCGGCCAGCTGGTCGGCATAGGGCGTGGGTTCCATGCCCTGCGGCGTGCGCAGGAACAGCTCGTCGCCCAGCAGCTTGCGCAGCTTGGCCAGCGAGTTGCTCACCGCCGGCTGCGACACGCCCAGGGTGTCCGCCGCCTTCGAGACACGCCGGTCGATCAGCAGCTGGTTGAACACGACCAGCAGGTTCAGGTCGATCTCGTGCAGCTCCATGGCGGCCCTCCGTGGTTACCCTGTGTATCACTCAACGTGATACGAAGCATATCCAGAATCCGATTGGCTGATCGGGCTGCAACGCCGACGATGCCGGTCATGGAAGTGCTGATCCAACCGCTGCAGAGAGTCATCGAGGTCGAGCCGGGGGCGAACCTGCTGGACGCCCTGCGCAACGCGCAGGTGCCGATGTCGTACAGCTGCATGGCGGGCCGCTGCGGCACCTGCCGCTGCAAGGTGGTGGCCGGCGACGTGCTCGACTCGGGTGGTGCGCAGCAGAACCCGCTGGACGGGCGCGACGCCTATGTGCTGGCGTGCCAGACCTTCCTGACCGAGCCCTGCACGATCGAGATTCCCGAGCCCGACGAAATCGTCGTGCACCCGGCGCGCATCATCAAGGCGACCGTGCAGACGGTGGAGACCTTGACGCACGACATCAAGCGCGTCGTGCTCAAACCCGCCAAGCCTATCGAGTTTTCGCCGGGCCAGTACGCGCAACTGCAGTTCACGCCGGAGCATGTTCGGCCTTACTCGATGGCCGGCGTGGCGGGCGATGTGACGCTCGAGTTCCATGTCCGCGTGGTTCCGGGCGGGCGTGTGTCGGGCTACATCGCCAACGAGCTGAAGCCTGGCGACACGGTCCGCGTGAGCGGGCCGCTGGGCAGCGCCTACCTGCGCACGAAGCACGACGGGCCGATGCTGTGCGTGGCCGGCGGCAGCGGTCTTGCGCCCATCCTGTCGATCCTGCGCGGCGCCATCGCGCAAGGCATGACCAACCCGATCCACCTGTACTTCGGCGTGCGTTCGCCGCGTGATGTCTACGGGCTGGATTGGCTGGCCGAGATCGAGCGCCGGCACCCGGCCTTCAAGCTGCACGTCGTCGTCACCTCTGGGGGCAATCCGCGCGAGCAGCGCTGCGGCCTGGTCACCGAAGTGATCGAGCAGGACCTGGGCAGCCTGGAGGGCTGGCGCGCCTACCTGTGCGGATCGCCGCCGATGGTGGAAGCCGCCAGCGTTCTGGCACGCCAGAAGGGCATCGATGTGGCACGGATCTACGCCGACGCCTTCTACACCCAACCGACCTGATGGAGCGCGCGATGAATGCCGCCAAGCCTGACCCCGTGTCGCTCTCAGCGCAGCGCGAACGCGCCGCCTACTACGAGCGCATCGCAGCGAACCACATGACGCCGCTGTGGGAGGTGCTGCATGCGCTGGTGCCGACGCAGCCGAAGTCGCCCGCGCAGGCCGCGATCTGGCGCTACGCCGAGCTGCGCGAGCAGGTGCTCGAGGCCGGCCGGCTGATCAGCGCCGAGGAGGCCGAACGGCGCGTGCTGATCCTCGAGAACCCGGGGCTGCGCGGGCAGTCGTGCATCACGCAGTCGCTCTATGCGGGACTGCAGCTCATCCTGCCCGGCGAGGTGGCACCGGCCCACCGCCACACGCAGTCGGCGCTGCGCCTGGTGCTGGACGGCGAGGGCGCCTACACCGCGGTCGACGGCGAACGTACGACGATGCGGCGAGGCGACTTCATCATCACTCCGTCGTGGACCTGGCACGACCACGGCAATCTCGGCAACGAGCCCGTGGTGTGGCTGGACGGACTGGACATCCCGACGGTGCGCTTCCTCGACGCCGGCTTCGCCGAAAAGAGCGAGCTGTCTTCGCAGCAGGCGCTGCACCCCGAAGGCGATGCGCTGGCGCGTTACGGCGCGAACATGGTGCCCGTCGACTACGCACCGAAGCCGGCCGACCCGACGCGGGTGTTCGTCTACCCCTTCGAGCGCACCCGCGCGTCACTGCAGGCCATCGCGCACGGCGCGTCCGACCCGCACCACGGCTTCAAGCTTCGCTACGTGAACCCCGCCACCGGCGCGTCGCCGATGCCGACCATCGGGGCGTTTGCGCAATGGCTGCCGGCGGGCTTCGAGACCCGGCCCGTGCAGGCGACCGACGGCACCGTCGTCGTCTGCCTGGAAGGCAGCGGCGAAGTGAATGTCGGCTACCAGAGTTGGCGCTTCCACGAGAGCGACGTCTTCGTGGTCCCGTCTTGGCAGGCGCTGCAGCTGCGCGCCGACCGTGATGCGCTGATGTTCAGCTTCTCCGACCGCCCGGTGCAGCAGGCGCTCGGCTTGTGGCGTGAACAGCGCCTCTGACCCCCAATTCCAGGAGACACACCCATGAAACTCGCCATCGAGGCCCCGCCGCTGCATACGCTGACTGTCGCCGGACGCGACGAGCGCTTCCCGGTCAACCGCGTCTTCTGCGTCGGCCGCAACTACGCCGCCCATGCCCGCGAGATGGGCAAGGACCCGGACCGTGATCCGCCGTTCTTCTTCATGAAGCCGGCCAACGCCGTCGTCGATGCGACGCAGCCGACGAGCGTGCCGTACCCGCCCAAGACGATCAACTACCACCACGAGATCGAACTCGTCGTCGCCATCGGCCGGGGCGGGCGTGACATCGGTGTGGCCAGCGCGCTCGACCATGTCTACGGTTATGCCGTCGGCATGGACATGACGCGCCGCGACCTGCAGCTCGAGGCGCGCGACAAGGGTCGACCCTGGGAGTTCGGCAAGTCCTTCTCGAGGTCGGCGCCCATCGGGCCGCTGCACCGCGTGCAGGAGGTGGGCCACCTGCCCTCGGCGGCCATCACGCTCACCGTCAATGGCCAGCCGCGGCAATCCTCCGACGTAAGCAAGCTGATCTGGTCGGTCGCGGAGTGTGTGGCCTACCTCTCCGAGTACGAGACGCTGGAGCCGGGCGACATCGTCATGACCGGCACCCCCGAGGGCGTGAACGCGGTCGTGGCCGGTGACGTGATGCTCGGCGCGGTTGCTGGATTGGGCGAGATCGAGGTCCGCGTGGCCCGTTGATCCGGCGGACCCCCCAAAGAGACAGGAGACAAGCATGAACACGGCATCGACGGTCTTCCCGACCGAAGCCCACTGGGAAGGCGAAGGCACTTCGCGCATCCCCTTCCTCACCTACACCAGCGACGAGCTGTACAAGCGCGAGCTCGAGCGCTTCTTCTACAAGAACCACTGGTGTTATGTCGGCCTGGAAGCCGAAGTACCGAGCCCGGGCGACTTCAAGCGAACCGTGATCGGCGAGCGCTCGGTCATCATGACGCGCGACGCCGAGGGCGCCATCAGCGTCGTCGAGAACGTCTGTGCTCACCGTGGCATGCGCTTCTGCCGCGAGCGCCATGGCAACCGCAAGGACTTCGTCTGCCCCTACCACCAGTGGAGCTACACGCTCAGGGGCGACCTGCAGGGTGTGCCCTTCCGCCGCGGGGTGAAGCAGGACGGTCAGGTGCATGGCGGCATGCCGGCCGACTTCAAGACCAGCGAGCACGGCCTGACCAAGCTGAAGGTGGCCACGCGCGGCGGTGTCGTCTTCGCTTCGTTCGACCTCGACGTCGAATCGCTGGAGGACTACCTGGGCCCGACCATCCTGGGCTACTTCGACCGCCTGTTCAACGGCCGCCAGCTGAAGATCCTGGGCTACAACCGCCAGCGCATTCCGGGCAACTGGAAGCTGATGCAGGAGAACATCAAGGACCCCTACCACCCGGGGCTGCTGCACACCTGGTTCGTCACCTTCGGCCTCTGGCGCGCCGACAACAAGTCGCAACTGCGCATGGATGCCAAGCACCGCCACGCGGCCATGATCTCGACCCGTGGCTCCGCCGGCAATGCGGCGCAGGTGACCCAGGTCTCGAGCTTCAAGGCCGACATGCAGCTCAACGACCCGAGCTTCCTCGACATCGTGCCCGAGCCCTGGTGGGGCGGGCCGACGGCCGTCATGACGACCATATTCCCCAGCGTCATCCTGCAGCAACAGGTCAACAGCGTCTCGACGCGCCACATCCAGCCCACCGGCCACGGCAGCTTCGACTTCGTCTGGACGCACTTCGGCTTCGATGACGATTCTGAGGAGATGACGCAGCGGCGCCTGCGCCAGGCCAACCTGTTCGGGCCGGCCGGCTTCGTGTCTGCCGACGACGGCGAGGTGATCGAGTTCAGCCAGCAGGCCTTCGAGAGCAAGCCCTTCCACCGCACGCTGGCCGAGCTGGGCGGGCGTGCGGTGGAAGACACCGAGCACATGGTCACCGAAACACTTATCCGCGGCATGTACCGCTACTGGCGCGAAGTCATGGAAAGCGAGGCCTGAGCCATGAGCACCCAACCGACCTTTGAAGACTGGCTGGCCCTGAACCAGCTGTATGCCGATTACGCCAGTGCGGTCGACTCCGGCAACTGGGACCTGTGGTCCGAGTTCTTCACCGAGCAGTGCGTCTACCGGCTGCAGCCGCGTGAGAACCACGAGCGCGGTTTCCCGCTGGCCACGCTGTCCTTCACCAGCAAGGGCATGCTCAAGGACCGCGTCTACGGCATCAAGGAAACGCTGTTCCACGACCCGTATTACCAGCGGCACATCGTCGGCACGCCGGTCGTGCGCAGCGCCGAGGGCGGCCAGTTCCGCTGCGAGGCGAACTACGCCGTGTTCCGCACCAAGCTGTCCGACGCCTCGACGGTGTTCAACGTCGGCCGTTACCTGGACACCGTCGTGCGCACGCCCGAAGGTTTGAAGTTCGCGTCGCGCGAGTGCATCTACGACAGCGAAATGATCCCCAACTCGATCATCTATCCGATCTGAGGCCGCGCATGGACACCACGTCTGCCAATCCCACCTGGGTCGACGCCCTGTCGGCCGACGATCTTCCCACCAATGACGTCATCGGCATCGTCGTCGCCGGCCGCGACATCGCGGTCTACACCGTCGGCGAGGTGGTCTACGCCACCGACAACACCTGCACGCACGGCCAGGCGCGGCTGTGCGATGGCTTTCTCGAAGGCCACGAGATCGAATGCCCGCTTCACCAGGGCAAGTTCGACGTGCGCAATGGCCAGCCCACCTGTGCGCCGGTGACTGAAGCGCTGCGCAGCTACCCAGTCAAGGTCGACGCGCAGCGCGTGTACCTGCAACTCGACTGACCTTCCCCCCGTTTCTATGCCATCGGGGTCGAGTTCGACGGCCGCCGAGGGATGACCACGCCCCAACTCGAACCAGGAGACCACGATGAATGCAAACACTCTTCGCGCCACGGCACTGTCTGCCACGCTGCTCACCACGCTGGCCGTTTCGACCGTCGCGGCGCAAGCCGCCACCATCGGCCTGATGGCACCGCTCTCGGGCCCGCAGGCCATCGTCGGCCAGGACCAGGTCGACGGCTTCATGCTCGCCCTCGAGCAGCTCGGCGGCAAGCTCGGCGGCCAACCGACCGCGATCCTGAAGGAGGACGACCAGCTCAAGCCCGAAGTGGGCCAGCAGATCGTTCGCAAGCTGATCGACAAGGACAAGGTCGACGCGATCGTCGGCCTGTCGTTCTCGAACGTGCTGATGGGCAGCCTGCCGCGGTTGGCCGAGTCGGGCGTGGTGGCCATCGCTACCAACGCGGGGCCTTCCCCGATCGCTGGCGCGCAGTGCAAGGCCAACATCTTCTCGATGGCCTGGCAGAACGACGGTGCCGCCGAGGCGATGGGCAAGTTCGCGCAGGACCGCGGCATCAAGCGCGTCTACCTGATGGCGCCGAACTACCAGGCCGGCAAGGACATGCTGGCCGGCTTCAAGCGGTACTTCAAGGGCGAGGTCGTCGACGAGGTCTACACCCAGGTCAACCAGCCCGACTACTCGGCCGAGATCGCGCAACTGCAGTCGGCCAAGCCCGATGCGCTGTTCGTCTTCTACCCGGGCGGCATGGGCATCAACTTCGTCAAGCAGATGAGCCAGGCGGGCCTGGGCGGCAAGCTGCCGCTTTATTCGGTGTTCACCGTCGACGGCACCACGCTGCCCTCGTTGGGCGACACCGCGGCGGGCGTCGTCAGCGCCGCGATGTACGACGCCTCGCTCGACACGCCGGAGAATCGCAAGTTCGTCAGTGCCTTCGAGGTCAAGTACAAACGCACGCCCAGCCTGTATGCGGCCGCGGGCTTCGATGCCGCCAACGTGCTCGACCTCGGCCTGCGCAAGGCGGGCGGCGACCCGAAGAGACTGGCTGCGGCGGTGAAGGTGGCCGGCGGCGAATTCAAGTCGGTGCGCGGCCCGTTCAAGTTCGGCAGCAACAACATGCCGGTGCAGAACTACTACGCCTTCGAGACGGTGCGTGCGGGCGGCAAGGTCGTGATGAAGACCGTCGGCACGCCACTGGCTGCGCACGCGGATTCGTACGCCGCGCTGTGCAAGCTGCCCTGAGCACGAGGCCATGAGTGCCTCCCTGCTGCTGGTGCAGCTGCTCAACGGCCTGCAGTACGGCGTGCTGCTGTTCCTTTTGGCCGCCGGGCTGACCCTGGTCTTCGGGATCATGAGCTTCGTGAACCTGGCGCACGGCTCGCTGTACATGCTGGGCGCCTACGCCGCTGCACTGGCCTACGCGGCGACCGGGTCGTTCGCGCTGGCGGTGGGGGCGGCCATGGGCACGGCGCTGCTGCTGGGCCTGGTCCTTGAGCTCACGATCGTCTCGCGTCTGTACCGGCGCGACCACCTCGACCATGTGCTCGCGACCTTCGGCCTGGTGATGTTCTTCAACGAGGCGGTGCGCCTGATCTGGGGGCCGCAGCCGCTGTTCGTCCAGGTGCCCGAGGTGCTGTCCGGCACGGTGCCGCTGCTCGGCTTCAACTACCCGTCCTACCGCTTCGTCATCATCGCGGTGGGTTTGGCGGTGGCCGTCGGTTCCTACCTGCTGATCCACAAGACGCGTGTTGGCATGCTGATCCGCGCTGGCGCCCAGAACCCGCAGTTGGTGGGTGCCTTGGGCGTGAACATCGGGCTGCTGAACGCGATGCTGTTCGGCGTCGGCGCGATGCTGGCCGGCCTGGCCGGTGCGATGGCCGGGCCGCTGCTGTCGGTGCAGTCGGGCATGGGCGAGCCGGTGCTGATCACGACGCTGGTGGTGATCGTGATTGGCGGCATCGGCTCGGTGAACGGCGCGCTGTACGCGGCACTGATCGTCGGCGTCGTCGACACCCTGGGCCGTGTGCTGCTGCCGCTGGGGCTTCGCCAGATCGCCGAGCGCTCGGTGGCCGACGCCGCAGGGCCGGCGCTGGCGTCGATGCTGGTCTACCTGCTGATGGCCGTGGTGCTGGCACTGCGCCCGCAAGGCCTGTTTCCGGCCCGGCGCGGCTGAAGGAGCTGACGATGAATTCACTCTTGCACCGCTCGGCGGTCCTGCCGCTGCTGCTGTTCGGGGGCTTCGCGCTGGTGCCCTTCGTGGCCACCGCGGTCGAGCAGCCGTTCTGGATCTCGTTCTTTGCCCGCATCCTGATCTACGCCATTGCTGCATCGGCGTTGAACCTGGCGCTCGGCTACGGCGGGCTGGTCAGCTTCGGGCACGCGCTCTTCATGGGCCTGGGCAGCTATGCGGTGGCGCTGCCGGCCTTCCATGGCATTGCCAGCGGCTGGGTGCACCTGGCGCTGTGCGTCGGCGTGTCGGCCGGCGTGGCGCTGGCGGTCGGCGCGATCAGCCTGCGCACGTCGGGCATGGCCTTCATCATGATCACGCTGGCCTTCGCCCAGATGGGCTACTTCCTGCTCGTCAGCCTCAAGCAGTACGGCGGCGACGACGGCCTGCCGGTGGCTGCCACCAGCCAGTTCAGCGGCTTCGACCTGGGCTCGACCCTGCCGCTGTACGCCACCGCGCTGGTCGTGCTGGCGCTGGTCACCTGGTGGATGGCGAAGCTGCGCGCCTCCCCCTTCGGCATGGCGCTGCGCGGGGCGCGGCAGAACGCGCGCCGCATCAACGCGATCGGCCTGGAGGCGCGGCGGCTTCAACTCGTCGCCTTCGTGATCTCGGGCGCCATCTGCGGGCTGTCGGGCCTGCTGCTGGCGAACCTGAACGCCTTCGCCTCGCCCAGTTCACTGGCCTGGACGGTGTCGGGCGAGCTGATCGTGATGGTCGTGCTGGGCGGCATCGGCACGGTGCTGGGCCCGGTGATCGGCGCGCTGGTGTTCCTCGGCCTGGAGGAACTGCTGAAAGGCCTGACCGAACACTGGATGGTCATCTTCGGCCCGCTGATCGTGGTGATGGCCCTTGTCGGCAAGCGCGGCATCGTCGGCCTGATCGACCTGTGGCCGAGGGCACGGCGCGGCGCGGCGCCCGTCGTGGCCTCGGAAGGGGGTCTGTGATGGCCGCCTCGCTGCAGACCGAAGGGCTGGTCAAGCGCTACGGCGCCTTGCTGGTCACCGACCATGTCTCGCTGGACATCCGCGCCGGTGAACTGCACGCCGTGATCGGACCGAACGGCGCCGGCAAGACGACGCTGATCAACCAGCTCAGCGGCGAGCTGCCGGCCGACGAGGGCCGCATCGTCTTCGGCGGCCAGGACGTCGGCGCGCTGCCCATCCACCACCGCGCGCGGGCCGGCCTATTGCGCTCGTACCAGATCACCTCCATCTTCGAGGAGTTCACCGTCACCGAGAACGCCGTGCTCGCCGCGATGGCGGCCAAGCGCCACGCCTGGCGGTTCTGGACCGCGATGCTGGACGACCTCGCAGCCCGGGAGGCGGCCAAAGAGGCGGTGGCGGCCGCGGGCCTGGACAAGCAGGCCGACGTGCTGGCGGGTGAACTGGCGTACGGCCAGCGGCGTCAGCTCGAGCTGGCGATGGCCCTGGCGGCGCAGCCGAAGTTCCTGTTGCTCGACGAGCCGATGGCCGGCATGAGCGTGCAGGAGTCCGCGGGCGTGATCGAGTTGCTGCGCCGGCTGAAGGGCCGCTACACGATCCTGCTCGTCGAGCACGACATGGACGCCGTCTTCGCGCTTGCCGACCGCATCAGCGTGCTGGTCTACGGCAGCGTGATGTTCACCGGCACGCGCGACGAGATCCGCGAGCACCCCGAGGTGCGCTCGGTCTACCTCGGCGAAGAGACGATCTGAGCCACATTGAGCGAGGCAAGGCGATGCAACCCTATCTATCGGTGCGCGGCCTGCAGGCCGGCTATGGCCGTGCCCAGGTGCTCTTCGACATTTCCTTCGACGTCGGCCCGGGCGAGGTCGTCACACTGCTGGGCCGCAACGGCATGGGTCGCTCGACGACCATCAAGTGCCTGTTCGGCATGATGCCCAGCCTGGGTGGCGACATCGAGGTCAACGGGCTTCGCACCCGCGGGCTGCCGTCCCACCGCATCGCACGCCAAGGGCTGGCGCTGGTGCCTGAAGGCCGTCAGATCTTCTCCGAACTGACCGTCGAGGAGAACCTGCGCGCGACGGCGCGGAACGATGGCAGTGGCGCAGGCGGCAGGGCGTGGACGCTGGATCGCATCTACGACTTCTTCCCGCGTCTGCGAGAGCGCCGAAGCAATCTCGGCTGGCAGTTGTCGGGCGGCGAGCAGCAGATGCTGGCGATCGGCCGCGCGCTGATGACGAACCCGCGGCTGCTGGTGCTGGACGAAGCCACGGAAGGGCTCGCGCCCGTCATCCGCGAAGACATCTGGCGAACGCTCGCGGAACTCAAGCGCGAGGGGCTGGGGCAGATCGTGATCGACAAGAACGTCGGGCGCCTGCTGCACCTTGCCGACCGCCATGTCGTGATCGAGAAGGGGCGCGTGGTGTGGCAAGGCGATTCCGAAGCGCTGCGCGCACAGCCCGACATCGTCCACCAGTACCTGGGAGTCTGACCTCATGAAGCTTTACGACTTCTTCCGCAGCGGCACCTCGCACCGGCTGCGCATTGCCCTGAACCTGAAGGGCCTGGCCTACGAACAGGTCGCGGTCGATCTGCGGCGCGAGCATCATCTGGGCGATGCCTATGGCGCAATCAATCCACAGCACATGGTGCCGGTGCTGGAGGTGGAAGGCCGGCGGATGACGCAGTCGCCGGCGATCATCGAATGGCTGGAGGAGCGCTACCCGGACCCGCCGCTGCTGCCCACCGACAGCGGGGATCGGGCGCATGTGCGCGCGCTGGCGGCGATCGTCGGCTGCGACATCCATCCGGTGAACAACCGCCGTATCCTGGAAGCGCTGCGCCATCGCTTCGGTGCCGACGAGGCCGCGGTGAACGATTGGTGCGGTACCTGGATCGGTGATGGCTTCGATGCGTTCGATGCGCTGGTCGATGCCCGGGGCCACGGCGGCCCGTTCGCCTTTGGCGAGCGCCCGACGCTGGCCGATGTCTACCTGGTGCCGCAGATCGAAAGCGCGCGCCGTTTCAAGGTCGACCTGGGCCGGTGGCCGCGCCTGCAGGAAATCGACGCAGCCTGTGGTCGGCTCGAGGCGTTCCAGCGCGCCGCGCCCACCGCGCAGCCCGATGCCGGCTGAGGTGGTGTGCCCGAGCCGCCCGCTGGCGCGGCCGGCGTCGCTCAGGGGATGACGACGATCTTGCCGCCCGCCTGATTGGATTCCATCAGGCGATGTGCCTCGACGATGTCGTCGAGTCTGAACACCCGGGCCTGCGCGACCGGCAGTTCGCCGCTGGCCACCCGGTCGATGAGCGCTTGCAGCGGCATCGCGACAAAGTCTTCCACGCCGCCCGAGTAGGTCGTCAACGACACGCCTGTCGGGATCATGTCCATCGGCGCAAAGTCCGCGACCGACCAGCGGTCGCCGACCATGCCCGCCATGCACACGATGCCTGGCTCGCGCACCGCCGCGAGCGAGTCGGCCAGAGTCGTGGTACCGACCAGCTCCAGCACTTTGTCGGCGCCGCCGTCCCAGGTCTGCCGAACCGCCTGCGCGATCGCGCCGTTGTCGACGAAGAAGTGCTCGGCGCCGCTGGCGCGCACCAGCGCTTCGCCCGTGGCGTGGCGCGATGTCGCGCCGACATGCGCACCGTGCGCCCGTGCGATGGCGGCCGCCGCCAGCCCGACCGAGGTGGTGCCGCCGCGGATCAGCAGGCGCTCGCCGCGCTGCAAGCGCAGGCCGCGGAACAGCGCGCCCCAGGCGGTCTGCAGCATCTCCAGCAAGGCGCCAAGCCGGGCCCAGTTCATGGCGCTGCGGAACGCGCGCACCTGGCCAACCGGCACGCAGGTGTGTTCGGCGTAGCTGCCGTCGAACGCGCGGCCCATACCGCCCATGACGGTGGCCACCGTCTGCCCTGCTGCGAATTCGCCGCCGGGGGCGGCTTCTACCGTGCCGACCGCTTCGATGCCAAGAATGCGCGGGAAGGCGACGCCCGGCGAGTGGCCCTGGCGGGTGAAGAGCTCGGAACGGTTGAGGCCGAAGGCCATGACCCGGATCAGAACCTCGCCGGCTTGCGGCACAGGGACGACCCGGTCCTCGATCCTCAGCGCCTCCGGGCCGCCTGGCGCGTGCAGGACGGCCGCCTTCATCGTCGGTGCAACGAGTTTCAACCAGTCCTCCAGTAGGCCACCGTGTCGTGACTGGCCTGGTCAGTCAAACGTTGTGCGAGACCGTGGGCTGCCCAATGGGCGCCCCATTCTCGCTGGGAGAGATGCTGAGCACCTTCGGCGGAACGAGGGCGTCCAAGCGGCTACCGGGCTTTGCGCTGGAGTGACGACAACCGCTTCGAATGACGCCGCCCGTGCAGATCGAGGAGCGTCGTCAGATGGCTGGGTGCCGGAGTTGGCCGCAGCGCAATGAAGCGGACTTCCGATCCGACAGCCTCGCTGACCGAGCCTCCTGATTCCAACGGCGGGCGTTGCCGGGAATTCGGGATCAAGTAATATTCCGGCGGTCTGCCCAACTGAGAGCGTGAGAGTTTTTTCTCGCCACCGATTCACCTGGCACGCGACTGGCTTCGGCGAAGGCATGAGCTATCAGAAGCACCAAGTTCAAGCGAAGA
>MEGM01000065.1 GCA_001725505.1 Rubrivivax sp. SCN 70-15 | reverse complement strand
CGGCGCGAGCCTGCTGCGCCTCGGGCGCAGCGCATCAGGCGCCGAGCGAGCCCGGACCTGATCAGCCAGGAAACCCGGTCACCAGCCGCCGAACGACAGCCCGCCGTTGACGCTCAGCGTCTGGCCCGTGACCTGCGAGGCGGCGTCCGAGGCGAGAAAGGCCGCGACCTCGGCCACTTCGTCGGCCTTGGGCGCGCGGCCCTGCGGGAAGCGCTCGAGCGCTTTCGAGAACAGCCGGTTCTCGAAGCCGGGCTTGGAGAAGATGCGGTCCCAGCCCGGCGTCTCCGAGGTCAGCGTCAGCGCCACGCCGTTGACGCGGATGTTCCAGCGCGAGAACTCGCGCGCCAGCCCCTTGGTCATCAGCACGATGGCCGCGCCGACGGCGCCGATGACCGACTCGCCCGGGGTCGGATGGCGCGCGGCGTCGGTGGTGATCATGATGACCGAGCCGCCGCCGCGTGCGCGCAGCGCCGGCAGCGCGGCATGGACCGGGAAGATGCGCGGGTACAGCCGCGCGTTCACCGAGGCTTGGATCTGCTCGGCCGACATCTCGGCGAACGGCGTCGGCCCGACCGGCCCGGCGGCGCCCGCGCTCACCAGGATGTCGATGCCGCCGCAGCGCTTCACCGTGCGCTCGACGATGGCGCTCATCGACGCGTGGTCGCCCGCCTCGCCGGCCTCGAAGGCCGCGCCCGGATCGATGGCGCGCAGCTTCGCCAGACCTTCCTCGCCGTGCGCCGGGTCGCGCCCGGTGACGGTCACCTGGGCGCCGCGCTGCGCGAGCGTCGTGGCGATGGCCAGCCCGATGCCGCGCGAACCGCCGGTCACCAAAGCGATCTTGCCTTTCATCCACCTTCTCCTGGTTTCGGCGTTCCGCACGCCGTGCATCCTCGGAGGCTGGTTTCGCGCTTGCGCTGAAGCCCCGCCAGGCGCCGCCTCAGCGCTTGCCCTTGAAATCCGGCTTGCGCTTTTCCGTCCGTGCGCGCATCGCCTCGGCGTAATCGTCCGAATGAATGAGCATGGCCTGCGCGTAGAGGTTGAACTCCCACTCGGCATTCAGGTTCGATTCCATGCCGCGGCGCAGGCCTTCCTTGATCGCGGCCAGCGCGAGCGGGGGGCCGTCCGCCAGTTCGCGTGCCAGCGCCATCGCGGCCTCGTCGAGCTGCTCGTCCGGCACGCAGCGCTGGACCAGCCCGATGCGTTCGGCCTCCGCGCCGCACACGGTGGTGCCGCGCATCAGCATGTCGGTCGCCCGCCCCAGGCCGATGAGCCGCGGCAGCAGGAACATGCCGCCCAGCGGCGCCATCAGACCGATGTGGACCCAGGTCTCGCAGAAGGCCGCCGACTCGGCGGCGATGCGGAAGTCGCAGGCGATGGCGTATTCGCAGCCGGCACCGACCGCGGGGCCGGCAACCGCGGCGATGGTCGGCTTGCGGCACAACTTGATGGCCTTGGCGGTGCCGGCGAAATACGTGTACACCGAGTTGCGGATCTCGAAGGGTTTCTTCTGCGTCAGGTCGGCGAGGAACTTCAGGTCGCCGCCCGACGTGAAAGAGCCGCCGGCGCCCGTGATCAGCACCACGCGCACGTCGTCGTCGCGCTCGAACTCCGCGATCGCGCGCATCGTCTCGTCGAGCATCGGCGGCGTCAGCGCATTCTTCATGGCCGGCCGGTTGAACACGATGCGGCCGACGCGGTCGCGCTTCTCGACGATGACTTCCTGCATGCGTGCTCCTTGACTGCCGGCGTCGTCAGCGTGCTTCGGCCCCGCGCGCCGCGCCTTTCGCCAGCAACTGCTCGATCTCGTCGGCGCCGTAGCCGGCTTCCGCCAGCAGCTCGCGCGTGTTTTCGCCCAGCAGCGGCGCGTGCCGGCGCACCGAGGGCGGCGTCTCCGACCAGGTGCCGGGCACGTTCATCTGCCGGATGCGGCCTTCGCTCGGGTGGTCGATCCACTCGAACATGCCGACGTCGGCCAGGTGCTCGTCCTGCATCAGGCTGTCGGGCGTGTGCATCGGTGCTACCGGGATATCGGCCTTCGCCAGCGCCTCCATCCACTCCGCCGTGCTGCGCGTGGCGATCATCTCGGCGACGAAGGCGTACAGCGCATCGACGTTGCGCGTGCGGTCGGACATGCGCAGGAAGCGCGGATCCTTCAGCACGTCCTCGCGGCCGATCAGCTCGCAGAAGTTTTTCCAGTGCTTGTCGATGTAGATCAGCACGCAGACGTAGCCGTCACGCGTCTTGAACGGCCGGCGGTCCTTCGCCAGCAGGCGCACGTAGCCGGCTTCGCCCTGCGGCGGGTCGAAGGTGCGGCCGAACATGTGGTCCGAGAGCACGAACTGCGTCATGGTCTCGAACATCGGCACTTCGATGGCCTGCCCGCGGCCGGTCTTTTCGCGCGCGTACAGCGCGGCCAGCACGCTGTAGACGGCGGTGAGGCCGGTGGTGCGGTCGCACAGGTTGGTGGGCAGGTAACGCGGCTCGCCGGTGACGCGGCCCACCAGCGAGGGCAACGCCACCGAGCCCTGGATCAGGTCGTCCAGCGCCGGTTTGCCGGCATAGCGGCCGCCCTCGCCGAAGCCGTAGGCGCCGCAGTAGATGATGCGCGGGTTGAGCGCGGCGACCTGTTCGTAGCCCAGGCCGAGCCGGCCCATCGAGCCCGGCCGCAGGTTGAACAGCAGCACGTCGGCGCCTTCGATCAGGCGTTTCACGGCGGCCAGCCCGTCGGGGTGGCGCAGGTCGAGCGCGATGCTGCGCTTGTTGCGGTTGAGCGCGAGGTACATCGGCCCCATGCCCTTGCTGCGGCTCGGCCCGATGTGGCGCACCGTGTCGCCGTCGGGCGACTCGACCTTGACCACGTCGGCGCCGAAGTCGCCGAGGATCTGCGAGGCGAAGGGCCCCATCACGACGCCGGTGAGGTCGATGACGCGGACGCCCGCGAGCGGGCCCTGCGCTTCGCCGGCGGCTGCTGCTGCTGTGCTCATGTGCTTGCTGGAGTGGGGGGCTTGAAGTAGTCGGGCATGCCGGCGGGCCAGAAGTCGCCCCACAGCACCATGCCGCCGTCGAGGTTGATCGTCTCGCCGGTGATGTACTTGCCCGACGGGGCGGTGAGGTAGACGACGCATTCGGCGACGTCCTGCACGTCGCCGGCGCGGTGCATGGGGTTGGTGCGGAAGAGACCGGGAACGTTCTCGTCCTTGTAGTTGTTGAAGCCGTTGCTCTCGATGGCGCCGGCGCCGATGCAGTTGACGCGGATGCCGTGCTCGGCCCACTCCACCGCGAGCGTCTTCGACAGCGCGATCACGCCGGCGCGCGAGGCGGCGGTGTGCGCCATGCCCGGCAGGCCGCGGTCCACCGCGGCGGTGATGGTGACGATGCTGCCGTCGCGCTTGCCCTGCGCCACCCAGCGCTTCGCGGTGCCCTGCATCATGTACCAGGTGCCGTTCAGGTTGGTGTCGATGACGGCGTTCCAGCCCTTGTCGGTGAAGTCCATGGCGTGCGCGGCGAATTGCCCGCCGGCGTTGTTCACGAGCACGTCGATGCCGCCGAAGCGCTCCCACGCCGCGTCGAGCAGGCCTTCGACCTGGCCGGGGTCGCGGATCGTCATCGCGTGGACCATCACCTCGCGGCCCGACAGCGCGCGCAGCTTTTCGGCACAGTCTTCGAGCGCGTCGCGTTTGCGCCCGCAGACCACCAGCGTGGCGCCCAGCCGCGCGAGCAGGAAGGCAATGGCCTTGCCGATGCCGCTGCCGGCACCCGACACCAGCGCCACCTTGCCGGCGTAGAGGTCGTTGCGGTAGACGGTGCGCAGCTCGGCCAGCGCGGCGTCGCCGGGGCCGAAGCGCGGGGTCGAATCGGGGGCCGTCATGCCGCGTGCTCCGAGGTGAAGTAGGCCGGCTTGGGGATCGTCCACAGGTCGCCCCACAGCAGGCCGCCGCCGTCGACGTTGAGCACCTCGCCGTTGACGAAGCGCCCGGTCGGGCCGGCGAGGTAGGCCACCGCGTAGGCGATGTCCTGCACGCTGCCCACCTTCAGCATCGGGTTGCTGCGCGCGAACTGCTGGCGGGCCTCGGGCGAGTAGTGCGCGAAGCCAGTGCTCTCGATGCTGCCCGGTGCGACGCAGTTCACGCGCACGCCGTACTGCGACCATTCCACCGCCACTGTCTTTGACAGGTAGGTGACGGCGGCGCGCGCCGCGCAGCTGTGCGCCACGCCGGGATAGCCCCGCTGGAAGGTCAGCACGATGTTGACGATGTTGCCGCCCTGGCCGGTGTCGCGCCAGCGCTGGGCGGCGGCATGCATCATGCGCCAGGTGCCGTTGAGGTTGTTGTCGATGACGGCCTTCCACCCCTTCGGACTGATGTCGAGCGCGGCCTTGGGGAACTGGCCGCCGGCGTTGTTGACCTGCACGTCCAGGCGGCCGAACTTCTGCCAGGTGGCGTCGAGCAGCGCGGCCACCGACGCGCCGTCGCGGATGTCGGTGGGCTGCACCAGCACGTCGGGGCTGCCCAGGCGGCGCAGCCAGGTTTCGCACGCCGCCAGCTTGACTGGGTCGCGGCCGCAGACGACGAGCCGTGCGCCGAGCCGCGCGCACAGGAAGGCGATGGCCTTGCCGATGCCGCTGCCGGCACCCGACACCAGCACGACCTGGCCGTCGAGCAGGCCGGGCTCGAAGCCGAGCGGCAGTGCCACCAGCGCGGCGTCGTCCAGACCGAAGGTGGTTTCGGGCATCTCGTTCCTCACATGCCGGCGTAGTTGGGGCCGCCGCCGCCCTCGGGCGTGACCCAGACGATGTTCTGCGTCGGATCCTTGATGTCGCAGGTCTTGCAGTGCACGCAGTTCTGCGCGTTGATGACCAGGCGGTCGGCGCCGTCGACGGCCTTCACGAACTCGTAGACGCCGGCCGGGCAGTAGCGCCCCTCGGGGCCGGCATAACGCGAAAGGTTGGTGGCCACCGGCACCGACGCGTCCTTCAGCGTCAGGTGCGCGGGCTGGTTCTCCTCGTGGTTGGTGTTGCTCAGGAACACGGAGGAGAGGCGGTCGAAGCTCAGCTTGCCGTCCGGGCGCGGGTAGGCGATCGGCGTGGCGCGGTCGGCGGGCAGCAAATATTCGTGGTCGCGTTTGGTTGCGTGCAGCGTCCACGGCGGGCTGGCGACGCCGAGCTTGGGCAGCAGCCACTGCTCGATGCCGGTCATCAGGTTGCCGATCCACTTGCCCTTCTTGAACCAGAGCTTGAAGTTGCGCGTCTGGCGCAGTTCGTCGTGCAGCCAGCTCTTCTCGAAGGCCTGCGGGTAGGCGCCCAGCTCGTCGCGCTGCCGGCCCTCGGCCAGCGCCGGCGCCAGCGCCTCGGCGCACAGCATGCCGCTCTTGATGGCCGCATGGCTGCCCTTGATGCGCGCGGCGTTCAGGTAGCCGGCATCGCAGCCGACCAGCGCGCCGCCGGGGAACACCGTCTTGGGCAGCGCCTGCGGCGTGCCGTTGTTGATGGCGCGCGCGCCGTAGCCGATGCGCTTGCCGCCTTCGATGTGGGCGCGGACGGCGGGGTGCGTCTTCCAGCGCTGCAGCTCGTCGAAGGGGCTCAGGTAGGGGTTGCGGTAGTCGAGCCCGACGACGAAGCCGAGCGTCACCTTGCCGCCGCTCAGGTGGTAGAGGAAGCCGCCGCCGAAGGTTGGGTCGGTCATGGGCCAGCCGGCGGTGTGGACGACGAGGCCGGGCTTGGCTTGCGCGGCCGGCACGTCCCACAGTTCCTTGATGCCGATGGCGAAGCTCTGCGGGTCGCGCCCCTCGTCGAGCCGGTAGCGCGCGATCAGCTGTTTGCCCAGGTGGCCGCGCGCGCCTTCGGCGAACACGGTGTACTTGCCGACCAGTTCCATGCCGAGCTGGAACGAGCCGGTGGGCTCGCCGTCCTTGCCGATGCCCACATTGCCGGTGGCCACGCCGCGTACCGCGCCGGTTTCGTCGTAGAGCACCTCGGCGGCGGCGAAACCGGGGAAGATCTCCACGCTCAGGCCCTCGGCCTGCTGCGCCAGCCAGCGCACCACGTCGCCCAGCGAGACGACGTAGCAGCCGTCGTTGTGCAAGTTGCGCGGCACCAGCCAGTCGGGCGTGCGTGTGGTGCCGGTTTCAGACAGGAACAGCACGTCGTCGCCGGTCACCGGTTGCAGCAGCGGTGCGCCCTGGGTCTTCCAGTCGGGCAGCAGTTCGGTGAGCGCGCGCGGGTCCATCACCGCACCGGAAAGAATGTGCGCGCCGGGCTCCGAGCCCTTCTCGATGACGACGACGGTGGCGTCGGGGGCGAGCTGCTTGAGGCGGATGGCGGTGGCCAGCCCGCCAGGGCCGGCGCCGACGACGACCACGTCGTACTCCATCGCCTCGCGCGGGCCGTGGCGTTCGATCAGTTCAGCGGTATTCACGTGGCGTGCGGCGCGACGAGCGCCGCGTCCTCTCTCAGTTCTTGTTTGCCGGCACCGGCGGCGAGCGGTCGGGCGCGTGGCCGCGCTTGTAGACCATCAGGGTGCGCTTGAAGGTGCACACCACCACGCCGTCCTGGTTGAAGCCTTCGGTGGCGACGGTGACCACGCCGAGCGTGGGCCGGGACTTCGATTCGCGCTTGTCGAGCACCGTCGAGCGCGCGTACACCGTATCGCCCTCGAACACCGGGTGCGGCAGGCGAACCTCGTCCCAGCCGAGGTTGGCGAACACGTTGTACGACACGTCGATCACCGACTGGCCGGTGACGAGCGCCAGCGTCAGGCAGGAATTGACGAGCGGCTTGCCGAACTCGGTCTTCGAGGCGTAGTGGGCGTCGAAGTGCACCGCCGCGACGTTCTGTGTCAGCAGCGTGAACCAGATGTTGTCCTGCTGCGTGACGGTGCGGCCGAGCGGATGCCGGTACTCGTCGCCGAGCGCGAAGTCCTCGAAGAAGCGGCCCTGCCAGCCCGGTTTGACCGTCACCTCGGACTATTCCTTCACGAAGGTGCCGTCGAAGACGATCGTCGTGATCTGTTTGACGAAGTCTTCGAACGAACCTTTCTGGGGGTTGTACCACTCGACCGTCCAGTTCAGCGCGCCGATGACGAACAGGCGAGAGATCGTGGTGCCGATGTCGGGGCGCAGTTCGCCGCGCCGCAGGGCCTCGTCGAGCAGGGCATCCCAGTAGTCGGCGTACTCGCGCCGGATCTTGCGATGGCGGTTCTTCGCCGCCAGAGGAATCTGGCCGTAGATGCGGATGTTGGCCGACGTGAAGTCGCCGTGGTGGAGCAGGCCCCAGAGATGGCCTTCGATCGCCGCGGCGAGCTTGTCGCGTGCCTTGGCGTCGGGCGGCAAGGCCTCGACGCGCTGGCGCACCGCCTCGATGACGCTCAGGATGCCCTTGTCGAGCACCTCGGCCAGGATCTGCTCCTTCGACTCGAAGTGGTAGTAGATGCTGCCAGCCTTGATGCCCGCCGCGTCGGCGACTTCGCGAAGCGTCGTGGCGGCGTAACCGTGGTGGCGGAACAGGCGCGCCGCTCCGAGCAGGATGCTCTCGCGCGTCACGCTGTCGGATTCCACGGCAACGGGGTTCTCGCGGGTCTTGGTGGCCATATCGAGGGTCAGTTAGGCTGGAAGAGTTCTTGATCGTACCGAACTGCCGCAACGGCATTGCGCCTCTCACCAGCTAACTAACGTCTGTTCGATGATATGATAGTCCTGAGTTGTGCGGACTGGCAAGCGTGCGGATCTCGACAGCGGCCAGCCGCAGCAACCCGACGAAACTGATCGGCCGACCAAGAGGAGTCCGGAATGCTGCTGAACGAAGACCAGACCGCGCTGCGCGATGTCGCACGGCGCTTCGCCCGCGAAAAGCTCAAGCCCCGCTACCAGGCGCGCGAGGCCGAGCCCGGTTTCGACCGCGCGCTGATGAAGGAGATCGGCTCGCTGGGCCTGATCGGCGTCGACCTGCCCGAGGAGTACGGCGGGCTGGCCTTGAGCGGCGTCACCTCGGGCGTGATCACCGAGGAGATGGCCTACGGCGACTTCAACATCAGCTACATCCAGCTGCTCGGCTCGCTGATGGGTGCAATCATCCACCACAACGCCAACCCCGAGCTGGCGCGCCACTGGAACAGCAAGCTGGTCGCCGGCGAGGCGCTGATCGGCCTCGGCCTGACCGAGCCGCGCGGGGGGTCCGACGCGGCCAACCTGCAGTTGAAGGCGCGCCGCGACGGCAAGTATTTCATCCTGTCCGGCGAAAAGACCTCGATCACATTCTCGGATCAGTGCGACGCGATCATCCTGTTCGCGCGGACCGGCACGCCCGATTCGGGTGCCCGCGGCATCAGCGCGTTCCTCGTGCCGATGGATTCGCCGGGCATCCAGCGCACGCGCTTCAAGGACGTGGGCAGCAAGATCATCGGCCGCGGTTCGGTGTTCTTCGACGACGTGCGCGTCCCGGCCGAGAACATGATGGGCGAGGAGGGCAAGGGCTTCACGCAGGTGATGCAGGGCTTCGACTTCAGCCGCGTGCTGATCGCGCTGCAGTGCATCGGCGCGGCGCAGGCTTCCATCGACGAGACCTGGGAGTACATGAAGGAGCGCCAGGCGATGGGCGCGCCGATCGTGCAGTACCAGGGTGTGTCGTTCCCGATCGTGGAGTTCGAGACGCTGCTCGCCGCGTGCCGGCAGCTCAGCTACCACGCGCTGGCACTGCGCGACGCCGGCCAGCCGCACACCGCCGAGGCCGCGATGGTGAAGTGGATGGGCCCGAAGACCTCGTTCGACGCCATCCACCAGTGCATCCTGACTTTCGGCCACTACGGCTGGAGCATGGACCTGCCGCACCAGCAGCGGCTGCGCGACGTGATGGGCCTGGAGATCGGCGACGGCACCGCGCAGGTGATGAAGCTGATCGTCGCGCGCGAGCGCGCCGGGCGCATGGCGGTGCAGTACGCGGCGGAGAACCGCAAGTGACGGCGGCGTTGCCGGTCGCCACGAGCCGCGCGGGTGCCGTTGGCGTCATCGAGCTGGCGCGCCCCGACAAGTTCAACTGCCTGTCGATGGCGGTGCACAGCGCGATCGAGGCGGCGATCGACGAGTTCGAGCGGCCGGCCTCGGGCGTGCGTGCGGTGCTGATCCGCGCCCAGGGCAAGCACTTCTGCACCGGCGCGGACCTCGACGAGGTGAAGTCGCTGCGCAGCGATGCGGCCAAGATCGAGCACTTCATCCGCCACGGCCACCGCGTGCTGCAGCGGCTGGAGGCGAGCCCGCTGCCGGTGGTGGCGGCCTGCCAGGGCTTGGCGCTGGCAGGCGGCAGCGAGTTGATGCTGGCCTGCGACGTGATCTTCGCCTCGAGCGACTTCAAGGTCGGCGACCAGCACGCGCAGTACGGCCTCGTGCCCGGCTGGGGCGGATCGCAGCGCTTCCCGCGTGTGGTCGGCCTGCGCCGCGCGATGGACCTGTTCTTCAGCGCGCGCTGGCTCGACGCGCCGACGGCGCTGCAGTGGGGCGTGGTGAACTACGTCGTCGAGCCCGACAAGCTGGCCGAGGCATCGATGGCCTACTGCACGCAACTCGCCGCGCGCAGCCGCGTCGGCCTGGCAACGATGAAGCGGCTGGCCCGCGAGGGCTTGGACCGGCCGCTGGCCGGCGGCCTGGAGCTCGAGCAGCAGATCATCTCGCGCGAGCTGCTCAGCGACGACGTGTCCGAGGGCCTGGCGGCCTTCGAGGCGCGCCGCCCACCGGTGTTCAAGTCCTGAACGAATGACGATCCTGAGCGCATGACGATCCTGGTTCCGCGCGCGTCGACGAACGACGCCGAGTTCCGCGCCAACACCGCGGCCTACGACGCGCTCGTCGCGAGCCTGCACGAGCGCCGCCTGCAGGCGATGGCCGGCGGCCCGCCGAAGGCGCGCGAAAAGCACCTCGCCCGCAACAAGATCCTGCCCCGCGACCGCGTCGAGGTGCTGCTCGACCCGGGCTCGCCCTTCCTCGAGCTGGGCATGCTCGCCGGCGAGGGCCTGTACGACGGCGTGCCGCCGGGCGCGAGCATCATCACCGGCATCGGCCTCATCAACGGCCGGCCGTGCATGGTGATCGCCAACGACGCCACCGTGAAGGGCGGCACCTACTACGGCATGACGTGCAAGAAGCACGTGCGCGCGCAGCAGATCGCCTGGGCCCACCGGCTGCCCTGCGTGACGCTGGTGGACAGCGGCGGCGCCTTCCTGCCCGACATGGCCAACATCTTCCCGGACGTGGGCCAGTTCGGCAGCATCTTCAACAACCAGGTGCGCATGTCGGCCGAGGGCATCCACCAGATTTCGGTGGTGCTCGGGCCCTGCACGGCGGGCGGCGCCTACATCCCGGCGCTCTGCGACGAGATCGTGATCGTCAAGGAGCAGGGTTACATGTACCTCGGCGGCCCGGAGCTCACCTTCGCGGCCACCGGCGAGACGGTCGACGGCGAATCGCTCGGCGGCGCGCAGATGCACTGCAGCATCAGCGGCGTCACCGACCACATCGCCAGCGACGACCGCCACGCGCTGGCGCTGACGCGCGAGCTGCTGCGCGAACTCGGCGAGCCGCCCAAGCCGCGCTGGACCAAACAACCGAGCCTGCCGCCGCGGCACGACCCGCGCGAAATCCACGGCCTCATCAGCCGCGACCCGAAGATCCCTTCCGACACGCGCGAGATCCTTGCCCGCCTGGTCGACGACAGCCGCTTCCAGGAATTCAAGACGCTCTACGGCGACACGCTGCTGACCGGCTTCGCGCGCATCCACGGCCACGAGATCGGAATCCTCGCCAACCAGGGCGTGCTGTTCCCCGAGAGCGCGATGAAGGCGGCGCACTTCATCGACTTGTGCTGCCAGCGCGACATCCCGCTGCTGTTCCTGGCCGACGTCACCGGCTTCATGGTTGGGCGCGCGGCCGAGCAGTCGGGCATCGCCAAGGCCGGCGCGAAGATGATCACCGCGATGGCCTCGGCCAACGTGCCGAAGTACACCATCCTGATCGGCGCCTCCTACGGCGCCGGCTACCTGGCGATGTGCGGGCGCCCCTTCAACCCGACGGCGATGTTCGCGTGGCCCAACGCGCGCGCCGCCATCATGGGCCCCGAGCAGGCCGCCACCGTGATGGCGCTGGTGCGCCGGCAGATCAACAAGACCGAGGGCCGCGACTGGACGCCCGAGGAGGAAGAGGCGTTCAAGCAACCCGTGCGCAAGATCTACGAAGACTTCCAGCCGGCCGACAACTTCTCGTCGAACCTGTGGGTCGACGGCATCATCGACCCGACCGAGACGCGCGACGTGATGGGCCTGATGCTCGACCTCGCCTCGCGCACCGCGGCTCGGCCCACGCCGTTCGGCGTGTTCCGTTTCTGAGGGGCCACCATGCAGCGCATCGGCAAGGTCCTGATTGCCAACCGCGGCGAGATCGCCTGCCGCATCGCCCGCACCTGCCGCCGTCTCGGGCTGAGGGTGGCCACCGTGCACTCGGCGGCCGACCGCCACGCGCGCCACGTGCGCGAGATCGGCGAATCGGTCGAGCTCGGCGGCCCGGCTCCGGGCGACAGCTACCTGCGCATTGACGCGCTGGTCGCGGCCGCGAAGCGCGTCGGCGCCGACGCGGTGCATCCCGGCTACGGCTTCGTCTCCGAGAACCCGGCCTTCGTGCGCGCGCTCGACGACGCGGGCCTGATCTTCGTCGGCCCCACCGCCGAGACGATGGAGCGCCTCGGCGGCAAGGCGCAGGCCAAGCGCGAGGCTGCGGCGCTCGGCATCCCGGTGGTGCCCGGCAGCGAGGGCGGCCTGCGCGACGCCGCCGCGGTGGCGCGCCACGTGCGCGACGCCCGGCTGCCGATGCTGCTGAAGGCGGTGGCCGGCGGCGGCGGACGCGGCATGGCGGTGATCGAGACGCTCGATGGCCTCGACGCGCGCATCGAGAGCGCGATGCGCGAGGCCGAGAAGGCGTTCGGCAGCGGCGAGATGATCGTCGAGCGCTACTTGCCGCACGTGCGCCACATCGAGGTGCAGGTGGCGGGCGACGGCCGCGGCCACGCAATCCACCTGTTCGAGCGCGAGTGCACGCTCCAGCGCCGGCACCAGAAGGTGATCGAAGAAGCGCCGAGCGCCGGGCTGCCGGCCGCGCTGCGCGAACGCCTGCTCGCCGACGCGGTGAAGCTGACCGCCGCGGTGAACTACCGCGGCCTCGGCACGGTGGAGTTCATCGTCGCCGGGAACGAGTACTTCTTCCTCGAGGTCAATCCGCGCCTGCAGGTCGAGCATCCGGTCACCGAGGAAGTCACCGGCCTCGATCTCGTCGAATTGCAGCTGCGCATCGTCGATGCCGGCCGCCTGCCGCTGGCCCAGGCCGACGTGCGCTGCGAGGGCCATGCCTTCGAGGCGCGGCTGTGCGCCGAGGACGCCGACGCGGGCTTCCTGCCGACCACCGGGCGCATCGAGCGCATCGACTTCGGGCGCGCGGCGCTGCGCATCGAGTCGGGCGTGGACAGCGGCGACGAGATCTCGCCATACTACGACTCGATGATCGCCAAGCTCATTGCGCGTGGTGCCGACCGCGACGCCGCGCGCCGCGCGCTCGCCGCCGGCCTGCGCGAGACGACGGTGCTCGGCCTGACCACCAACCTGCAGTTCCTGCACGAGCTGCTGCACTGGCCGCAGACGGTGGAGGCCAGCTTCCACACCCGGCTGATCGACGAGAGCGTCACCTCGGCGGCGGCGCGCACGGCGGCGCTGGCGCCCACCGAGCATGTCGCCGCGGCCGCGCGCAAGGTCGTGTCAAAGACAAAAAGCATCGGCATGTCGCTAAACACCTGCACCATTCCAGGTTCGCCAAAGGAGGATCGCATTCCGCCCGGCATGGCCGAGCTTGGGCTTGGCATCCACGGTGAAGCCGGGGTTGAGCAGGTCGAGTTCAAGGGCGCGAGCGGAGCTGTCGCTGCCATGGTCGAGCGCCTGTCAGCTGCAATGGAAGAAAAGCCGCATGTCGCTGTGGTCAACAATCTCGGCGGCACGTCGGTCATCGAGATGTCGATCATCCTCAACGAAATCCGGCGGTCAGCGATTGGCGAGCGGATAACCCACGTCATCGGGCCGGCGGCCATGATGACATCTCTCGATATGCATGGCTTCTCGATTTCGGCCTATCCTGCCGACGATGCCGAGATCGCCCTGCTCAAGCAGCCCA
Source organism: Rubrivivax sp. SCN 70-15 (assembly GCA_001725505.1). GTDB lineage: Bacteria > Pseudomonadota > Gammaproteobacteria > Burkholderiales > Burkholderiaceae_C > Rubrivivax. The sequence goes on along the minus strand of MEGM01000065.1, from coordinate 78 downwards.
CGCCGCTGGCGGCATGGCCGCGGGTCTCCCGGCTGGGCCAGGTCGCGATTGAGGCGCTTCCGGATGGCCTGACGGCTG
>MEGM01000064.1:14296-33414 GCA_001725505.1 Rubrivivax sp. SCN 70-15 | reverse complement strand
GCGCCGAGCCGCAGCCGGTCGGTGCGGCACAGGCGCGCGTGGCCTTGCTGCTGGAACTGCTCGCGCGGCGCGCGGGCCCGGCGGCTTAGCCGGATCAGCGTAGGCGTTCGACGCCCAGGCCGGTCAGGTCCAGAGGCGCGCTGCGGCCGGACACCAGCTCGGCCAGCACGCGCGCCGAGCCACAGGCCAGCGCCCAGCCGCTCGAGCCATGGCCGAGGTTGAGCCAGACGCCGGGGGCGCCGCTCGCGCCGAGCACCGGCGGGCCGTCGGGCAGCATCGGCCGCGCGCCCTTCCAGGGCTGGGCCTTGGCCACGACCGCGGCGCCCGGGTACCAGTCGTCGAGCACGCGGTACAGCGTCGCGAGCGCGGCCTCGTCGTGGGTCTTCGAGGCGCCGCCGAACTCGGCGCTGCCGGCGACGCGCACGCGCTGGCCCAGGCGCGAGACGGCGACCTTGTAGCGCTCGTCCATCAGCGCGCCGCGCGGGCCGGGGTCGGGGTGGCCGTCGTGGTGACGCAGCGGCGCGGTGATCGAATAGCCGTGCACGGCGGCGAGCGGGAGCTTCAGGCCGATCGGCGCGAGCAGCGCGTTCGACTCGACGCCGCTGCACAGCACGACGGCGTCGAAGCGCTCTTCGCCGCGACCGGTGACGACGCTCGGCTGCGCGCCTGGACCGACGCGCTGCACCGTCTCGTCGAAGCGGAAGCGCGCACCCAGCCGCTGCGCCTGGGCCTTCAGCAGCTGCGCGAACTGGCGGCAGTTGCCGACGCCGTCGCTGGGCAGGTGGATCGCCGCACGCAGCGCGGCTTCGGGGTTCAGCCCGGGCTCGACGCGGCGCGCGCGTTCGGCGTCGAGCAGCTCGAAGCGCAGGCCGAGCTCGGCGAGCAGCTTCAGCCCGGGGCGCGCCAGCGCGAGCTCGCGGTCGCCGCGCAGCAGCACCAGGTAGCCGGCCTGCTGCTCGTAGTCGAGGCGCAGCGTGTGAGTCAGTTCGAGCAGGCGCGTGCGGCTGAACAGCGCGAGCCGGATCATCGCAGCGCGGTTGCCGGCGTGAACGGCGGGCCGGCAGGCCCGCCACCAGCGCCACAGCCAGGGCATCTCGCGCAAGGCGGCCAGGCCGTGGATGCGCACCGACGCATGGCGGTCGAAGAGCTGGCGCATCACCTTCCAAGGCATGCCCGGCGCGGCCCAGGGCGCGACGTAGCCGGGCGCGACGACGCCGGCATTCGCGAAGCTCGCCTCCGACGCGACGCCGGCGCGGCGTTCGAGCACGGTGACCTCGTGGCCCTCGGCCGCGAGCTCGTACGCACTGGTGACGCCGACGATGCCGGCGCCGATCACGGCAACGCGCAAGGCCTCAGTCCCCTGCCGCGGCGAGCGCCTGCTCGATCGCCAGCGCGGCGCCGAGCAAGCCGTCGTCGTGCAGCGCCGGCGCCCAGACCATCAGCCCGACCGGCAGCTCGCCGACGGCCTGGCAGGGCATCGACAGCGCGCAGCCGTCGAGGAAATTCACCGCCGCGGTGTTGCGCAGCAGGCTGGCGTTGACGGCGAAGAACGCAGCGTCGTCGGTGAGCAGCGGCGCCAGCGGCGGCGCGACCAGGGGCACGGTGGGCGACAGCGCGGCCTCGAAGCCCTGCAGACGGGTTTCGACGCGCGTGATCCAGTCGCGACGCAGGCGCCCGAGTTCGATGTAGTCGGCGGCGCTCATCGCCTCGCCGCGCCGGATGCGCAGCGCAACGCGCGGGTCATAGCGCTCGCCGCGCTGCGCGAGCAGCTCGCGGTGCCAGGCCCAGGATTCGGCGGCCGAGAAGCCGCCCTGCGCGTTGATCGCGGCCAGCTCGTCGAGTTCGGGCAGATCGATCTCGTGCAACTGCGCGCCGCCCTGGCGCAGCGTCGCCAGCGCGCGCTCGAAGGCGCGGGCGACCGGTGCCTCGAGGCCGTCGAGCATCAGCGTGCGCGGCACGGCCAGGCGCAGCGCCGCGAGCGGCCGGCCGGGCAGGTGCACGCGGCGCGCGGCGAGCACCTCGTGCAGCAGCACCGCGTCGCGCACCGAGCGCGTGATCGCGCAGCTGGTGTCGAGCGTGGACGACAGCGGGATGCAGCCTTCGAGCGGCGTCAGCGACTGCGTGTTCTTGAAGCCGACCAGGCCTTGCAGCGCGGCCGGGATCCGGATCGAGCCGCCGGTGTCCGAGCCCAGCGCGGCCCAGGCGGCGCCGGCCGCCACCGAGGTGGCGCCGCCGGAGGTGGAGCCGCCGGGCACGCGCGGCGTCGCGTCCAGCGCTGCGCAGCCGGCGTTCACCGGCGTGCCGTGGTGCGGGTTGAGGCCGACGCCGGAGAACGCGAACTCGGACAAGTTGGTGTGGCCGACCAGCGCCGCGCCGGCCTGGCGCAGCCGCGCCACCGCCGCGCAGTCGGCGCCGGCCACGGCCACCGGCGCGTCAGCGAGCGCGGCCGAGCCACCGGTGGTCGGGAAGCCGGCGACCTTGTACAAGTCCTTCACCGACACCGCCAGGCCGGCCAGCGGCGGTAGCGGCGCGCCGGCCGAGCGCAGTGCGTCGATGGCGTCGGCGGTGGCGAGCGCCTGCGCGTCGAAGCGGCGGATGAACGCGCGCGCGGCCGGCGGCGATGCGGCCGCGGCGAGGGCTTCGTCGAGCAGCGCGCGTGCGCTCGACGCGCCGGCCAGCAGTCGGGCGCGGGCCTCGATCAGGTCGGGGGTGCCGCGGCGGGTTAGAATCATCGGGTTTGTCTCGGGGTGGGTGCCGTCAGGAACCGAAGGAACCAAACTCGAGGCGAGCAAATCGCGAACCCGGCCCCTGAGGTGTCGCTGTCGGCCGTGGGCTCGAGCCCATGTCGTCCGGCAGTCGATGAAGCGCCGGGATTCTAGACCCAACCTTCGGAGTTTCCATGACTGTCTCCATGCGTGAAATGCTGGAAGCGGGTGTCCATTTCGGCCACCAGACGCGCTTCTGGAATCCCAAGATGGCCCCGTACATCTACGGCCATCGCAACAAGATCCACATCATCAACCTCGAGAAGACGCAGCCGCTCTTCAACGACGCGATGAAGTTCGTGCGCCAGCTCGCGGCGCGCCGCGGCACGATCCTGATGATCGGCACCAAGCGCCAGGCGCGCGAGGTGATCGCGATGGAAGCGCAGCGCTGCAGCATGCCCTATGTCGACCAGCGCTGGCTCGGCGGCATGCTGACCAACTTCAAGACCGTCAAGGGCTCGCTGAAGAAGCTCAAGGACATGCAGGCGGTCAAGGACGCCGGCATGGAGCAGATGATCAAGAAGGAAGCGCTGCTGTTCGACCGCGACCTCGTCAAGCTCGAGAAGGACATCGGCGGCATCCAGGACATGAGCGCGCTGCCCGACGCGATGTTCGTGATCGACGTCGGCTACCACAAGATCGCGGTCGCCGAGGCGAAGAAGCTGGGCATCCCGGTCGTCGGCATCGTCGACACCAACCACTCGCCGGTCGGCATCGACTACGTGATCCCGGGCAACGACGATTCGGCCAAGGCGGTGGCGCTGTATGCGCGCGCGGTCGCCGACGCGGTGCTCGAAGGCAAGGCCAGCGCGACCAGCGAGGTCGTCCAGGCGGCTGCCGGCGGCGACGAGTTCGTCGAGGTCCGCGAAGAGGCCTGATCGCGTGGGCGGGGCCGCGACGCCCCGCGCCACTGCCCGAGTCCGCCCGGCGCCGCGCGCTGCGGCGGCATTTGCTGTCGAATGGAGAAACACTGATGCCCGCAATCACTGCAAGCATGGTCGCCGAGCTGCGCGCGAAGACCGATGCGCCTATGATGGAATGCAAGAAGGCGCTCACCGAGGCCGACGGTGACGCCGCCCGCGCCGAGGAGATCCTGCGCGTGAAGCTCGGCAACAAGGCCGGCAAGGCCGCGTCGCGGGTGACCGCCGAAGGCGTGATCGCCGCTGCCGTCGACGGCAGCACCGGCGCGCTCGTCGAGGTCAACTGCGAGACCGACTTCGTCTCGAAGAACGATTCGTTCCTGGCGTTCGTCAAGAGCTGTGCCGCGCTGGTCGCGCAGCACGACCCGGCCGACGTCGCCGCGCTGTCGGCGCTGCCGCTGGCGCAGGACGGCTTCGGCCCGACGGTCGAGGACGTGCGCAAGGGGCTGATCGGCAAGATCGGCGAGAACATGGCGATCCGCCGCTTCAAGCGCTATGCCGGCGGCGGCAAGCTCGCGAGCTACCTGCACGGCACCCGCATCGGCGTGATCGTCGAGTTCAGCGGCGACGAGGTCGCAGCCAAGGACGTCGCGATGCACGTCGCGGCGATGAAGCCCAAGGCGCTGGCGACCGCCGACGTGCCGGCCGCGCTGATCGAGGTCGAGCGCCGCATCGCCGCCGAGAAGGCGGCCGAGGACGCCGCCGCGGCGGTCGCGGCGGGCAAGCCGGCGCAGTCGCCCGAGATCGTCGCGAAGCGCGTCGAGGGCTCGGTGCAGAAGTTCCTGAAGGAGGTCTCGCTGCTGAACCAGCCGTTCGTGAAGAACGACAAGCAGACCGTCGAGCAGATGCTCAAGGAGCGCGCGACCCAGGTGAAGGGCTTCACGCTCTATGTCGTGGGCGAAGGCATCGAGAAGAAGGTCGACGACTTCGCCGCCGAAGTCGCGGCCCAGGTCGCCGCCGCCAAGGGCCAGTAAGCCGCGAACGGCGCGGCCGGGGCGCCGGGGCGGCCGCCCGGCCGCCCTTACACTCACGCACTGCACTCCAGAGGGTTCTCTCGCATGCCGGCATACAAGCGCATCCTGCTCAAGCTGTCGGGCGAAGCGCTGATGGGCGACGATGCCTATGGCATCAACCGCGCCACGATCGTGCGCATGGTGCGCGAGATCCAGGAGATCACGCAGCTCGGCTGCGAGGTCGCGGTCGTGATCGGCGGCGGCAACATCTTCCGCGGTGTCGCGGGCGGCTCGGTCGGCATGGACCGGGCGACCGCCGACTACATGGGCATGCTCGCGACGGTGATGAATTCGCTCGCGCTCGCCGACACGATGCGCCAGGAAGGCATGACCGCGCGCGTGATGTCGGCGATCAGCATCGAGCAGGTCGTCGAGCCCTACGTTCGGCCGAAGGCGCTGCAGTACCTGGAAGAAGGCAAGGTCGTGGTGTTCGCGGCCGGCACCGGCAACCCCTTCTTCACCACCGACACCGCGGCGGCGCTGCGCGGCGCCGAGATCGGCGCCGAGGTGGTGCTGAAGGCGACCAAGGTCGACGGCGTCTACAGCGCCGATCCGAACAAGGACCCCGGCGCGACGCGCTACGCGAGCATCGGCTTCGACGAGGCGATCGCGAAAAATCTGCAGGTGATGGACGCGGCGGCCTTCGCACTGTGCCGCGACCAGAAGCTGCCGATACGGGTGTTCAGCATCTTCAAGCCAGGCGCGCTTCGCCGGGTGGTGCGGGGCGAGGACGAAGGCACGCTGGTGCATGTTTGACGGGAGTTCGGACCTTCCATGACGATCGATGACATCAAGAAGACCGCGGCCGAGAAGATGGCCAAGTCGGTCGAGGCCTTCAAGAACGAACTGCACAAGATCCGCACCGGCCGCGCCCACCCGGGCCTGCTCGACCAGGTGCACGTCGACTACTACGGCTCGATGGTGCCGATCAGCCAAGTCGCCAACGTGACGCTGCTCGATGCGCGCACGATCAGCGTCCAGCCCTGGGAGAAGGGCATGGGCGCGAAGATCGAGAAGGCGATCCGCGAATCCGACCTGGGCCTGAACCCGGCGTCGCAGGGCGAGCTGCTGCGCGTGCCGATGCCTGCACTCACCGAGGAACGGCGCAAGGAGCTGACGAAGGTCGTGCGCCATGCCGGCGAGGAAGCCCGGATCGCGGTGCGCAGCGTGCGCCGCGACGGCAACGACCACCTGAAGAAGCTGCTCAAGGACAAGCTCGCGACCGAGGACGACGAGCGTCGCGCCCAGGACGAGGTCCAGCGCCTGACCGACCGCACGATCGCCGAGATCGACCGGCTGGTCGCCGCCAAGGAAGCCGAAGTGATGGCGGTCTGAGCGGGCGCGCCACGATGTCGCAGACCCCCCCGAGCGTGAATCCGGCCGTGCCGCGCCATGTCGCGGTGGTGATGGACGGCAACGGCCGCTGGGCGCGCCAGCGCTACATGCCGCGCTTCTTCGGCCACAAGCAGGGCGTCGACGCGCTCGTGCGCGCGGTCGACACCTTCGCCGCGCGCGGCGTCGAGTTCCTGACCGTGTTCGCGTTCTCGTCCGAGAACTGGAAGCGGCCGTCCGAGGAGGTCTCCGGCCTGATGGGTCTCGTGCTCGTCGCGGTGTCCAAGTACCTGACCAAGATGGCTGGCGACGGCGTGCGCATCCGCATCATCGGCGACCGCTCGGCGGTTTCGGACAAGTTGCGCCAGGCCTGGGAACATGCCGAGACGCTGACACGGAACAACACCCGCATCACGCTGTCGGTGGCCTTCAACTACGGCGGCCGCTGGGACGTGGTCCAGGCCTGCCGCCAGGCGCTGGCCGAGGGCGTCAAGCCCGAGGACTTCGACGAAGCCTGGCTGTCGCGCCGGATGGCCTTGTCGTTCGCGCCCGACCCGGACCTCTTCATCCGCACCGGCGGCGAGATGCGGATGAGCAACTTCCTGCTCTGGCAGGCGGCCTATTCCGAACTCTTCTTCACCGAATGCCTGTGGCCCGACTTCGGCGAGGTCGAGATCGATGCCGCGCTCGCCGCCTTCGCGCAGCGCGACCGGCGCTTCGGCGGGCTGCGCGCGAACGAGGCCGTGCCCGCGGGCACCTGAGCGCATGCTGCGGACGCGCGTCGCCACGGCCGTCGTGCTGCTCCTCGTGATGATCGCCGCGCTGCGCGCGCCGGGGTCGGCGCCGTTCGCGCTGCTGACGCTGGTGCTGATAGCCGCCGCCGGCTGGGAATGGGGCCGGCTGAACCAGGCCGCCGGCTGGCGCGCCGTCGCGCTGGCCGTCGTCCTCGCTGCCGCGTGCGCGCTGTCGCTCGCCGCCGGCTGGACCGCGCAGGCGCCGCCCGCCGCCTGGTGGCTGGCCACCGCGCTCTGGCTGGCGGGCGGCGCGGTCGCGCTGCGCGGCGGCCCTGCCGCCTGGCCGCACCTGCCGCGCCTGGCGCGCTGGCTCATCGGCCTGGTCGGGCTGTGGGCGGCCTGGCTCGCGATCAGCCATGCGCGCGTCGTCGGCATCAACTTCATGCTCTCGGTCTTCTGTCTGGTCTGGATGGCCGACATCGCGGCCTACTTCGGCGGCCGCGCCTTTGGCCGGCGCAAGCTCGCGCCGTCGATCAGCCCGGGCAAGAGCTGGGAGGGCGTGTTCAGCGGCATGGCCGGCGTGCTCGTGCTCGGCGCCGTCTGGACCGAGGTCGACCGCCGCTTCGGCGTCGACGGCGCGAGCCTGTACACCCGTCTCGTGCAGGGCCTCGGCTGGGCCGGCAGCGCGGTCGCGCTGCTCGCGCTCGCCGCGATGAGCGTCGTCGGCGACCTCGTCGAGTCGCTCGTCAAGCGCGCCGCCGGCGCGAAGGACAGCAGCCGGCTGCTCCCGGGACACGGCGGCGTGCTCGACCGCGTCGACGCGCTGCTGCCGGTGTTCCCGATCGCACTCGCGCTCGTGGGCTGGCGATGAACCGACCCCAGCGCCTCGTGATCCTCGGCTCGACCGGCTCGATCGGCACCGGCACGCTCGACGTCGTCGCGCGCCACCCGGAGCGCTTCGAGGTCGTCGGGCTGAGTGCCTTCCAGCGCGTCGACGAGCTCGCCGCGCAATGCCGGCGCTTCAGGCCGCGCGTCGCGGTCGTGCCCGACGAGGCGCGGGCGCGGGCGCTGCGCGCCGCGCTCGCCGGGGTGCCGACCGAGGTGCGCGTCGGTGCCGACGCGCTGTGCGAGATGGCCGCTGCACCCGAGGTCGACAGCGTGATGGCGGCAATCGTCGGCGCCGCCGGCCTGCGCCCCTGCATGGCCGCGGCGCGCGCCGGCAAGCGGCTGCTGCTCGCGAACAAGGAGGCGCTGGTCGTCGGCGGCGCGCTGTTCATGCAGGCGGTGGCCGAAGGCGGCGCGACGCTGCTGCCGATCGACAGCGAGCATTCGGCGATCTTCCAGTGCCTGCCCGAGGACCGCGCCAGCTGGGACCAGCGCATCGACCACCTCGTGCTCACCGCCAGCGGCGGGCCGTTCCGCGCCCGCGACCCGGCCACGCTGCACGACGTGACGCCCGAGCAGGCGGTCGCGCACCCGAACTGGGTGATGGGGCAGAAGATCTCGGTCGACTCGGCGACGATGATGAACAAGGCGCTCGAGGTGATCGAGGCGCACTGGCTCTTCGGCCTCGCGCCCGAGCGCATCCGCGTCGTGCTGCACCCTCAGAGCATCATCCATTCGATGGTCGTCTGCCGCGACGGCTCGGTGCTCGCGCAGCTCGGCACGCCCGACATGCGCGTGCCGATCGCCTACGGGCTGTCGTTCCCCGAGCGCATCGAATCCGGTGCGCCGCGGCTCGACTTCGCTGCGCTGTCGGCGTTGACCTTCGAGGCGCCCGATGCGCGGCGCTTTCCGGGCCTGCAGCTGGCCTGGGACGCGCTGCGCGCGCCGGCCGGCAGCACCGCGGTGCTGAACGCGGCGAACGAGGTCGCGGTCGCGGCCTTTCTCGAGCGGCGGATCGCGTTCACCGCGATCCACAGCGTCAACGCGCACACCGTCGAGACGCTTGCCGGGCGACTCGGCCCGGTGTCCGACGTCGACGCGCTGCTCGCGCTCGACGCTCGCGCCCGTGCCGAGGCCGAGCGCAGGATCCGGGAGCTGAAGCCATGATCGTCACCCTGCTGGCCTTCGTCGTCACGCTCGGCATCCTGATCGTCGTCCACGAATACGGGCACTACCGCGTCGCGGTCGCCTGCGGCGTCAAGGTGCTTCGCTTCTCGGTCGGCTTCGGGCGCGTGCTCTGGCGCCGCCAGCGCAGCCCCGATTCGACCGAGTTCACCGTCTGCGCGCTGCCGCTGGGCGGCTACGTGCGCATGCTCGACGAGCGCGAGGCGCCGGTCGCGCCCGATGAACTCGACCGCGCCTTCAACCGCCGGCCGCTGGCCGCACGCGCGGCGATCGTCGTCGCCGGGCCGCTGGCGAACCTGCTGCTCGCGGTGCTGCTCTACGCGGCCGCGCACTGGATCGGCATCAGCGAGCCGAAGGCGGTGCTGAGCGCGCCGCCGGTCGGCAGCCTGGCCGAGAGCGCCGGCCTGCGCGCCGGCGACTGGGTGCGCGCCTACTCGAGCGACGGCCAGGACTGGGCCGACCTGCGCTCGATGAGCGAGCTGCGCTGGCAGGTCACGCAGGCGGCGCTGCACGGCCAGGTGCTCGAACTCCAGGTCAGCGACCGCGACGGCCAGCGCTCGCGCACGGTCACGCTCGACCTGTCGGGGCTGCCTTCGCGCGACGTCGATGCCGCGTTGATGAAGACGATCGGCCTGGGCGCGCCGTTCAGCGAGCCGCGGCTGGGCGAGGTGCGGCCCGGCGGCCCGGCCGCGACCGCCGGGCTGCGCGCCGGCGACGAGGTGCTGTCGGTCGACGGCGTCGCCGTGCCCGACGCGCGCAGCCTGGTCGAACGCATCCGCGCTGCGGTGCGCGGCGATGCCGGCGTGCCGATGCGCTGGGTCGTCGAGCGCGGCAACGAACGCCGCACGCTGACGGTGGTGCCGCGCCTGCTGAAGGAGGGCGGGCTGCGCATCGGCCGCATCGACGCCGTGGTCGGGCAGGCGCCGGCGATGACGCTCGTGCGGCTGGGGCCGATCGAGGGGCTGGCGCAGGGCGCGCGCCGCACCTGGGAGGTCTCGTCGCTGACGCTGCGCATGCTCGGGCGCATGCTCGTCGGCCAGGCATCGCTGAAGAACCTGAGCGGTCCGCTGACGATCGCCGACTACGCCGGCCAGTCGGTGCAGCACGGGCTGGCCGACTACCTGAGCTTCCTGGCGCTGGTCAGCGTGAGCCTGGGCGTGCTCAACCTGATGCCGCTGCCGATGCTCGATGGCGGACACCTGATGTATTACATTTTCGAGGCCGCCACCGGACGGCCCGTCTCCGATCTCTGGCTGGCGCGGCTGCAACGCGGCGGTTTCGCGCTGCTGCTGATGATGATGTCGGTCGCCCTCTACAACGACGTGGCCCGCTTGCTGGGCCTGCAGTGAACCCCTCCATGTCCCTTGCCTTCCCGACCGCTGCGCTGCGCGCGGCCGCCGTCCTGATCGTGTCCGCGGCGGCGCTGCCGTCCGCCCATGCCGTGACGCCCTTCGTGCTGAAGGACATCCGGATCGAGGGCCTGCAGCGCACCGACCCGGGAACGGTGTTCGCCGCGCTGCCGTTCCGCATCGGCGACACCTACACCGACGACAAGGGCTCGGCGGCGCTGCGCGCGCTGTTCGCGACCGGACTGTTCAAGGACGTGCGCATCGAGATCGACGGCCAGGTCGCGGTGATCGTCGTCGAGGAGCGCTCGATCATCGCGGCGGTCAACTTCGTCGGGCTGAAGGAGTTCGACAAGGAGCCGCTGCTCAAGTCGCTGAAGGACGCCGGCATCGGCGAGGGCCTGCCGTTCGACAAGGCGCTGATCGACCGCGCCGAGCAGGAAATCAAGCGCCAGTACCTGTCGCGCAGCCTGTACGGTGCCGAGGTCGTCACGACGATCACGCCGCTCGAGCGCAACCGCGTCAACGTCACGTTCACGATGAACGAGGGCGAGGCGGCGAAGATCGCGTCGATCCACATCGTCGGCGCGAAGGCCTTCTCCGAGTCGACGCTGCTCGACCTGTTCCAGCTCACGCCGAGCGGCTGGATGACCTGGTACACCAAGTCCGACCGCTACTCGCGCAGCAAGCTCAACGCCGACCTCGAGGCGCTGCGCGCGTACTACCTGAACCGCGGCTACCTCGAGTTCGCCGTCGAGTCGACGCAGGTCACGATCTCGCCGGACAAGCAGCACATCACGATCAACATCTCGATCCACGAGGGCCAGCCCTACACCGTCACCGCGGTCCGGCTCGAGGGCAACTACCTGGGCAAGGAGGACGAGTTCGAATCGCTCGTCACGATCAAGCCGGGCGCGGCCTACGACGGCGACGCGGTCTCGGTCACCGCGAAGCGCTTCGGAGACCTGTTCGCCGAATATGGGTACGCGTTCGCGCGCGTCGAGCCGCGGCCCGAGATCGACCGCGCGACCGGCCGCGTCGTCGTGGTCTTCAGCGCCGACCCGCAGCGCCGCGTCTACGTGCGCCGGATCGAGATCGCCGGCAACACGCGCACCCGCGACGAGGTCGTGCGGCGCGAATTCCGCCAGCTCGAGGCCTCGTGGTACGACGGCAAGCTGATCAAGCTGTCGCGCGACCGCGTCGACCGGCTGGGCTACTTCAAGGACGTGACGGTCGACACGAACGAGGTGCCCGGTTCGCCCGACCAGGTCGACCTCGTCGTCCACGTCGAGGAGAAGCCGACCGGCAACCTGATGGTCGGCGCCGGCTATTCGAACGCCGAGAAGCTGTCGCTGACGGCGTCGATCCAGCAGGACAACGTGTTCGGCTCGGGCAACTACCTGGGCTTCCAGATCAACACGAGCAAAAGCCAGCGCTCGCTGGTGCTGAGCCAGATCGACCCGTACTTCACCGTCGACGGCATCTCGCGCGCGATCGACCTCTACTACCGCACGAGCCGACCCTACAACGCGCTCGGCGACACCTACCAGCTGTCGACGCCGGGCGCATCGATCCGCTTCGGCGTGCCGTTCTCCGAGTACGACACGGTCTTCTTCGGCATCGGCGCCGAGTCGACGCGGATCAGCGCGACGACCGGCATCCCGCTGAGCTACCTGAACTACCGCACGCTCTACGGCGAGACCAGCTACTCGGTGCCGCTGACGCTGGGCTGGCAGCGCGACGGCCGCGACAGCGCGCTGGTGCCCACGCGCGGCAGCTACAAGCGCGTCAATCTGGAATGGGGTGCGATCGGCGACGTGCGCTACCTGCGCACCAACCTGCAGTTCCAGCAGTACTGGCAGCTGCCGCTGCGCATGTCGCTGGGCTTCAACTCCGAGATCGGGGTCGGCACCGGCCTGGGCGGCAAGCCGTTCCCGGTGTTCAAGAACTTCTACGGCGGCGGCCTGGGAACGGTGCGCGTCTTCGAGCAGAGCTCGCTCGGCCTCGTCGACCCGACCGGCGCCTACATCGGCGGCTCGAAGCGGCTGAACATCAACACCGAGCTGTACTTCCCGGTGCCCGGCACCGGCAACGACAAGTCGCTGCGCATCTTCGCGTTCGCCGATGCCGGCAACGTCTGGGGCGACACCGAGAAGGTCGAGCTCAGCACGCTGCGCGCGTCGGCCGGCCTGGGCCTGAGCTGGATCTCGCCGGTCGGTCCGCTCAAGCTGAGCTACGGCGTGCCTTTGCGCGCACAGCCGAACGATAGAATCCAGAAATTCCAATTCCAGATCGGGACCGCGTTCTGATGAAGATGCCGCGCTTGAAGTCGCTCGCCGCGCTGGCGGTGATGCTGGTTCTGGTTCCGGCCGCGATGGCGCAGGAGCTGAAGATCGGCTACGTGAACAGCGAACGCGTGCTGCGCGAGGCCCTGCCGGCGAAGGCCGCGCAGGCCAAGCTCGAGGCCGAGTTCAGCAAGCGCGAGAAGGAACTCGCCGACCAGTCGGCCCAGTTGAAGGCCGCGGCCGACAAGCTGGACAAGGACTCGCCCATGCTGTCCGAGGCCGAGCGCACGCGCCGCCAGCGCGACCTGGTCGAGCAGGACCGCGACCTGCAGAGGAAGCGCCGCGAGTTCCAGGAAGACCTGAACCAGCGCCGCAACGAGGAACTCGCGAGCATCGTCGAACGCGCCAACCGCGTGATCAAGCAGATCTTCGACAAGGAAAAGTACGACGTCATCCTGCAGGAGGTCGTGTTCGCGAGCCCGCGCGTCGACATCACCGACAAGGTGATCCAGGCCCTCAACACGCCCGGCGCCGGCGCGGCCCCCGCCCCGGGCAAGTGACGCCGCGGCGGTGCAGGCCCGGATCGGCGAGCTCGCCGCGCTGCTCGGCGGCGAACTGATCGGCGACCCCGGGCTCAGCGTCGAGCGCATCGGTACGCTCGAGGCGGCAACGCCAACGACGATCGCCTTCCTGGCCCATCCGCGCTACCAGTCGCAGCTGGCCGCATCGGCCGCCGGCTGCGTGATCGTCGCGCCGGCGCTGCGCGAGGCTGCGGCCGCGCGTGGCGCCGCGATCGTCTGTGCCGACCCCTACCTGGCGTTCGCACGCCTGACGCAATGGTGGGCCGCGCGCACGAGGCCGGCCGCGGTGCCGGGCATCCACGCCAGCGCGGTGGTCGAGCCCGGGGCGGTGATCGACGCGTCGGCCAGCATCGGCGCGCTCGCGTTCGTCGGTTCCGGCGCGCGCATCGCCGCCGGCGCCGTCGTCTCGGCGCAGGCCCATGTCGGCGCCGGCGCCAGCATCGGCGAGGGCAGCGTGCTCAAGCCGCGCGCGATGCTCGCCGAAGGCTGCCGGATCGGCGCGCGCGCCATCGTCCACGGCGGCGCGGTGATCGGCGCCGACGGCTTCGGCTTCGCTCCCGACCATGGCCGCTGGGAGAAGATCGAACAGCTCGGCGGCGTCGTGATCGGCGACGACGTCGAGATCGGCGCCAACACCTGCATCGACCGCGGTGCGCTCGACGACACCGTGATCGAGGACGGCGTCAAGCTCGACAACCTGATCCAGATTGGCCACAACGTGCGCGTCGGCGCGCATTCGGCCTTTGCCGGCTGCGTCGGGGTCGCCGGCAGTGCGAAGATCGGCCGCCATTGCACCGCCGGCGGCGGCGCGATCATCCTCGGCCACCTCGAGCTGGCGGACCACGTGCACATCACCGCGGCGACGGTCGTCACGCGCTCGATCCTCAAGCCCGGCCAGTACAGCGGACTGTTCCCCATCGATGACAATGCGTCCTGGGAGAAGAACGCTGCCACGCTGAAGCAGCTCTACACCTTGCGCGAGCGACTGCGGGCGCTGGAGAAGAAGACATGACGACACCGCCCGTGCTGGACATCCACAAGATCCTGAAGAAGCTGCCGCATCGCTACCCGTTCCTGCTCGTCGACCGCGTGCTCGAGCTCGAGAAGGATCAGCACATCAAGGCGCTGAAGAACGTCACCATCAACGAGCCGTTCTTCACCGGGCACTTCCCGGCGCGGCCGGTGATGCCCGGCGTGATGATGCTCGAGGCGCTGGCGCAGACGGCGGCACTGCTGTCGTTCGAATCGATGGGCACCGAGCCCGGCGACGACACGGTGGTCTACTTCGTCGGCATCGACGGCGCGCGCTTCAAGCGGCCGGTCGAGCCGGGCGACCAGCTGATCCTCGAAGCGTGGATCGACCGCGTCAAGGCCGGCATCTACAAGTACCGCACGCGCGCCAGCGTCGACGGCGAGACCGCGGTCGAGGCCGATCTGATGTGCACGATGAGGAAGGTGGTATGACCCCCCCCGAAGCGCCTTCGGCGCTCCCCCCCAGGGGGGCAACGCCAGCGGACCGGCGGAGCCGGATCCGCGGCGTCCGCTTGATCGTCGGGCGCTGACGTGGCGGCGATCCACCCGACCGCCATCGTCGACGCGGCGGCCGAACTGGCGGACGGTGTCAGCGTCGGCCCGTACGCGGTGATCGGTGCGGGTGTGCGCATCGGCGCGGGCACGACGATAGCCTCGCACTGCGTGCTCGAGGGTCCGGCGACGATCGGCTGCGACAACCGGATCTTTTCGCACGCGGTGATCGGCGCGGCGCCGCAGGACATGAAGTACCGCGGCGAGCCGACCGAGCTCGTCATCGGCGACCGCAACACGATCCGCGAGTTCTGCCACTTCAACCGCGGCACCGTGCAGGACGCCGGCGTCACGCGAATCGGCGACGACAATTGGATCATGGCCTACGTGCACATCGCGCACGACGTGAAGCTGGGCAGCCGCACGATCCTGGCCAACAACGCGACGCTCGCCGGCCACGTGCACGTGGGCGACTGGGCGTTCATCGGCGGGCTGACCGGCGTGCACCAGTTCTGCAGAGTCGGCGCGCATGCCATCACCGGCTTCCAGAGCCATGTCTCGCAGGACGTGCCGCCGTTCATGATGGTCGCGGGCAACCCGCTCGGCGTGCACGGCTTCAACGTCGAAGGCCTGCGCCGGCGCGGCTTCTCGCGCGAGCGCATCACGCTCGTCAAGCAGATGCACCGGCTGCTCTACCGCGACGGGCTCACGCTGGAACAGGCGAAGGCGCGCATCGCGGCGCTCGGCGGCAGCGTCGACGGCGGCGATGCCGACATCGCACTGCTGCTCGACTTCCTCGTGGCGTCGACGCGCGGCATCGCGCGCTAGCGGCGGCCCGATGCAACTCGCGATGGTCGCGGGCGAGGCGTCGGGCGACCTGCTCGCCGCGCTGCTGCTCGGCGGCCTGCGCGAGCGCTGGCCGGCGCTGCACGCCGCGGGCATCGGCGGCCCGCGCATGCAGGCGGCCGGCTTCGAGGCCTGGTGGCCGAGCGACAAGCTCGCGGTGCGTGGCTACGTCGAGGTGCTGCGCCACTACCGGGAGATCAAGGGCATCCGCGACGCGCTCGCGCGGCGGCTGCTCGCCGAAGCGCCGCGCGCCTTGGCCTCGAGGCGCGGCTGAAGGCCGCCGGGATCAAGGCGGTCCACTTCGTCTGCCCGTCGATCTGGGCCTGGCGCGGCGGCCGCGCGAGCAAGCTCGCCGCGAGCTGCGACCACGTGCTGTGCCTGTTCCCGTTCGAGCCCGAGCTGCTGAAGCGCCACGGCGTGCCCGCCAGCTACGTGGGGCACCCGCTCGCCGACGTGATCCCGCTCGAGCCGCCGCGCGCCGCGGCGCGCGCCGCGCTCGGGCTGGGCGCCGACGACGCCGTCGTCGCGCTGCTGCCGGGCAGCCGGCGTTCGGAGATCGCGGCCATCGCGCCGGGATTCCTGCAGGCCGCGGCGCGGCTGCACCGCGCGCGGCCCGCGCTGCGCTTCGTGCTCCCCGTCGCGCCGGGACTGCGCGGCCTGGTCGAGCCGCTGGCCGCAGCGCATGCGCGCGGCGTGCCGCTGCAGCTGCTCGACGGCCGCTCGCACGAAGCGCTGGCGGCCTGCGACGTGACGCTGATCGCGAGCGGCACCGCGACGCTCGAGGCCGCGCTGTTCAAGCGCCCGATGGTCATCGGCTACCGGATGGCAGCCTTGAGCTGGCAGCTGATGAAGCGCATGGCCTACCAGCCCTGGGTCGGGCTGCCGAACATCCTGTGCCGCGAGTTCGTCGTCCCCGAGCTGATCCAGGACCGCTGCGAGCCGGAGGCGCTGGCGCGTGCGGTGCTCGCCTGGCTCGACGACGAGGCCGGCGTGCGCGCGCTGCGCACGCGCTTCGACGAACTGCACCAGCTGCTGCGCCGCGACACCGCGCGCCGCGCCACCGATGCGATCGCGCAAGTCCTGGCCGATGCCTGAGCAGCTCGGCTTCGGCTGGCGTGCGCCCGGGCTCGTGGCCGGCGTCGACGAAGCCGGCCGCGGGCCGCTCGCCGGCCCGGTGGTGGCGGCGGCGGTGATCCTGGACGAGCTGCAGCCGATCGCCGGGCTGGGCGACTCGAAGACGATCGCGCCGCGCCGGCGCGAGCGCCTCTTCGACGAGATCCGCGCCAAGGCGCTGTGCATCTCGATCGCCGAAGCCAGCGTCGAGGAGATCGACACGCTGAACATCCTGCAGGCGACGATGCTCGCGATGCGGCGCGCGGTCGGGGGCCTGCGCCTGCCGCCGAAGTACGTGCTCGTCGATGGCAACCGCTTGCCGCCACTGAAGATGCCGGCCGAGGCGATCGTCCGGGGCGACGCCAAGGTCGCGGCGATCTCGGCGGCCTCGATCCTGGCCAAGGTCCAGCGCGACCGGCTGTGCCAGACGCTGCACGAGCGCTGGCCGGCTTACGGTTTCGACGGCCACAAGGGCTACCCGACCGCCGCCCACCTCGACGCTTTGCGCCGGCATGGCGCCTGCCCGGCGCACCGGCGCAGCTTTGCCCCTGTGCGCGCGGTGCTGGAGCCACGGTGAGCGAGCCTGCGCGCATCCACTCGCGCGCCAACCCGCTGCTGGCCCGGCTGCGCCGGCTGGCGCAGGAGCCGGCCGCCTACCGCCGGCTCGGCGCGGTCTGGCTCGAAGGCGACCATCTCTGCGCGGCGCTGCGCGCGCGCGGCCGGCCGGCGCTGCAGGCGGTGATCGCCGAGAGTGCCTGGGACCATGACGAGCGGCTGCGCGAACTGGCCGGCTGGGCGACCCGGGTGGCGGTGATCGCCGACCCCTTGTTCAAGGACCTGAGCGGACTCGAATCGCCGCCGCGCATCGGCTTCCTGCTCGACGCGCCGCAGGCTCCTGCCGTCGACACCGCCGTCGCCACCGTCGTGCTCGACCGGCTGCAGGACCCCGGCAACGTCGGCAGCATCCTGCGCAGCGCCGCGGCGTTCGGCGTGCGCCAGGTGCTGGCGCTCAAGGGCACGGCGGCGCTCTGGTCGCCGAAGGTGCTGCGCGCCGGCATGGGCGCGCATTTCGCGCTCGGGCTGGTCGAGGCCGTGGACGAGGCGGCGCTCGAAGCGCTGCAGGTGCCGCTGGTCGCGACCAGCTCGCACGCCGGCGCCGAACTCCGCCACGCCGAGCTGCCCCGGCCCTGCGCCTGGGTCTTCGGCCACGAAGGGCAAGGCGTCGCGCCGGCGCTGCTGGCGCGCTGCGCGCTGCAACTGCGCATCCCGCAGCCCGGCGGCGAGGAGTCGCTCAACGTCGCCGCCGCGGCTGCGATCTGCCTCTACGAATCGGCGAGCCGGCAGGGCAGCTGAGCGAAGGCAGCGCTCCGGGGGGTCAATAGATCAACCGGTCCGGCCGCAGGTCGCGCAGGATCGTCGTCGCGATCTCCTCGATCGACTTGTGCGTCGTGCTCAGCCACTCGATGCCGTCGCGGCGCATCATCGCCTCGGCCTCGTTGACTTCGTAGCGACAGTTCGCGAGCGACGCGTAGCGGCTGCCGGGCCGGCGCTCGTTGCGGATCTGGGCCAGGCGCTCGGGGTCGATCGTCAGGCCGAAACACTTGCGCTTGTACGGGGCGAGCGTGCTTGGCAGGTGGCCGCGCTCGAAGTCGTCGGGGATCAGCGGGTAGTTGGCCGCCTTGATGCCGTGCTGCATCGCCAGGTACAGCGAGGTCGGCGTCTTGCCGCAGCGGCTGACGCCGACCAGGATCACGTCGGCGATGTCGAGGTTGCGCGCGCTCTGGCCGTCGTCGTGGGCAAGGCTGAAGTTGATCGCCTCGATGCGCTCGTGGTATTCCTCGCTCTTGCTCGCGTCGGAGAAGCGGCCGATGCGGTGGTTGGACTTGACGCCGAACTCGGCCTCGAGCGGCTCGACGAAGGTGCTGAACATGTCCATCACCATCGCCTTGCAGCCCGGCCCGGCGACGACGCTGCGGATGCTGTCCTCGACCAGGGTCATGAAGACGATCGGGCGCTTGCCCTCGCGCTCGGCGACGGCGTTGATCTCGCCGACAAGCGCGTCGGCCTTGTCGATCGTGTCGATGAACGGGCGGCGCACATGGCGCGCCTTGGCGGGGAACTGGGCGAGGATCGAATTGCCGAAGGTCTCGGCGGTGATGCCGGTGCCGTCGGAGACGAAGAACACGCTTCTTTCGCTCATGGGCCATCATAAGGACAGAAGTCCTTAGAATCGAGCCAACTGTTCCGCCGCCCTCGACATGAGCCTCCCCAGCCGACAAGCAGAATCGACAAGCGCTGGCGCGTGGGGCCTGTCCGCGCATGCGGAAGCACCGGTTTTTTCACATCACGGAGCTTTCCCATGTCTCAGACCCCATTGGCGACCGCCCTGGTCGTACCGTTCGAACAACTGAGGATGACCGACGTCGAGGTGGTGGGCGGCAAGAACGCCTCCCTCGGCGAGATGATCAGCCAGCTGGCCGCCGCCGGCGTGCGCGTGCCGGGGGGCTTCGCCACCACGGCGCATGCGTTCCGCCAGTTCCTGCGCCACGGGGGCCTGGCCGAACGCATCGAGGCGCGGCTCGAGGCGCT
>MEGM01000064.1:0-14255 GCA_001725505.1 Rubrivivax sp. SCN 70-15 | reverse complement strand
CGACGACGTGCGCGCGCTCGCGGCGGCCGGCGCCGAGATCCGCCAATGGATCGTCGAGACGCCGTTCCCGGCCGATCTCGACGCGGCGATCCGCGCCCAGTTCAAGCTGCTCGTGGCCGACAACGCGGGTGCGACCTTCGCGGTGCGCTCGTCGGCGACCGCCGAAGACCTGCCCGATGCCTCGTTCGCCGGCCAGCAGGAGACCTTCCTCAACGTCAGCGGCATCGACGAGGTGCTGCACCGGATGAAGGAGGTCTTCGCGTCGCTCTACAACGACCGCGCGATCAGCTACCGCGTGCACAAGGGCTTCGCGCATGGCGAGGTCGCGCTGTCGGCCGGTGTGCAGCGCATGGTGCGCTCGGACCTCGGCGCGGCCGGCGTGATATTCACGATCGACACCGAGTCCGGCTTCAAGGACGTGGTCTTCATCACGTCGAGCTACGGCCTGGGCGAGACGGTGGTGCAGGGTGCCGTGAACCCGGACGAGTTCTACGTCCACAAGCCGACGCTGGCCGCGGGCAAGTTCCCGGTCATCCGCCGCGTCCTCGGCTCCAAGCTGCAGCGCATGGACTTCACGAGCGCCGACGAGAAGGCCGCCAGCGGCAAGCTCGTCAAGGTCGTCGACACGCCGCCCGAGCAGCGCAACCGCTATTCGCTGACCGACGCCGACGTGATCGAGCTGGCGAAGTACGCGCTGATCATCGAGACGCATTACCGCCGTCCGATGGACATCGAGTGGGGCAAGGACGGCGTCGACGGCCGGCTCTACATCCTGCAGGCGCGCCCGGAGACGGTGAAGAGCCAGGCCGACGGCAAGATCGAGCACCACTACAAGCTCAAGACCAAGGGCACCGTGCTCGCCGAGGGCCGTGCGATCGGGCAGAAGATCGGCACCGGCCCGGCGAGGCTGGTGCGCTCGACGGCCGAGATGGATCGCGTGCAGCCCGGCGACGTGCTCGTCACCGACATGACGGACCCGAACTGGGAACCGGTGATGAAGCGTGCGTCGGCGATCGTCACGAACCGCGGCGGGCGCACCTGCCACGCCGCGATCATCGCGCGCGAGCTCGGCATCCCCGCGGTGGTGGGCTGCGGCGACGCGACCGAACACATCGTCGAGGGCGCGCTCGTCACGGTCGCCTGCTCGGAAGGCGACACCGGCTATGTCTTCGACGGCCTGCTCGAGACCGAGGTCAGCGAGGTCCAGCGCGGCGAGATGCCGTACTGCCCGGTGAAGATCACGATGAACGTCGGCAACCCGACGCTGGCCTTCAACTTCGCGCAGATCCCGAACTCCGGCGTCGGGCTGGCGCGGCTCGAGTTCATCATCAACAACAACATCGGCGTGCACCCGAAGGCGATCCTCGACTACCCGAACATCGACCCCGACCTGAAGAAGGCGGTCGAGTCGGTGGCGCGCGGGCACGCCAGCCCGCGGGCGTTCTACGTCGACAAGCTCACCGAAGGCATCGCGACGATCGCCGCCGCGTTCTTCCCGAAGCCGGTGATCGTGCGGCTGTCGGACTTCAAGAGCAACGAGTACCGCAAGCTGATCGGCGGCACGCGCTACGAGCCCGACGAAGAGAACCCGATGCTGGGTTTCCGGGGCGCCAGCCGCTACATCAGCGGCGACTTCAGCGACGCCTTCGCGATGGAATGCGAGGCGCTCAAGCGCGTGCGCACCGAGATGGGCCTGACCAACGTCGAGATCATGGTGCCCTTCGTTCGCACCGTGAAGCAGGCCGAGCGCGTGACGCAGATGCTCGCCGAGCGCGGCCTCAAGCGCGGGGTGGGCGGGCTGCGCCTGATCATGATGTGCGAGGTGCCGAGCAACGCGATCCTGGCCGAGCAGTTCCTCGAGCATTTCGACGGCATGTCGATCGGCTCGAACGACCTGACCCAGCTCACGCTCGGGTTGGACCGCGACTCGGGTCTCGAGCTGCTGGCGCAGGACTTCGACGAGCGCGACCCGGCGGTGAAGGCGCTGATCTCGCGCGCGATCGCGGCCTGCCGCGCGACCGGCAAGTACGTCGGCATCTGCGGCCAGGGGCCGAGCGATCACCCCGATTTCGCCGACTGGCTGGTCGCCGAGGGCATCGGCTCGATCTCTCTGAACCCGGACACCGTGGTCGAGACCTGGCGCCGCCTCGCCGCGCGCTGAGCCGGTAGCGCCGCAGCGGTCGCCGGCGACCGCTGCAGCACGGGCCCGGCTCCACTATCGGCCCGCGCGCTATAATCGCGGGCTTTTCCCTTGCCGCACCCGGTCAGTCGACGCTATTCGGGGCGGCTTCCTCCCGCAGGAATCCACAAGGAGTTCATCCATGCGTCACTATGAGATCGTTCTGCTGATCCACCCGGATCAAAGCGAACAGGTTCCGGCCATGCTGGAACGCTACAAGGGGCTGGTCACCGCAGGCGGTGGCACGGTCCACCGCGTCGAGGACTGGGGTCGGCGTCAGCTGGCCTACATGATCCAGAAGCTGGCCAAGGCGCATTACCTGTGCCTGAACATCGAGTGCAGCAACGCCGTGCTGACCGAGCTGGAAACCGGCTTTCGCTTCAACGACGCCGTGCTGCGCCATCTGACCGTGGCGCGCGCGAAGGCCGAGACCGCACCGTCGATCATGATGAAGGCGGTCGAGCGCGAGGAATCGCGCAAGGCCAGCCAGCACCAGGAGGCAGCGGCCTGAGGCCGCAGGTTGCGCCTTCGGCCGGCCGCCGATGAACCGTCTGGTTCTGTCGGCCCAGCTGGTCGAGCGGGGCGCGCTGCGATACACCCCGGCCGGTCTGCCGGCCCTGGACCTGAGCCTGAAGCACGAGTCCGAGGTCAGCGAGAACGGCCAGCCGCGCAAGGTCTCGGTCGAGATCCGGGCGCTGGCGATCGGGGACATCGTCGCCACCCTGTCGGCGCTGGCGCTGGGCAGCCAAGGGCAGTTCGCCGGCTTCCTCGCCAGCTCGCGCAACGGACGCTTCCTGCGCTTTCACGTCACGTCGATCGACCCGCAGGTCTGATCACCCTTTGTTCGCACCGATTCGCACATTCAGGAGTTCACCATGCCCCCACCCCGTGGTAAAGGCCGCTTCGGCAAAGACAAGCGCCCGAAGCGCAACACCCAGTCGCTGCTCTTCCGCCGCAAGCGTTTCTGCCGCTTCACCGTCGCCGGCGTCGAGGAGATCGACTACAAGGAAATCGACACGCTGCGCGACTTCATCAGCGAGAACGGCAAGATCACGCCGGCCCGCCTGACCGGCACGCGCGCCTTCTACCAGCGCCAGCTGACCACCGCCATCAAGCGCGCGCGCTTCCTGGCGCTGCTGCCGTACTCCGATCAACACAAGGTCTGAGGAGCCGCACCATGCAAGTGATTCTTTTGGACAAGGTCGGCAAGCTCGGCAACCTCGGCGACGTCGTCAAGGTCAAGGACGGCTATGCGCGCAACTTCCTGATCCCGACCAAGCTCGCGCGCCGCGCGACCGAGGCCGCGATCCAGGAATTCGCCGTCCGCCGTGCCGACCTCGAGAAGGCCGCCGCGGCCAAGCTCGCCGCCGCGCAGGCGCTGGGCGAGAAGCTCGCCGGCATGACCGTGCGCATCGCGCAGAAGGCGGGCGTCGACGGCCGCCTGTTCGGTTCGGTCACGAATGCCGATGTCGCCGAGGCGCTGACGAAGGCCGGCCAGGCGGTGCAGAAGTCCCAGGTGCGCATGCCCAACGGTCCGCTGAAGGCCGTCGGCGATCATCTCGTCAGCGTCGCGCCGCATGGCGACGTCGTCGTCGAGGTCACCGTCCAGGTGGTCGCCCAGGCCGACTGACGACGCCGGGACGGCAGGCGTCCTGTCGCACGGGGCCGGTTTCGACCGGCCCCGCTGCTTTGGGCCGATCGAATCTCCCCCACCAGATCGCAGTTTGTCCCCAGGCTTGTCCACAAGTGTGTCCACAACGGGCCGGGCCGACATGCTGCATGATTCCGCATGTCCGCGATCTTCGATTCCCGTGATTCCGCGCCGCGCGACGACGAGGTCGCCCGGCTGCGCATGCCACCGCACTCGGTCGAGGCCGAGCAGAGCGTGCTCGGCGGCCTGCTGCTCGACAACCTGGCCTGGGACCGCGCCGGCGACCTGCTCACCGAGAGCGACTTCTACCGTCACGAGCACCGGCTGATCTTCGGCGCGATCGGCGCGCTGGTGAACCACAGCAAGCCGGCCGACGTGATCACCGTCTTCGAGCAGCTGCAAAGCCACGGCAAGGCCGACGACTGCGGCGGGCTGGCCTATCTGAACGCACTCGCGCAGAGCGTGCCGAGCGCGGCCAACCTGCGCCGCTACGCCGAGATCGTGCGCGAGCGCGCGATCCTGCGCAAGCTGATCGCCGCCAGCGACGAGATCGCGACCACCGCGTTCAACCCGCAGGGCCGTGCGGTGACGCAGATCCTCGACGAGGCCGAGGGCAGGATCTTCAAGATCGGCGAGGAAGGCTCGCGCCAGCGCCAGGGCTTCCAGGGCATCGACAAGCTCGTCGTCGCGCTGATCGACCGCGTCCAGGAGCTGCACGACAACGGCGCCGAGGAAGTGACCGGCGTGCGCAGCGGCTTCTACGACCTCGACCGCATGACCGCCGGCCTGCAAAAGGGCGACCTCGTCGTGCTCGCCGCGCGCCCGTCGATGGGCAAGACCGCGTTCGCGCTCAACATCGCCGAGCACGTCGCGGTGTCCGAAGGCCTGCCGGTGCTGGTGTTCTCGATGGAAATGGGCGCCTCGCAGCTGGCGCTGCGCCTGGTCGGCTCGCTCGGCCGCATCGACCAGCAGGGGCTGCGCACCGGGCGGCTGCGCACCGACGACTGGGAGCGCCTGACCGAGGCGGTGGACAAGCTCGGCCAGGTGCAGATGTTCATCGACGAGACGCCGGCGCTGACGGCGGCCGAACTGCGCGCGCGCGCACGTCGCATGGCGCGCCAGTTCGGCGGCACGCTGGGGCTGATCGTCATCGACTACCTGCAGCTGATGAGCGGATCGAGCGGCAGCGACGAGAACCGCGCCACCGAGATCGGCGAGATCTCGCGCGGGCTGAAGGCGCTGGCCAAGGAGCTGCAGTGCCCGGTGATCGCGCTGTCGCAGCTCAACCGCAGCGTCGAGAGCCGCAACGACAAGCGGCCGATGATGAGCGATCTGCGCGAATCCGGCGCCATCGAGCAGGATGCCGACGTCATCATGTTCATCTACCGCGACGACTACTACGACAAGGCGAGCAAGGAGCCCGGCATCGCCGAGATCGTCGTCGCCAAGCAGCGCAACGGCCCCGTCGGCACCGTCAAGCTCACCTTCCTGAAGTCGCTCACCAGGTTCGAGAACCTCGCGCCGGGCGGTGCTGCAGAGTACTGAACGCCCCCCGGGGTCGGCCTGCGCCCGGCGCGCTTCGGGCCTGCACGCCCGGCGGCGGCCTTGGTCGGGCGAACTGGAAGCTGTATATTCATCCAGTCCCTTCCGGCGTTCGGCACGGCGGGGTGGTTCTCGAATACACGGCCCTCCAGTGCAATCCTCCTCCGTCCCGACCTCGGCACTGGCGCTCCATCCGGCGCTCTGGCGGGCCCACCAGCTCGGCCCGCAGCAGGGTGGCGCCTGGGCGAGCGGCTTTCCCGTGCTCGACGCCGAACTGCCCGGCGGCGGCTGGCCGGCGCGCGTGCTCAGCGAACTGCTGCTGCCGCATCCCGGCATCGGCGAGATGCGCCTGCTCGCCCCGGCGCTGGTCGCCGCGCAGCAGCGCCAGCGCTGCGTGATGCTGTTCGACCCGCCGGCCGCCCCCTGCGCCTGGGTACTGGGGGCTTTCGGGCTCGACCTGCAGCAGCTCTTCGTGCTGCGCAGCCGCAACGCCCCGCGTGGCCGCAGCCCGCTGCCGGCGGCCGACCTGCTGTGGGCGCTGGAGCAGTCGCTCAAGAGCGGCCATCTCGGCGCCGTGCTGGCCTGGCTGCCGACCCGGCTGCCGGCCGACGCGCTGCGCCGGCTGCAACTCGCCGTGCAAGCCCACGACGGCCCGGCCTTCCTGCTGCGCGACCTGGCCTGGCGGTCCGCGCCCAGCCCCGCGCCGCTGCGCCTGCTGCTGCGCGCCGCCGGCCCCGACACCTTGCGCGTCCAGCTCCTCAAGCGCCGCGGCCCACCGCTGGCGCAGCCGCTGACGATCGAACTCGCGCCGGTGCTGTCGGCGCCGGCGCGGGCACGCGCCTCGCGCCTGCCGGCGCGCTACCGCGAGGCCAGCGTCGCCAGCAGCGCCGACCCCTCCATCTGCGGGCTGCCGTCGTCCCCCTGAGTCGACGCCACGCAGCGCACGACGAGCGGCTGTTCGTCGGCGTCCAGCGGCTCGGCGGTTCTCAGCTGCGCCTCGAGCACCGCCGGGTCGGCCTCCGACGCATCGCCGCCGCGTGCGGCGCGCCGCACGATGCGCTCGCGCAGCGTCGCCACGTCGGCGTCGAAGTCGAGGATCACGAAGCGCAGCCCCAGCGCGGCGGCGAGCTCGCGCGCGCCGTCGCGCTGCGCGCGGCGCAGGAAGGTGGCGTCGAGGATCACGTGCCAGCCACCGGCGAGCACCGGCACGGCGAGCTCGCGCAGCCGCGCATAGGTAGATGCCGCCTCCCAGCGGCGCGCCGCTGCGCGCCTGCGCAGCAAGACCGGACAGGCGCTTGCGCTCGACGTCGGCACGGATGCGGACCGCCGCCGCGGCCTCGAGCAGCCCTTGCGTCAGCGTCGTCTTGCCGCTGCCCGATGGGCCGTGGGTGATCAACAGCACCGGCGGCGGCGGCGCTGTCGTCGCCCGCGCGACGTCCAGATACGGCGCCGCGGCCGCCGCGGCGGCCGCACCCTGCTGCGCCGCGCGCAGCGCCGCGACCTTGGCCCGCACCAGCGCCCGGTAGACGAGGCCGTAGCGCAGCACGCGCATGCCGCCGTAGTCGCCGCTGCGCTCGAGGTAGGCGTTGACCAGCCGCTGCGCCAGCCCGGCCAGGCCATGCACCTGCAGGTCCATCGCGATGAACGCGATCTCGCTCGTCACGTCGGTCCAGCGCAGCGCGGGGTCGAACTCGAGCGCGTCGAACAGGGTCGTCCGGCCCTCGACCTGCGCGACGTTGCCCAGGTGCAGGTCGCCATGGCATTCGCGCACCCGCCCGGCGCGGCGGCGCTCGGCATAGACCGGCTGCAGCTCGGCGAAGGAACGCGACTCCCAGGCGCGCAGGCGCTGCAGCCGTTCGTGCTCGGCCGGCCCGATGAGCAGCGCGTCGAGCGCGCCCAGCGTGTCCAGCACCGGACCGCGCAGCTGCGTGTCGCCACCGTAGCCGCTGTCCGGCGCAGCCACCGCCGCCTCGCGATGGAAGCGCTCGAGGATCCCGGCCAGCGCGTCGACATGCGCCGCCGTCAACTCACCGCGCGCAGCGAGCCGGTCCCAGAGCCCGTCCTGCGCGAACGCACGCATGCGCACCGCGTGGTCGATCGGCGGCCCGTCGCCGCCCAGGACCGGCGCCTCGGGCGTGCCGGTGATCGGCACCACGTCGCGGTACAGCGACGGTGCGAAGCGGCGGTTCAGGCGCAGCTCCTCGGCGCAGAAATGCCGGCGCAGCGCGAGGCGGCTGAAATCGAGGAAGCCCGGCGCGACGGCCTTCTTGATCTTGTAGGCAAAGTCCGGCGCGACGAGAACGAACGAGACATGGGTCTCGATCCGCTGCACCGGCGCGGCGCCGGCCTGCAGGCTGGCCTGCAGCGCATCGACCATGCGCGACTGCTCGGCCAGCGTCAGCTCGCGCGCCGCGGCGGGTTCGGGCGCGGCCGCCATCAGCCCTTGCAGCGCAGCACGGCCACGCCGGCGATGCGGCCGCTGCGCAGGTCGGCGAGCGCGTCGTTCGCCTGCGCGAGCGGGTAGACGTGGACCGCCAGGTGCAGCGGATGCGCCGCGGCCCAGGCCATGAAGTCGGCGGCGTCGCGCCGCGTCAGGTTCGCGACCGAACGGACGCTGCGCTCCATCCACAGCCAGCGGTAGGGGAACGACGGGATGTCGCTCATGTGGATGCCGGCGCAGACCACGGTGCCGCCGGGCGCCAGGTGCTGCAGCGCCAGCGGCACCAGCTCGCCGGCGGGCGCGAACAGGATCGCACCGTCGAGCGGCTGCGGTGGCGCCTGGCCCGTGTCGCCGGCCCAGTGCACGCCGAGCGAGCGGGCGAGCTCCTGCGCCGCGTCGTCGCCCGGGCGCGTGAACGCGAACACGGTCTGGCCCTCGGCGAGTGCGACCTGCGCGATCAGGTGCGCCGCGGCGCCGAAGCCGTAGAGCCCGACCACCGACGCGCCGGGCAGCATGCGCCAGGCACGAAGGCCGATCAACCCGGCGCACAGCAGCGGCGCGGCCTGCTCGTCGCTGTAGCCCGGCGGGATCGCGACGCAGGTCTCGGCCGGCGCGACCGCGTATTCGGCGTAGCCGCCGTCGAGCTGCCAGCCGGTGAAACGGGCGTCGGCACACAGGTTCTCGCGCCCGCCCAGGCAGTAGCGGCAGGCGCCGCAGGTGCTGCTCAGCCAGGGCACGCCGACGCGGTCGCCGATTGCGAACGCCGAGCCGCCGGCGTCGACGACGGTGCCGACGATCTCGTGGCCGGGGATGCGCGGCAGCTCGGGCGTGGGCAGGTCGCCGTCGACGAGGTGCAGGTCGGTGCGGCAGACGCCGCAGGCATGCACGCGCAGGCGCAACTGCCCCGGCGCCAGCGCCGGCATCGGGCAGGGCACCGCCTCGAGCCGCCCCGAGCCGGGGCGCACCAGCGCCATCGCGAGCGGTGACGGCAGGCCGCTCGCTGCCGCGGGGACGGGGTCGGGAAGGCCAGCCATGCGACCCATGCTAGGCGCACCCGCGCGCTGCGACTTGAGGCGGCGCAAGCCCGGGCACCGCCACGCTCAGACCTTGCGTGCCTGCACGCGCACGCCATCGGCGACCGCGGCGCTCGGGTAGACGATGACCTGGGCCGAGGCGTCCAGGCCGCCGCGCACCCAGGCCCGGCTGCCGTTGCGCGCGCCGATCTGCACCGGCCGCAGCCGGGCGCGCCCGTCCTCGACGACGAAGACCGCGTACCGATCGCCGGTGGTGGCGCCATTGCCCTCGGCGTCGCCGCTTGCGGCGGGCAGCGGGAACACCGCGCTGACCGGGACGGTCAACGCCTTGTCGAGAGACATCGTGACGATGCGCACGCCGACGCGGAAGCCGTCGCCGAGCCCGCGCCACTGCGAACGCGGGCTGGTGATGTCGATCAGCACGCGCACGCGCTGCTCCTCGACACCGAGCGCCGACACCTTCGTGAACGCGGCCGGCTCGACGCGCCGGACCCGCCCTTCGAGCGTTCCCGGGCCGCCCCAGTTCTCGATGCGCACCGCGCTGCCCGGCGGCGCGCTCAGCGCGTCGGTGGTGAGCAGCTCGGTCACGACCTCCATCTGGCCAAGGTCACCGAGCTCGATCAGCGGCGCGCCGACCGGCACCGTCGCCTCGCTCGTCTGGTCGACGCGCAGCACTTGCCCCGAGATCGGTGCGCGAACCTCGAAGACGCGTCCGGCGGCGCCGGCCTCGCCGCGCGTGACGAGCAGCGCCGCGCGCGCCTGCTCCAGATCGTGCTCGGCCACGTGGTGTTCCTGGATCGCGGCTTCGACCTCGCGCTGCGCGGCCTGGACCGCGAGGCGCTGGTCGGTGAGCAGCGTCGGTGCGACGAAACCCTGCGCGGCGAGCTGATCGCTGCGCTGCAGCTCGTTGCGCGCCTGGGCAAGCGCGATCCGGGCGCGGTCGGTGCGCACCGCGGCCCGGGCGACGTTCGCCCGCGCAGCCTCGACGCGCGAGGTCTGCTCGCGCAGGCTGCGCTCGTCGAGCATCGGCGGCAGCACCGGCGTCAGGGTCGCGACCACCGCGTCGGCCTGGACCTCGTCGCCCTCGGTCAGCGTGATCCGCGACAGGCGTCCGGCGAGCGGCGCCGAGACGACGTAGCGCTCGCGCAGCCGGGTCTTGCCGTCCTCGGCGATCGTGGTCTCGAAGGGACCGACGCGCGCCGGCGCCAGCTCGACCTCGACCGGCCGCGGCGCGAAGGCCCAGGCGAGCAGCGCGGCCAGCAGCAGCGCCGTGACCGCGGCATAGATCCGGGTCCTGCGTTTCATCGTCACTCCCTCGTCTTCAGCGCCGCGACCATGTCGAGCCGGTCGATGCGCCGGCGCACGACCAGCGCGCTGGCCAGCGCGGCGGCGACGACGCAGATCGCGGCCCAGGCATAGGTGCGCGGGAGGATCACCACCGGAAAGAAGAACTGGTCGCTCTTGAGCGCGTCGATCATCGCGTGCACGAGCGCCCAGCCGAGCAGCATGCCCAGCGGCAGCGCGACCGCGACTACGATCGCCATCTCGCCGAGCAGCAGCGCCGAGACCTCGGCCCGGGTGAAGCCGAGCACGCGCAGGCTCGCGAGCTCCCAGGTGCGCTCGGACAGCGCGATGCGCGCGTTGTTGTAGACGACGCCGACCGCGATCACGCTCGCGAACAGCGTCAGCACGGTGCTCATGATGCGCACGTTGCGCGCGCTCAGCTCCTCCATGTTGCGCAGCATCGTCGCCTTGCTGAAGGCGCCGGCCACGCGCGGCATCTGGCGCGTCGCCTCCAGCACCTCGGCCTCGTGGCCGGGCGCGATCGACAGCGTGTAGCCGGTGGCGAGGTCGCCGTCGCCGAGCGCGTGGTTCAGCGCCGCGCGGTTCATGTAGGCGTTCAGGCCCATCATCTCGCGCACGGTCGCGTCGACGACCAGCTCGAGCGTGCGCCTGCGGCCTTCGAGCACCTCGACCCGGACCGTGTCGCCGACATGCACGCCGAGCTTGTCGGCGAGCCGGTCGGTGAGCACGAGGCCGCTGCCGGACGGCCGCGTCTCGCGCCGATCGACGTCGACGATGCGGTACAGCTCGGGCGTCAGCGCATAGCCGCGCAGCTGGCTGCGCTCGCGCCGGTGGCCATGGACGAGGATCACGTCGACGAAGCGCGAGGCCTCGACCGCCTTCACGCCGGGCAGGTGCTGCAGCTCGCGCGCAGCGGCGTTGTCCACCGGCTCCAGCGTCCAGACCGCCAGATCGTTGCGCATCACGAGGCTGAACTGGGTGTCGACGATAGCGTCGATGGCGTCGCGGAAGAAGTTGCCGGTGATGACGATCGCCACCGAGGCGGCAACGCCGACCACCGCGAGCAGCGCGCGCCACGGGCGGCGCTCGATCTGGCGCAGGATCATGCGCAGGCTGGTGCCGATGCGCGCCAGGCCCAGGCGTTCGATCACGGTGCGCCGGTAGCGCCCCGGCGCCGGCGGGCGCATCGCCTCGGCCGGCGCGAGCCGCACGCTCGCGGCGATCGCGTTCAGCGTGCCCAGCATCGCGGCGGCCAGCGTGAGCCCGCCGCCGACGACGATCAGCCACGGCGCGAGCCGGTGCTCGAAGCTCGGGAAGCGGAAGAAGTCGGCGTAGAGCCGCGTCAGCGCGGCGCCGAGCGCATCGCCGAGCACGGTGCCCAGCACGATGCCCGCAGCGACGATCAGCAGCACCATCTTCAGGTAATGCGCCGCGACGCTTGCGTTCGTGTAGCCGAGCGCCTTGAGCGCGGCAATCTGCTCGCGCTGCGTCGTCACGAGGCGCGAGACGACGACGTTGAGCAGGAACGCGGCGACACCGAGAAAGATCGACGGCAGCAGCGTGCCGAGCACGCGCTGCTCCTTGATCTCGTTGTCGAGCATCGCGTGCGAGACCTGGTCGGCGCGGCCGTAGGCCTGGCGCCCACCGTAGGGCGCGAGCGTGCGCGTCAGCGCGTCGATGACGGCGCGCTCGTCGGCCTGCGGCGCGAGCTTGACCGCGACACGGTTGAACGCGCCGCTCATGTCGTAGGCCGCCGCGAGCGCCTCGCGGTCGACCCAGAAGACGCCGAACCCGCGCTGGTCGGGCATGCCCCAGAGCCCGGCGAAGACGTACTCCGGCGACAGCGCGACCGCCGTCATCACCAGCGTGCGCCGGCGCCCGTTGATCAGCGCCGACAGCCGCGCGCCCGGGCTCAGGCCGTTGGCCCGGGCGAAGGATTCCGAGACCCAGGCCGGAATCGAGCCGTCGGCGAGCGGCGGCCCGGGCGAGGCCGGCGTCGCCGACCCGCGCAGCACGACGCGGTTCATCCGCATCGGCTGGCGCGCGTCGACGCCGATCAGCTGGCCGATCACCGGATCGCTGCGCCCCTCGATCTGGGCCCGCACCGCGACCTCGACGCTGGTCTGCACGTCGGCGACACCGGGCAGGCGGCGCAGCGTCGCGGCCAGCGCGAGCGGCGCGCGCTTGACGCCGGCGAAGACATCGGCAAAGCGCGCCTGCGCGTAGAAGCGGTCGCGCTCGAGTGCCAGCGAGTCGACCGCCGACAAGGTGGTGATGAAGCCGGCCATGCCGCTGGCGACGACGAGCACGATCGTCAGCGCCTGGCTCCACATCGCGCGCAGGTCGCGCAGCAGCTTGCGGTCGAGCGCCTTCACCAGCTCAGCTCCGACGGCGACAGCCGGCGCGCGTTGCGCTCGACGCGCAGGATGCGGCCGTCGCCGAGGTGGATCACGCGGTCGGCCATGCCGGCGATCGCGGCGTTGTGCGTGATCACGACCGCGGTCGTGCCGATCTCGCGGTTGACCTGCTCGATGACCTCGAGCACGCGCTTGCCGGTCGCGTAGTCGAGTGCACCGGTCGGCTCGTCGCACAGCAGCAGCTCGGGCCGCTTGACGATCGCACGCGCGATCGCGACACGCTGCTGTTCACCGCCCGAGAGCTGGGCCGGGAAATGGTCGCGCCGCGGCGTCAGCCCGACGCGCTCGACCGCCTCGTCGACCGGCATCGGGTCGGTCGCGATGTCGGTCACCAGCGCGACGTTCTCGCGCACGGTGAGGCTCGGGATCAGGTTGTAGAACTGGAACACGAAGCCGACATGCTCGCGCCGGTAGCGCGTCAGCTCGGCCTCGCTGGCGCCGTCGAGGCGGTGGTCGGCGAAGCGCAGCTCGCCGGATGTGGGCACGTCGAGTCCGCCCAGGATGTTCAGCAGCGTGCTCTTGCCGCTGCCCGACGGGCCGAGCAGCACGACGAACTCGCCGCGCGCGATGTCCAGGTCGATGCCGCGCAGCGCATGCACCTCGACCTCGCCGCCGCGGTAGACCTTGCTCAGGCCACGGGCGCGGAAGATCGGCTCGGTGTCGGGGAGGGTGCTGGCGCTGGGCATGCGGGGCGGCGCGACGCGGTGCCGGCTGGTGGCGGAGTCTGCGGTCGCCCGGCCGCAGGCGCGTTGAGAAGGGTCAAGGCGAGGCACCGGGCCCTCGGGCCCACCGGCCGTTTGCATAATCCGCCCGTCCCACTGCCTGCGTCGCCGACCCATGAGCCTTCCCGACCACCCCGGACCCGACGACCTGGCGGCCGTCGAAGCCATCGTGCGCCGGGCCGGCGCATTGATCATGGCGATCTACGGCACCGATTTCGCCGTGCGCGGCAAGTCCGATGCGTCGCCGGTGACCGAGGCCGACGAACAGGCCGAGGCGCTGATCGTCCCGGCGCTCGCGGCACTCGCTCCGGACGTGCCCATCGTCGCCGAAGAAGCGGTCGCGGCCGGGCGGATCCCCGCGGTCGGCGACTGGTTCTGGCTCGTCGACCCGCTCGACGGCACGAAGGAGTTCGTGAGCCGCAACGGCGAGTTCACCGTCAACGTCGCGCTCGTCCACCGCGGCGAGCCGGTCCTCGGCGTCGTCCTCGCGCCCGCGCTGCAGCGCCTGTTCTCGGGCATCGCGGGGCAGGGCGCCTGGATCGAGGAGCAGGGCCGGCGCCGGCCGATCCACTGCCGTGCGGTGCCGAGCGAAGGCCTGACGGTCGTCGCCAGCCGCTCGCATGGTGATGCCGCCGCACTCGACGCCTTCCTCGCCGGGCGCAAGGTCGCTGCGTTCGCGGCCGCCGGATCGTCGCTCAAGCTGTGCCTGGTCGCCGCCGGCGAGGCCGATCTCTACCCGCGCTTCGGCCGAACGATGGAATGGGACATCGCCGCCGGCCACGCGGTGCTGGCCGCTGCCGGCGGCCGCGTGCTGACGCTGGACGGTGCGCCGCTGCGCTACGCGAAGCCCGGTTTCGAGAACCCGCATTTCGTCGCCAGCGGCATGGGCTGATACCCCTTCGCGATCGATCGACGAGAGAGGTCATGGGTCGGCTCGCGGCCCGGAGCGGCCGCTGGCCGCTCCG
>MEGM01000063.1:7115-20478 GCA_001725505.1 Rubrivivax sp. SCN 70-15 | reverse complement strand
CGTCTCCCAGACCTCGGGTTCGCCGGCGTCGAGGCGGCGGCGGGCCTCGCGCTCCAGGTCGCCGAGCCAGTCCGCCTGCTGCACCGGTTCACCGGGAGCCGGCACCACCGGCGCGGCCGCGGACTGCGGCGCTGCCGGCGCCGTGGTCTCGGCCGCCGCGGCGGCCACCGGCACGCGCGGCTCGCCGGCGGTCAGCAGCTCGGGCGGCAGGTCCTTGGCCTCGATGACCTGGGCCGGCGCCATCACCGTCAGCCAGTGGCAGATGTTCTCGAGCTGGCGCACGTTGCCGGGGAAGTCGAACTCGGCGAGCCGGGCGAGCGCCGCATCGGTGATGCGCTTGGCCTCGACGCCGAGCTCGCGCGCGCTCTTCTGCAGGAAGAAGCGCGTGAGCATCGGGATGTCCTCGCGCCGCTCGCGCAGCGCCGGCAGGCGCAGCCGGATCACGTTGAGCCGGTGGTACAGGTCCTCGCGGAAGACGCCCTGGCGCACGCGCTCCTCCAGGTTCTGGTGCGTCGCGGCGATGACGCGCACGTTGGCCTTCAGCGGCTGGTGGCCGCCGACGCGGTAGAACTGGCCATCCGAGAGCACGCGCAGCAGCCGCGTCTGCAGGTCGAACGGCATGTCGCCGATCTCGTCGAGGAACAGCGTGCCGCCGTCGGCCTGCTCGAAGCGGCCCCGGCGCGTGGTCTGCGCGCCGGTGAAGGCGCCGCGCTCGTGGCCGAAGAGCTCGCTCTCGAGCAGGTCCTTCGGGATCGCCGCGGTGTTGATCGCGACGAACGGCCCCTTGTTGCCGAGGTCGCCGCGCGGGCTGTGCTTGTGCAGCGCGCGCGCGACGAGCTCCTTGCCCGAGCCCGACTCGCCGGTGATCAGCACCGTGACGTTGCTCTGGCTCAGCCGGCCGATGGCGCGGAACACGTCCTGCATCGCCGGGGCCTGGCCGAGCATCTCGGGCATCACCTTCTCGCTCGTGTCGCGCACCTCCTCGCGCAGGCTCTCGTCGACCGCACGGCGGATCAGCTCGACGGCCTTGGGCAGGTCGAAGGGCTTGGGCAGGTACTCGAACGCGCCGCCCTGGAACGCGCTGACCGCGCTGTCGAGGTCGGAGAACGCGGTCATGATGATCACCGGCAGCCCGGGCAGCCGCGCCTTGACCTTGCTCAGCAGCTCGATGCCGGACCCGCCGGGCATCCGGATGTCGCTCACCAGCACCTGCGGCTCGTCGTCGTCGAGCGCGGCGAGCATGTCGCGGCCGTTCGAGAAGCTGCGCACCGCGAACTGCTCGCGCGTCAGCGCCTTCTCGAGCACGAAGCGGATGGATTGGTCGTCGTCAACGATCCAGATGGGTTTCATGCGGGCCGGCGCGTCATTCGATCACGGTCTCGTCAAGGCAGGGGGATCAATATCTTGAACACGGTCCGGCCGGGAACGCTGTCGCATTCGATCGTGCCCTGGTGCTGCTGCACGAAGGTCTGCGCCAGCGTCAACCCGAGACCCGAGCCGCCTTCGCGCCCCGACACCAGCGGGTGAAAGATGCGATCGCGGATGGCCTCGGGCACGCCCGGTCCGTTGTCCTGGATATGCAATTCCAGTGCCAGTCGGAAGCGCTGGCGGCCGAAGGTGGCCTGGCGCGCGACGCGCGTGCGCAGGATCAGCTGCGCGTCGCCGCGCGCGATGCGCCCGGTGAAGGGCGAATCGCCGTCGGCCGGGCCGCCGGCGAGTGCGTGCGTCGCGTTGTGCGCGATGTTGAGCACCGCCTGGATCAGCTGCTCGCGGTCGCCGCGGAATTCGGGGATCGAGGTGTCGTAGTCGCGCTCGACCGTGAGCCCTTTCGGGAATTCGGCCAGGATCAGCGAGCGCACGCGCTCGCAGATCTCGTGGATGTTGACGTCACTGACGACATGCGGGCGCCGGTGCGGCGCGAGCAGCCGGTCGACCAGCGCCTGGAGCCGGTCGGCCTCGTGGATGATGACCTGGGTGTACTCGGTGAGCTCCTTCGAGCTCAGCTCCATCGCGAGCAGCTGCGCGGCGCCGCGGATGCCTCCGAGCGGATTCTTGATCTCGTGCGCGAGGTTGCGCACCAGTTCCTTGTTCGCCTGCGCCAGCCCGTGCGCGCGCTCCTCGCGGTCCAGGCGCGTCTGCTGCTCGATCTCGATCAGCTCGACGAGCACGCGGTCGGCCCGGTCGGTCTGGCTCACGATCACGTGCACCGGCAGCTCGGCGGCGCCGCCGCCCAGCGCCGCGGGCCGCTTCATCGCCGCGTCGAAGCGGCCGCTCGCGATCTCGTTGCGCGACACCATCTGCAGCGCGTCGTGCAGCGGCGCCGGATCGACCAGCCATTCGAGCACGCTGCCGCGCTGCAGCGCGCGGCGCGACAGGCCGACGACGTTCTCGAGCGTCGAGTTCGCGAGCAGGCAGTGGCCGTCGGGGTCGGCCACGGCGACCATCGTCGCGAGCTGGTCGAAGGCCTCGAAGCCGGCCAGTTCCTCGGTCACGGCGCCAGCTTGGCCAGCTCGCGCTTGAGCGCGGCGACGTCGGCCTCCTTGCGCTCGATCGCCGCCTTCATCCCGGCGACGCGATCCAGGTAGCGCTGGTAGTTGCGCTCGCTGCCCAGGCGCTCGGGCTGGCCGTTGTTGTAGTCCTTGCGCAGCGCGGCGAGCTCGTTCTCGGTGCGCTGGAGTTCGTCGTTCAGGATGCGCCGCGCATCGTTGTCGCGCGCGCGCTGCTCGGCCGGGGCGACGCGCTCGTCGCCCGCGGCCGACGCCGCCGAGGCCGCGACGCGGGGCCGCACCGTCTGCACGATCGTGATCGGCGCGCCCTCGACGGTGCGGCAGCCGCGCTCCTTGGCCTGCTCGGCGGTGAGCATGTTGGTGTAGCTCTCGGGGCTGCCGGGGCAGCGGTAGACGGTGCCCTGGGCCCACGCGCCCCCGGCCAGCAGCAGTACGGCGAGGAATGCGGTCTTCATGGAGAGGGATTGTCGCGCACATGAAAAAGGGGACGGCATGCCGTCCCCTCGTGGCGCGATGTCGACTGTTACAGGCTGTAGTACATGTCGAACTCGAGCGGATGGGTGGCCATCCGGAAGCGCGTGACTTCCTGCATCTTCAGCTCGATGTAGGCATCGATGTAGCCGTCGGTGAAGACACCGCCCTTGGTCAGGAAGGCGCGGTCCTTGTCCAGGTACTCGAGCGCCTGGTCCAGGCTGTGGCAGACGGTCGGGATCTTCGCGTCTTCCTCGGGCGGCAGGTGGTAGAGGTCCTTCGTCGCGGCCTCGCCCGGGTGGATCTTGTTCTCGACGCCGTCCAGCCCGGCCATCAGCAGCGCGCTGAAGCCGAGGTAGGGGTTGCACAGCGGGTCCGGGAAGCGGGCCTCGATGCGGCGGCCCTTCGGGTTCGCGACGTACGGAATGCGGATCGACGCCGAGCGGTTCTTCGCCGAGTAGGCGAGCTTGACCGGCGCCTCGAAGCCGGGCACCAGGCGCTTGTAGCTGTTCGTGCCCGGGTTCGTGATCGCGTTCAGCGCGCGCGCGTGCTTGATGATGCCGCCGATGTAGTACAGCGCGAACTCCGACAGGCCCGCGTAGCCGTCGCCGGCGAACAGGTTCTTGCCGTCCTTCCAGACCGACTGGTGCACGTGCATGCCGCTGCCGTTGTCGCCGACGATGGGCTTGGGCATGAAGGTCGCCGTCTTGCCGTAGGCATGGGCGACGTTGTGCACGACGTACTTCTGCAGCTGCAGCCAGTCGGCGCGCTGAACCAGCGTGCTGAACTTGGTGCCGAGCTCGTTCTGGCCCGGGGCCGCGACCTCGTGGTGGTGAACCTCGACCGGGATGCCCAGCGACTCGAGGATCAGGCACATCTCGCTGCGCATGTCCTGGAAGCTGTCGACCGGCGGCACCGGGAAGTAGCCGCCCTTCACTGCCGGGCGGTGGCCCATGTTGCCGCCTTCGAAGCTCGCACCGGTGCTCCAGGGCGCTTCTTCCGAAGTCACCTTGACGAAGCAACCGGACATGTCGTTGCTCCACTGCACCTGGTCGAAGATGAAGAACTCGGGCTCCGGGCCGAAGTAGGCCGCGTCACCCATGCCGCTGCTCTTCAGGTAGGCCTCGGCGCGGCGCGCGAGCGAACGCGGGTCGCGCTCGTAGGGCTTGCCGTCG
This sequence comes from Rubrivivax sp. SCN 70-15, assembly GCA_001725505.1. Lineage (GTDB taxonomy): Bacteria > Pseudomonadota > Gammaproteobacteria > Burkholderiales > Burkholderiaceae_C > Rubrivivax. The sequence goes on along the minus strand of MEGM01000063.1, from coordinate 16,325 downwards.
CCCGGCTCGAGCACGTCGCAGCTCAGGATCAGCGTCGGCTCTTCGAAGAACGGGTCGATGTTGGCGGTGTTCGGGTCCGGCATGAGCAGCATGTCGGAGGCCTCGATGCCCTTCCAGCCGGCGATCGACGAGCCGTCGAAGGCATGGCCGGCGCTGAACTTGTCTTCGTCGAACGCGGACACGGGCACGGACACATGCTGTTCCTTGCCGCGGGTGTCGGTGAAGCGGAAGTCGACGAACTTGACCTCGCTGTCCTTCACCATCTTCATCACATCGGCAACGCTCTTTGCCATTCGGTTTTCTCCTCGCGGGACTCGCGGATTAAGGGGGGGGGGGATTCGGTTTGGGATGGCCGCATGGAGACGGGCCCCAAAGGCGCACCGAAATCTAGCAGAAAGCATGCCGGCGCCACGCCGGCGATCGACGCCGGGAACACCAAATTCGTGCGCCGGACAGCCCAAAGCTGGTGCGCCACGGCGTCGGTTAGCGCACCATCTCGGGGCCGACGCGGACCTCGAAGCGATCCAGTCCCGAGCGCAGCGCCGCGAAGGCCTCGTCCAGAGCCACCGTGCCCTTCACGCCCAGCTCGATGTGCCGACCGTACTGCGGGTGGTCGACGCTGGGAAGGCTGAACACCTTGACGCCGGGAAAGCGCGCCTCGACGTCCTCCATCAGCGGCGTCAGCGTCGCCTCCATCGCGCCGAACACGATCAGCGAGCGCTCGCGCGCACGCGATCCGTCCTGGAGCGCGGCATAGCGGTGGTCGAGCAGCCACTCGATCATCGGCCAGGCCATCACCGGGAAGCCGGGAACGAAGTGCACGTCGCCGACCGAGAAGCCCGGGATCCTGTTGTACGGGTTGGGCACGATGCTCGCGCCGGCCGGAAAGCGGCCCATGTTGAGCCGGTGCAGGTTGTCGGCGCGCTCGGGCTCCAGCGCCACGCCCTGCTCGGCGGCGATCTCGCGCATGCGCTGCTCGATCAGCGCCTTCGCCTCGGGGTGCAGCTCGAGCGGGACGCCGAGCGCGGCGGCCGCGGCCTGGCGCGTGTGGTCGTCGGGCGTCGCGCCGATGCCGCCGCACGAGAAGACCAGGTCGCCGCTGGCGAAGGCCTGGCGCAGCGCGGCGGTGATGCGCTCGCGGTCGTCGCCGAGGTAGAGCGACCAGGCCAGCGACAGGCCGCGCGCGCCGAGCAGTTCGATGACCTTGGCGAGGTGCTTGTCCTGGCGCTTGCCGGACAGGATCTCGTCGCCGATGATGATCAGGCCGATGTTCATGGCGGGGGCAGCATCTCCAGCGATTCATCGGCCGGCGCCGGCGGCGTCGCGGGCGTGGCGCGCAGCCGCTGCAGCGCGCCGAGCGCGAAATGGGCGAACCAGGCCGCGGCGAAGGCGAACACCAGCGTGTACAGCCACACCGACGCGACGACCAGCACCGGCGCGAAGATCAGCGTCGCCGCGCCCGCCGCCCACAGCAGCGACGGCGCCGCACCGAGGTAGCCGCAGACGACGCCGATCGCGAGCAGCGGCCAGCGCTGCTCGTGCAGGATCTGCCGTCGCTCGGCGGCGCTGGCGTGGGCGGCGAGCACGTCGAACGCGAACACGCGGTAGGTCAGCCAGCCCCAGATCAGCGGCGGCAGCACCAGCACCAGCGGCGGCACGAACCACAGCGGGATGCTCAGGATCAGCGCGGCGACCGCGGCCAGCGTACAGGCCAGCGACCAGGCCAGGCTCTGGAACCAGCCGCCGCCGCGCTTGCGCTCGAGCTGCGCGAAGCGGCGCGTCGCGACCAGCTTGACGATCGCCGGCGTCATCAGCGTCGCGACGAGCAGCAGCGACGCGACGACGATCACCGGCACCGCGAGCGCGACGACGATCAGCGGCGCGATCAGCGCATGCAGCGCCTGCGCGCCGATCGAGTCCAGCCACTGCATCAGCGTCGCGATCAGCGACCATTGCTCGAGCGACGCGCGCACCGCGGCGACGGCGCTCTCCCAGTAGAGCCAGCCCAGCAGCGCGGTCGCGCCGCCGGCCAGCGCCAGCGGCAGCAGCGACCAGAGGATCACGCGCGGGTGCAGGCAATAGGCCGCGGCACGCCAGAAGGCGTCGAGGATCGAGCTCATGGCTCCCGGTCAGCGCATGTTGCCGGTGTGGCCGAGGCTGTACCGGCCTGGCTGCGGCCAGACCGTCAGCCCGTGCGGCTCGGGTCCGACCTTGACCTCGACGACCTTGCCCGTGCTGGTGTCGAAACGGTAGACGACGTCGTCGAAGCGGCCCGAGAGCCAGAGCCAGCGGCCGTCGGCGCTGACGTTGCCCATGTCGGGGCTGCCGCCGCCCGGAATCGGCCAGTAGGCGACGACCTTCTCGGTTGCGAAGTCGATCACCGCGACGCCGCCGCCGCCGCCGCGCCCGCCGTGGATCTTGTGCGTGCCGCGGTTCGTCACGTACAGGCGCTTGCCGTCGCGGCTCGGGTACAGCCCGTGCGTGCCCAGGCCGGTCGCGATGTAGCCGACCTCGGTGAACGAGTCGCCGTCGATCACGTGCACGCCGTCGGCGTGCATGTCGGCGACGAAGAAGCGCCGGCCGTCGGGCGAGATCCGGATGTCCTGCGGCATGCCCTTCTTCGCGGTGCAGATCTCCGTGTCGCCCGGCTCCCAGACCTTGCCCGGCGCGAGCTTGGTCTCCTTGAAGCGCACGCGCGGCATCTTCAGCTGCAGGTAGCCCATCACCTTGCGGCCCGCCAGGTCGATCTTCACCAGCGCACCCGAGAACTCGCAGGTGAAGATCGCGTAGCGGCCATCGATCGAGAAGTCGGCGTGGTTGACCCCGGGGCAGCCCGGCGTCGAGATCGAGTACTGCAGCGCCATCGTGTGCGGATCGCGGAAGTCGAGCCGCTTGCGCGCCTCGGCGACGACGATCGCCGACTTGCCGTCCGGCGTGAAGTACATGTTGTAAGGGTCGTCGACCGGGATCGGCGCGCCCGGCTTGCCGGTGCGCGGGTCGATCGGCGTCAGGCTGCCGTCGGTCTTGCCCTCGGCATTGTTCGTGACCCACAGCGTGCGCAGGTCCCAGGACGGCACGATGTGCTGCGGCGACTCGCCGACCTTGAAATGCTCGACGATCTTCATCGTCGCCGGGTCGATCACGTCGACGCTGTTGCCGCGCAGGTCGGGCACGTAGACGCGGGCCAGGTCACCGGCCACCACCGGGCTGAGCTTGCCGGCCGCCGTCTCGCTGTACAGGTCGTGCGGGTCGACGACGGGTGGCATGCCGGGCACGGTGGCGACAGCACGCACCGGCGCCGGCGCCGGCGTCGTCTGCGCGAGCGCGTGGTGGACCAGCGCGACGGCCGCTGCCGCGAGCGCGAGGGCGGCGAGCGCGCCCTGTCTAGACAAGATGTTCACGGGAGTTCCAGCTTCGTTCGGGAATCAGTGGGGGGCCGCGACGCGCTCGCGGATCGCCGCGACCGAGACCGCGACGATGTGCTCGACGCCGAGCCGGCCGAGCGCGGCGCTCGAGCGCCGCGGGTCGCCGCTGACGCCGTCGCCCTGCGTGCCGGGCTTGCGCGCGGCGGCAACGTCCATGCGCACCATCGTCGGGTCGACCGCCAGCATCAGCGAGGTGTCGGCGACACCGGCGTGCGCGCCGACCTCGTCCGCGCGGATGCCGTGCGCGAGCAGGATGCGCGTGAACGGCGCCTGCGCCGCCTCGTAGTACTCGGTCAGCGCGATGACGCGGCAGCGCGGGCTGCGGCCATGGTCGAGGCGCGCGGCGACGCGCTTCAGGCTCGTCTGGTAACCGCCGTGGTCGCCGAGGAAGACGACGTCGCGGAAGCCCGCGTGGCACAGGCTGCGCGCGGCACCTTCGAGCACGGACTCGAACGCCGGCACGGGCACCGAGATCGTGCCCGGGAAGCGCATGTGCTGGGTCGGCGGGTCGATCGAGCCTTCGGGCACGTAGGCCAGCACCGGCGCGACGATCGCGTTGCCGAGCTTGTCGGCGATCTCGGTCGCGAGCGCCTGCGCGCGCACGTCGTGCTTGCCCAGCGCCATGTGCGGGCCGCTCTGCTCGACGCCGCCGATCGGCAGCAGCACGGTGGTGGCGCCTGCGGCGATGCGGTCGCGCAGCTCGGTCCAGGTCAGGCGCTCGAGCTGCACGGTGGCCGGCACCGCGGCCTGGGCGGCCACCGTGCCCAGGGCCGTGAGCGACGCGACGGCAACGCGCGCGAGGACGCGGCGCAGGCTACTCATCGTCGCCCCCGATCAGATTGCCGAGCAGGCCGCCGGCGCCGAAGCCACCGAGCACCGAGCCTTCCTCGCGCGAACCGCCGCGCTGCGGCGCCGCGGCGAAAACGCGCGAGGCCAGGCGCGAGAACGGCAGGCTCTGCAGCCAGACCGTGCCGGGCCCGGTGACGCGGGCGAAGAACAGGCCCTCGCCGCCGAACAGCGCGGTCTTGATCTTGCCGACGTACTTGATTTCGAAGTTGACGTCGGGCGTGAGCGCGACGATGCAGCCGGTGTCGACGAGCAGCGTCTGCCCGGCCTTCAGCTCGCGCCGGACGACAGTGCCGCAGGCATGGACGAAGGCCAGCCCGTCGCCGTCCAGGCGCTGCATGATGAAGCCCTCGCCGCCGAAGAAGCCGACCGAGAGCTTCTGCTGGAAGTAGATGCCGAGCTGCACGCCGCGCGCCGCACACAGGAACGCGTCCTTCTGGCAGATCAGCGTGCCGCCGAGCTGGCGCAGGTCCATCGGCAGGATCTTGCCCGGGTAGGGCGCGGCGAAGGCGACGCGCTGCTTGGCCGGCGCCTCGTTGGTGTAGACGGTGGTGAAGAGCGATTCGCCGGTGACCAGGCGCTTGCCGGCGCCGAGAAGCTTGCCGAACAGGCCGCCGCCGGCGTTGCGGCTACCGTCGCCGAACACGGTTTCCAGCGCGATGCCCTCGTCCATGAACATCATGCTGCCGGCCTCGCCGACCGCGGCCTCGCCGGGGTCGAGCTCGACCTCGACGTACTGCATCTCGGCGCCCTTGATCTCGTAGTCCACGACGTCCATCGCCATCGATCAACCCTTTTTCGCGACGCGCCGGGCCCGGCCGGCGTCGAAGCTCGCGATGGTACCGAAGCGGATGCCACCACCATGTCGCAATCGGTTGCAATCAACCCGGCCCGGACACCCCTGCGGGTCGGCCGATGCGGAGAATCCCCGAAGACCATGAACGGCGGTACGACGATCCTCTGGTTCGCGGCGATGACGCTGGCCTTGCTGGCCGCCTCGCTCGGCGGATTCGAGCGGCGTCAGCGCCGCTACCGCGGCTGGCCTTGGTGGATGACGGCGCTGTGGCTCGCCGCTGCCGGCGCGGCGCTGGCGGCGGCCGTCCCCGCTGCGTACCGGGTCAGCGAGTTGCTGCTGCTCCAGTGGCCCATCGTTACGCTGGTCGGACTGCGCCGCTTCGATAGCCGGCTGGGCTTGCCGCTGAACGAACGCAGCGACTGGGCCGTGCTGGCCGCCGCCGGGCTGCTCGCGGCAAGCCACCCGCTGTGGCCGGCCGACGGTGTCACCGGTGCGCTGGTGCCCGACATGGCGGCGCTGCTCGTGCACCTGTATGCGGCGGCGTTGTTCTTCTGCGGGCCGCCTGGCCGCGACGCGTTCCCGCTGAACCTGCTCGGGCTGACGATGGCGATGGTCGCGCTGGCGCCGCTGCCGGCGGGCTGGATCGGACACGACCCGATAGCGTCGATCGGCCTGCGCACCATCGCCACGGCGCTCGGGGCGGTGGTGATGGCCTTCGTCGCGATCACGTTGGCCAGCGAGCGCACCGAGCGTCAGCTGCGCGAGTCGCAGCGCCGGCTGCGCGCGCTGGCCAACATCGACGCGCTGACCCAGGTGCCGAACCGGCGCCACTTCCATGAACTGGCCGACCTGGCGCTGCGCGCCGACGCGCCCGGCAGCGCAACGCTGCTGATGTTCGACGTCGACCATTTCAAGCGCATCAACGACGCCCTCGGCCATGCCGCCGGCGACCGCGTGCTGCGCCTGGTCTCAGGCAGCATTCTGGACAGCCTGCGCCCGCACGACGTCGCCGGTCGCCACGGCGGTGACGAGTTCGTGCTGCTGCTGCGCCACACCGGCATCGACGACGCGATGGGCGTGGCCGGACGCATCGTCGGCCGGCTCCAGCTGCAGGCCGAAGGAGTTGCACTGCCGCCGCTGAGTCTGAGTTTCGGCATCGTGCAGCTGCTGCCCGGCGAGGCGGTGGACGACGCACTGCGACGCGCCGACCAGGCCTTGTACGAGGCCAAGCGCCAAGGCCGCTCGTGCGCCGTCGCGGCGCGTGGCGACGAGGATCAGCCGGTGTTCAGTGAAAGCCAGCGGCTGGGTTTGACCGCGTGTTGAGTGAGCGGGCGGCGTCGCTGCGGATAATCAGCGACCCGATGTCCGAACCCGCCCCGCCCGCCCCTGCCCCGCCGCCGCGTCCCGGCGACAGCTACGTGCAGTCGTTCGCGCGCGGGCTGACGGTGATCCGCTCGTTCAGCGCCGCCGCGCCGGCGCAGACGCTGAGCGAAGTCGCCCAGCGCACCGGGCTGACGCGCGCCGGCGCGCGCCGCATCCTGCTCACGCTGGCGCAGCTCGGCTACGTCGAGAGCCAGGGTCGCCAGTTCCGGCTCACGCCCAAGATCCTCGACCTGGGCTTCGCCTACCTCAGTTCGCTGCCGCTGTGGAACCTGGCCGAGCCCGTGATGGAGGCGCTCGCCGCCGAGGTCAGGGAGTCCTGCTCGGTCGCGGTGCTCGACGGCACGGAGATCGTCTACGTGCTGCGCGTGCCGACGCACAAGATCATGAGCATCAACCTCGGCACCGGCAGCCGGCTGCCGGCGTTCTGCACCTCGATGGGCCGGGTGCTGCTCGCCGCGCTGCCGGCCGACGAATGCCGCCGCCGCCTCGAGGCCGCGCCGCGCCCGCGCTACACCTCGCGCACGCTGACCGACGCCCAGACGCTGCAGCGCGCGGTGGACGAGGCGCGCGAGCAGCGCTGGTGCCTGGTCGACCAGGAGCTCGAGGAAGGTCTGGTCTCGCTCGCCGCGCCAATCGTCGACCGCAGCGGGCGCACGATCGCGGCGCTGAACATCAGCGGCCAGGCCAACCGCACGCCGCCGGCCGAGATGCGCGAGCGCTTCCTGCCCCGCCTGCGCGAGGCCGCGGCGGACATCTCGCGCCTGCTGCGGATGAAGTCCTGACGCGCGGCCCGGGTCAGGCCGCCGCGCGCTCGACCTGCAGCCGCTCGACCGACAGGTACTCGAGCCGGTAGTCCTCGAACGGCAAGCGGTCGGCCGCCTCGATCGCGCGCTGCGCGGCCACCGATTCGGCGGCCATCGCGATGAAGCGCTCGCGGCCGGCGGCGGCCAGCGGCTCGGCGAGGAAACGCTCGCGCGTCGCCGCCGAGCAGGCGCGCGCGAAGGCCGGGAACGAGCCGCCGAAGTCGGCGCTCATCGCGCGCAATGCGCGCGCCGACGGCGTGCTGTCGAGGTCGCGCAGCCGCGCACCGGCAGCGTCGACGGCGGCCTGGTAGGCGCGGCCGCCGAGCGCCTCGTCGAGCTGGCGCGCCAGCGCCGCGCAGCCGGCGACGATCTCGTGCGCCCAGTCGATGAGCAGCACCTCGCCCCCGTCGCGCTCGAGCTTCAGCCCGGGCATGCGGCCCTGCGCCGCGGTGCGGTGCTGGTTGCGCGCGAGCGCGGCGATCTCGGCCGGCGAATCGGGCGCACTGTCGGCGAGCAGGGCGTGGAGCAGGAAGACGTCGAGGAAGCGCATCGTCTCCGCGCCGATGCCGATCGGCTCGAACGGATCGAGGTCCATGCAGCGCACCTCGATGTACTCGACGCCGCGCTCGCGCAGCGCGTGCAGCGGGCGCTCGCCGGGGCGGATCGTGCGCTTCGGGCGGATCGTGCCGTAGAACTCGTTCTCGATCTGCAGCAGGCTGGTCGAGAGCTGGTTGTATTCGCCCCCCGGGTTGCGCACGCCGATCGCCGCATACGGCGGGTACGGCTGCATCAAGGCCTGCTCGAGCGAGCGGCCGTAGCTCTCCAGGTTGTTGAAGCTGGCCGCGATCGACGCCTGCGCCTCGCTCTGGTAGCCGAGCCGGCCCATGCGCAGCGAGGTCGCATAGGGCAGATAAAGGCTGTCGTCGCCGATGGTCTGCAGCTCGTGCGGCCGTCCTTCGACGAAGTTCGAGCACACCGCCGGCGACGCGCCGAACAGCAGCAGCAGCAGGAACGAATGGCGGCGGAAGTTGCGGATCAGCGCGAAGTAGTCGTCGTCGCCCAGGCCGGGCAGCGACCAGTTGTAGTGGATGCCCGAGATCGTCTGCATGCGCCGGCCGTAGCGGTAGCCCAGGCCCATGCGGTAGACGCTCTTCATCCGCCCGACGTTCGAGCTGCCGTAGCGGCCGAGCGGGATCGTCTCGTCGATCGGCAGCCGGCACGGCATGCTCGCGACCCAGAGCAGCTCGTCGCCGATCTCGGGAACGACGAATCGGTGGATGTCGCGCATCTCGGCCACGCAGGCTTCGGCGCTGTCGTGCACACCGGTGATGAACTCGAGCTGCGACTCGCTGAAGTCGGTGGTGATGCGCGGGTGCGTCAGCGCCGAGCCCAGCGTTGCCGGGTGCGGCGTCAGCGCCAGCCGGCCCGCGGCGTCGGCGCGCAGGCTCTCCTTCTCGATGCCGCGCCGCATGCCTCTCAGGCGTTGCGGCGACAGCGCCCGCAGCCTCGCAGTCATCTCGGTCAAAACGCGTCTCCCTCTCCGAACGAGGGCCGACGGTACCAAAAGCCGGCCCTTCTTGCAGGCCGGGCCGATTTCAGCGCACCGTGTCGTTGATTTCGAGCTGCAGTCCGCTGGTACCGACCTTGACCGGCGCGCTCAGCACCTGCAGGTCGCCGGGCTGGGGCATCGCGTTGCCGGTCTTGCTGACGCGCGCGCCGACGATCACCTCGGCCGCCGACGACAGGCGCGCTGCCGGGCTCATCGAGAGCGAATCGTCGAGCCTGAACCTGGCCGGCAGGTCCTTCACCTGCAGGCGCAGGATCGCGAGCGGCATCTTCGGGCCCTGGACCGCGCGCGCGAAGACGAACACCGTGTCGCCGGGCGCGGCCTGTGCCTTCAGCGCCGGGCTCAGGCTGAGCTCGCCGCTGATCGCGGCCGACGCGGCGTCGGCCGGCG